>NZ_SJUY01000006.1:0-211114 GCF_004337175.1 Exiguobacterium sp. SH1S21 | reverse complement strand
TTCAGGGAACAATCCCTTGTCTGGTGGCGATAGCGAAGCGGCCACACCCGTTCCCATGCCGAACACGGAAGTTAAGCGCTTCAGCGCCGAAAGTAGTTGGGGGTCTCCCCCTGTGAGGATAGGACGTCGCCAGGCAAACGGTGGTTCTGGAGCATTCGCTCAAGGGCCGCCGCTTTTTTGTATTTTGTATCGTGACTCAAATGAAGGAGAGGAATAACAGATGGCCAAGAAAATCAAAGTATACGTCGAGCCAAACGAGACAGTCGGTGAGTGTTTAGACCGAATCGCTCAAATGGGGTATCGCCCGGTACGAAGGATTGAAAAGCCTGTCTTTGAAAAAACGGGAACCAAAGACGAACCTGTTCATTCTCATCAATCAATCTTATTTGAGTGCGTTGCTCTCAAACCATAATGCCAAACCGTCACGAATGCGTGGCGGTTTTTTTTGTTTTTGTAAAAACATCGTAAAGACGAACGATAAATATTCAGACAATTAAATTGTTCGCTGTTTGTTGACATGTTTTCAAAGAACAAGGTACGATAGGCTTGTGAGTTAAGAAAATCAAATATTGCTCCATATAATCGCAAGGAAATGGCTTGCAAGTTTCTACCTGATCACCGATTCTGATCAGACTATGGGGTATAGCCGACATTTTTTTGTCATGGCCTATACCCTAAACTGTTTAATCAGTTTAGGGATTTCTTTATTTAAGGGGGACGTTGATGTGAAGGCAACAGTAGGTGTGATCATGGGAAGTTCTTCTGACTGGGAGACGATGAAGCATGCGTGCGACGCGCTAGAAGAGTTAGACATTCCATACGAAAAGCAAGTCGTCTCCGCGCATCGAACGCCGGACTTGATGTTCCAATACGCCGAAGCGGCTCGGGAACGAGGGATACATGTCATCATCGCCGGTGCAGGCGGGGCGGCCCACCTTCCGGGTATGGTAGCAGCGAAGACGACGCTTCCGGTCATCGGAGTCCCGATTCAATCGAAAGCACTGAACGGACTTGATTCGTTACTGTCAATCGTTCAGATGCCAGCAGGTGTTCCTGTCGCAACGGTCGCCATCGGTAAAGCCGGAGCGACAAACGCCGGACTGTTTGCCGCTCAAATTCTCAGTCTTCAATTCCCTGAAGTCATCGATCGTCTAGAAACGTATCGTCAACAAAAACGAGACATGGCGCTGCGCGGAACGGAGGAGCTAGTCTAATGAGAATCGGGATATTAGGCGGAGGACAGTTAGGGAGGATGATGTCACTCAGTGCGAGCGCAATGGGTTACGAGACGCTCAGTCTCGACCCGAACCCGAAGGCTCCGGCAGCCCAAGTCGCACCGAGTATCGTCGCCGGGTTCGACGACATCTCAGCGGCAAAAGAACTAGCAGCCCGTTCAGACATCGTCACGTACGAGTTTGAAAATATCGACTCGGCGATGATTGAGGCGATTTCCGATAAATGTCCGCAAGGGATGGACGTGTTAACAGCGACGCAGCATCGTCTGTTCGAAAAACAGATGATCGAGGCGGCCGGATTGCATGTAGCACCTTACGTGCCGGTCCGATCGGTACGGGACGTTTACCGGGCCGAAGATTTGCTAGGACTTCCATTGGTCATCAAAACATGCCGCTTCGGTTATGACGGGAAAGGGCAAACCGTGGTCCGAACATCACAGGACGTACGCGCGTTCATAGAACAGTTCAATGAAGATGAATATGTCGCCGAGGCGTGGTTGCCATTCCGAAAAGAAATCTCGGTCATCGTGACGAGAGGCGCACATGAGACGACAACATTCCCAATCAGTGAAAACATCCATCAAAATAACATCTTACATTTATCGATCGTTCCGGCCCGGCTCGACACCGGCATTCTAGAAGATGCGCGCCATTTAGCACTTCAGCTCGCTGACCATGTCGGATTGATCGGCACGCTCGCCGTCGAGCTGTTCGTGATGGAGGACGGTTCACTATATGTGAATGAACTGGCCCCACGCCCCCACAATTCAGGGCATTATACGATTGACGCCTGCGAGACGTCACAGTTCGAACAACACATCCGCGCGATTACGGGCATGTCACTCGGACGGACGACACAGTACACACCGGTCGTCATGGTCAATCTGCTCGGCGAACATATGGATAAAGTGAACCCACAAACGTTACCATCGAATGTTAAACTACATCTGTATGGAAAAGAAGAAGCGAAACCCGGACGGAAAATGGGGCACTTGAACGTGCTCGGCAGTACCGTCGAGGACGCGCTTCACACCATCGAACAACTGGCAATTTGGAAGGAGACCGTTTTATGATTTCACGTTACACCCGTCCCGAGATGGCGGCGATTTGGACAGATGAGAACAAGTTTGATGCATGGCTCAAAGTAGAACTTTACGCTTGCGAGGCGTGGAGCGAACTAGGCGTCATCCCGAAAGAGGACGTCAACGTATTATGGGACAAGGCATCATTCGATGTCGAGCGTATCCTTGAGATCGAGCAGGAGACGCGCCATGACGTCATCGCCTTCACACGGGCCGTCTCAGAGACGCTCGGAGACGAGAAGAAATGGGTCCATTACGGTCTCACGTCGACCGATGTCGTCGATACGGCGCTATCGTACTTGATCAAACAAGCGAATGACATCCTTGAAGCCGATATCGATCGCTTCATCGACATCCTCGCCGAGAAAGCGAAAGCCCACAAATATGACATCATGATGGGGCGTACACACGGAGTCCACGCAGAACCGACGACGTTCGGTTTGAAACTCGCACTCTGGTACGAAGAGATGAAGCGAAACAAGAAACGGTTCATGGCCGCACGCGAGACGATCGAGTTTGGAAAAATGAGCGGCGCCGTCGGGACGTTCGCAAACATCGACCCGTTCATCGAGTCGTATGTGTGTGACAAGTTAGGGATTCAAGCAGCCCCGATCTCGACACAGACGTTACAGCGTGACCGCCACGCCGAGTACATGTCGACGCTTGCTTTGATCGCCACATCCATCGAGAAAATGGCGACCGAGATCCGCGGCCTTCAAAAGACAGAGACACGTGAGGTCGAAGAGTTTTTCGCCAAAGGCCAAAAAGGTTCGTCGGCGATGCCGCATAAACGTAACCCGATCGGTTCGGAGAACATGACGGGACTCGCCCGCGTGATTCGCGGTCATATGGTGACGGCATATGAGAACGTCCCGCTTTGGCACGAACGCGATATCTCGCACTCGTCAGCGGAACGGATCATCCTCCCTGACGCGACCGGCCTTCTGAACTACATGCTCAACCGCTTCGGCAACATCGTGAAGAACTTGACGGTGTTCCCGGACAACATGCGCCGCAACATGGACCGGACGTTCGGCATCATCTTCTCGCAACGCATCCTGCTCGCCTTGATCGAGAAAGGCTGGTCACGTGAAGCCGCTTATGACGCGGTCCAACCGAAAGCGATGCAAGCGTGGGAAGAAGAAACAATGTTCCGGACGTTGATCGAGCAAGATGCCGAGATGGGCGCACTCTTCACGAGTGACGAGCTCGATGACTTGTTCGACCCGAGCCATCACGTACGTCGTGTCGATACAATCTTTGAACGCTGTGGTTTGTGATCGTTGAGGGGCGCTATGCCCCTCTCACTTTAAAGGGGGACGATACAGGTGGAAGCAATCTACGAAGGTAAGGCGAAAGCGTTATACGAGACAGAAGAACAAGGTGTGCTCCGTGTCTACTATAAAGATGACGCGACGGCATTCAACGGAGAGAAAAAACAATCGATCGCAGGGAAAGGCGTGTTGAACAACGCCATCACGACGCGTTTGTTCGAGCTCATGCACGACAACAAGATTCCGACCCACTTCATCAAGAAACTGTCAGACCGCGAGCAGCTCGTACGCCGCGTCGACATCATCCCGCTTGAAGTCGTCGTACGCAACGTCGCCGCAGGGAGTCTCGCTAAACGGCTCGGCTGGGAAGAAGGGACGCCGCTGTTGTCGCCGATTGTCGAGTTCTACTATAAAGATGACGCACTCGGAGATCCGCTTTTAACAGAGGACCATATCCGTTTACTGCAAGTCGCCACACACAAAGAAGTCGAAACATTGCGACAACTCGGGTTGTGGGTGAACGATGTCTTGCTCGACTTCTTCGACAAACACGGTATCGATTTGATCGACTTTAAACTTGAGTTCGGTAAACTCGATGACACGATCATCCTCGCCGATGAGATTTCGCCCGACACGTGTCGCCTGTGGGATAAAGAGACGAAACAAAAGCTCGACAAAGACGTGTTCCGCAGAGACCTCGGATCACTGACAGAGACGTACGGCCAATTGTTAACACGCATAGGGGGAACTGACCAATGAAAAAAGTAAACGTGTACGTGACATTACGTGAAAGTGTACTTGACCCACAAGGCGTCGCCGTCAAAGGCGGACTCGAGCATCTCGGCTTCGCAGGCGTCGAATCAGTACGGATCGGTAAAGTCATCGAACTTCAAGTCGCAGACGAGACGACCGAGGCGATGGTCCGTGACATGTGCGAGAAATTGCTCGTCAACACGGTCATTGAGAACTATCGGATCGAGATGGGGGTACTCGCATGAGGTTCGCAGTCATCGTCTTCCCGGGATCAAACTGTGACCTCGACATGTATCATGCGGTCAAAGACGTGCTCGGGGAGGAAGCGGAATATGTATTCCACACGGAGACGTCACTTGTCGGTTTTGATGGTGTGCTGTTACCAGGCGGGTTCTCATACGGGGACTACTTGCGTTGCGGCGCGATCGCCCAGTTCTCACCGATTATGAGTGAGGTGAAGCGGTTCGCTGAAGAGGGACGTCCGGTACTCGGCGTCTGCAACGGGTTCCAAGTGCTCGTCGAGGCAGGACTTCTACCCGGCGTATTGATGCGCAACCGTGATTTGAAGTTCATGTGCAAGACGGTCGAACTGAAAGTCGAGACGAACGAGACGATGTTTACGAGCGATTATGCGGTGGGCGAGACGATTCGCGTCCCGATTGCACATGGAGAAGGCAACTACTACTGTGACGAAGCAACACTTGAGACATTGCGAACGAATGGCCAGATCGCTTTCACCTACACAGACAACCCGAACGGATCGGTCGCGAACATCGCGGGCATCACAAACGCGCAAGGAAACGTGCTCGGCATGATGCCGCACCCGGAACGAGCGGTCGAGGCGATGCTCGGCGGAGAAGACGGCAAACGGTTATTCACTTCGATTGTAAAATGGGGGACACGACATGTTACTTACAACTGAACCGACAGCGACGCACATCCGTGAACAAAGACTGTATGCCACAATGGGGCTCACTGACGACGAATACGCACTCGTCGTCTCGCTCTTAGGCCGTGACCCGAACTACACCGAGATCGGTTTATTTTCGGTCATGTGGTCTGAACACTGTTCGTACAAAAACTCGAAGCCAGTGCTCCGTAAATTCCCAACGACCGGAAAACACGTCCTTCAAGGACCCGGTGAAGGGGCTGGAATCGTCGATATCGGCGATGGTCAGGCGGTCGCCTTCAAAATCGAGAGCCATAACCACCCGTCGGCCATCGAGCCGTATCAAGGTGCGGCGACAGGTGTCGGCGGGATTATCCGCGACATCTTCTCGATGGGCGCACGTCCGGTCGCACTCCTCAACTCGCTCCGCTTCGGAGATTTGAACGAATCACGTGTGAAACATCTCTTCGGCCACGTCGTCTCCGGCATCGCTGGCTACGGCAACTGTGTCGGCATCCCGACGGTCGGCGGAGAAGTCGCGTTCGATCCGGCCTACGCCGGCAACCCGCTCGTCAACGCGATGTGTGTCGGTCTCATCCGCCACGAAGACATTCAAAAAGGGATTGCCGAAGGAGTCGGCAACTCGGTCATGTACGTCGGGGCGACAACGGGACGCGACGGCATTCACGGTGCCACGTTCGCCTCTGAAGAGCTCGGCGAAGACGCCGATGAGAAACGTCCGGCCGTCCAAGTCGGCGACCCGTTCATGGAGAAGTTGTTGATCGAGGCGTGTCTTGAAGTCATCAAACATCCGGCCCTCGTCGGCATTCAAGACATGGGTGCGGCCGGTCTGACGTCGTCTTCGGCTGAGATGGCATCGAAAGCGGGCATGGGTATCGAGATGAACCTCGACCTCGTCCCACAACGTGAGACGGATATGACGCCTTACGAGATGATGTTGTCCGAGTCACAAGAACGGATGCTCCTCGTCGTCAAGGCAGGACACGAAGACGAGATTGAAGCGATCGTAACGAAGTGGGGACTTCATGCGATCAAGATCGGCGAAGTCATCGAGCAGAAAGTGCTCCGTCTCGTCCATCACGGCGAAGTAGCCGCTGAAGTGCCAGTCGACGCGCTCGCGGAAGATGCGCCAGTCTACCATAAACCGTCAAAAGTTCCAGCATACTACGAGGCGTTCCAAGCGATGACACCAGTTCAACCGGTAGTCACAGACGTGCTCGCGACGTGGAAAGACGTGCTCGCGATGCCGACGATTGCTTCGAAACGCTGGGTGTACGAGCAATACGACCATATGGTCCAAACGTCGACCGTCGTTGCACCAGGCAGCGACGCGGCCGTCATCCGGATCCGTGACACGGACAAGTCGCTCGCGATGACGACCGACTGTAACGCGAAATATGTCTACCTCGACCCGCGCGTCGGCGGTGCCATCGCAGTCGCTGAAGCGGCGCGCAACATCATCGCGAGCGGTGCCGAACCACTCGCGCTCACCGATTGCTTGAACTTTGGGAGTCCGGACAAACCGGAAGGGTTCTGGCAGCTCGACCAAGCCGTCGAAGGTATGGCCGAGGCGTGTTTAGCACTCGACACACCGGTCATCGGCGGGAACGTCTCGCTTTATAACGAGTCGAACGGGACGGCGATCTACCCGACACCGGTCGTCGGCATGGTCGGTTTGATCACGAAGCCGGAACATATCACGACGTCACACGCCAAGACAGCGGGAGATGTCATCTTCCTTCTCGGTGATACGAAGCCTGAATTTGGCGGCAGCGCGCTACAAATGTTGCAAGACGGAAAAGTGAGCGGACAAGCACCGACGCTCGACCTCGAGATCGAGAGCCGTCACCAGCAATCTCTGCTCACGGCAATTCGTCAAGGACTCGTCACGGCAGCTCACGACGTCTCAGAAGGTGGCTTAGCGGCGGCACTCCCTGAGCTCGTGTTCGGAACGGGATTCGGTGCAGACGTCAGCGTCGGCACGGATCTCGTGACGACACTGTTCAGCGAGTCACAGTCGCGCTTCCTCGTTACGGTCGCGCCAATTCACGCGGACACGTTCGCCAAATTGACGAACGCCACACGAATCGGTCAAGTGACCGAAGTGGCGCAACTGAAGGTCCGCTCGAGCGATCGGTTAATTGAAATGGACGTCACTGAACTTGAACGTGTATGGGAAGGAGCTATTCCATGTTATATGACATCCGAGGCATGAACGAGGAGTGTGGGGTGTTCGGGGTGTTCAATCACCACGAAGCGTCACACCTCGCCTACTACGGACTGCACAGCCTGCAACACCGAGGTCAGGAAGGGACGGGTATCGTCACGACCGACGGCGAACGTCTGCACGCGAAACGCGGGCTCGGTCTCGTCGCCGAAGTGTTCGACGAACTGTCGCTCGATGCCCTCACCGGACATCACGCCATCGGTCACGTCCGTTATTCGACCGCGGGCGGCAACACGCTTGAGAATGTCCAACCGCTCCATTTCAAATCGCTCACCGGGGACCTTGCGATGGCGCATAACGGCAACCTCGTCAACGCCAACGAGTTGAAGCATATGCTCGAGGCAGAAGGAGCGATCTTTCAGACGACGTCTGACACGGAAGTCGTCGCCCACTTAATCAAACGGAGCCGCGGCAACTCGTTGAAAGAGCGGATCTCGGACAGCTTGGCGCGTCTCGTCGGCGCGTTCGCATTTCTTTTCTTGACGGAAGACGCGCTCTACGTCGGCGTCGATGTCCATGGTTTGCGTCCCCTCTCGCTCGGAAAGACTGAAGACGGGGCGTTCGTGTTCGCTTCAGAGACGTGCGCGTTCGACGTCGTGGGGGCGACGTACGTACGTGACGTCGAACCGGGCGAGCTGTTGATGATCACGAAAGACGGGATCGTCTCAGAACGTTACAGTGAAGCAGCGGTCCGGGCGATGTGTTCAATGGAATACATCTACTTCTCGCGGCCAGACTCGATCATCGATGGGATCAACGTGCATACGGCCCGTAAGGCGATGGGGAAAAAGATGTTCAACGAGGCACCGGTCGAGGCGGATGTCGTGACTGGTGTCCCGGACTCGAGCATCTCGGCAGCCATCGGGTACGCCGAGGCGAGCGGGATCCCGTACGAAATGGGTCTCATCAAAAACCGTTATGTCGGGCGGACGTTCATACAGCCGTCACAAGAATTGCGTGAGCGCGGCGTCAAGATGAAGCTGTCGGCGCTTCGTGGGGTTGTCAACGGCAAGCGTGTCATCATGGTCGATGATTCGATCGTCCGGGGCACGACGAGCCGTCGCATCGTCAAGTTGCTGCGGGAAGCCGGGGCAACCGAAGTACATGTGCGCATCACGTCACCACCGATCAAACATCCGTGCTATTACGGTATCGATACATCATCAAAGGACGAGTTGATCGCGGCCACCAAATCGATCGAAGAGATTAAACAAGAGATCGGGGCCGACTCATTAGCGTTCCTCACATTAGACGGTACGGTCGAAGCGATCGGCCGACCGTTCGAAGGAAACTTGCGCGGGCAGTGTGCCGCTTGCTTCACCGGACTTTATCCAACTGAACTGGCGGAACTTGTGACAGAGACAAAAGCTTGAGGGGGACTGACGATGAGTTTAAGATATGAACAAGCGGGTGTGAATTTAGAGGCAGGTTATGAAGCGGTGTCACGCATGAAGCGTCACGTCGCACGGACGATGCGTCCAGAAGTGATGACCGGACTTGGCAGTTTCGGGGCGATGATCGATCTCGGCTCGATGCAATTGAAACATCCGATCCTCGTGAGCGGGACGGACGGGGTCGGCACGAAGCTAAAACTCGCGTTCGCGCTCGACCAACATGATACGATTGGAATCGATTGCGTGGCGATGTGCGTCAACGACTGTCTCGTCCACGGAGCCGAACCGCTCTACTTCTTAGACTATATCGCGACTGGAAAAGCGGAACCGGCGAAGCTCGAACGCATCGTCGCGGGTGTGGCCGAAGGCTGCGTCCAAGCAGGGTGTGCCCTCGTCGGCGGCGAGACGGCCGAGATGCCGGGCATGTATCCGGACGGGGAGTACGATATCGCCGGGTTTGCCGTCGGTGTCGTCGAGAAAGAGCTACTCATCGATGGACGGACGATCGAAGCGGGGGACATCGTTCTAGGGTTAGCTTCGTCAGGTGTCCATTCGAACGGTTTCTCGCTCGTTCGTCACATCGTCGAGGCGCAAGGGCTTGAGTACATGGATGAAATCGCGATGCTCGATACGACGCTCGGGAACGCCTTATTGCTACCGACCCGCATCTATTCGGAAGCGGCGAAAGCGGCCATTTCGACCGGGCTCGTCCAAGGGATGGCCCACATCACTGGCGGCGGTTTCTATGAGAACGTGCCGCGCATGCTGCCTGAAGGTCTTGGTGTCACGTTTGACGCATCAAGCTGGCCGAGCCTGCCGGTATTCGACTGGCTCGAACAAGTCGGCCACGTGTCGAAGCAAGAGATGTTCAACGTGTTCAATATGGGCATCGGCTTCATGATCACGGTACGTCCCGAAGACGTCGACACGGTACAAGCCGCGCTCGAACGGATCGGGGAGACGTCGCATCGGATCGGCAAAGTCGAAGCGAAACCAGGCGTCCGGATTATGGGGGTCGACCAGTGAAGCGGTTCGCTATCTTCGCCTCTGGCTCTGGGAGCAACGCCGAAGCGATTTGGGAAGCGATTGAGCGTGGCGAGCTGAGCGGACAGTGTATGCTCCTCGTCACGGATAAGCCTGAGGCGAAAGTGCTCGAGCGGGCAGACCGTCATCATATCCAGACGTTCTCGTTCAAGCCGAAAGCGTATGCGTCAAAGTCAGAGTTTGAGTGGGAGCTGCTCGTTCTGTTAGAAGCGCTACACGTCGACTATATCGTCTTGGCGGGTTATATGCGTTTAATCGGAGATGTGCTGCTCGCGGCGTATCCGGGTCGGATCATCAACATCCACCCGTCGCTCTTGCCGGCCTTCCCAGGAAAAGACGCGATCGGTCAAGCGCTTGCGGCGAACGTGTCGACGAGCGGTGTCACCGTCCATTACGTCGACGCCGGGATGGACACGGGTCCAATCATCGCGCAACAAGAAGTCGACATCGCGGGATGTGACCGCATCGAGGCGGCCCACCGGATTCAAGCGATCGAACACCAACTCTATCCACGCGTACTACAACAAGTGTTGAACCAACAGGAGGTTTTCAAGTGAGAGCATTACTGAGTGTGTCAGATAAAACAGGTATCGTCGAACTCGCGCGCGTCTTGCACGACGCGGGCATCGAACTCATCTCTACAGGTGGGACGGAAGCGGCACTCGTCGCGGCCGGACTGCCCGTGAAAAATATTTCGGAAGTGACATCGTTCCCCGAGATGCTCGATGGACGTGTCAAGACGCTGCATCCGCTCGTCCATGGCGGTCTGCTCGGACGTCGTGATTTAGACTCACACGTCGAACAGATGAAACATCACCATATTGAGCCGATCGACTACGTCGTCGTCAACTTGTATCCGTTCAAAGAGACGATCGCAAAAGAGAACGCGACGTATGAAGAGGCGATTGAAAACATCGATATCGGTGGCCCGAGCATGCTCCGTTCAGCCGCGAAAAACCATGCCAGCGTGACGGTCGTCGTCGACCCGGCCGACTACGGCAACGTTGCCGCAGAGATTCAGAATGGCGGTACGTCGTTTGAGACGCGGCAACGACTCGCTTTGAGGGCGTTCCGTCATACGGCAGCGTACGACGCCTTGATTGCCGACTATTTAGGTCAGCAAATCGGCGAGACGTTCCCGGAACAGCTGACGGTCACGTACGAAAAAGTCCAAGACCTTCGTTACGGGGAGAACCCGCACCAACAGGCGGCGTTCTATAAGACACCGCTCTATGACGGCATGACGCTCGCCAACGCGGTGCAACTCCACGGCAAAGAACTCTCGTATAACAACATCCAAGATACGAACGCGGCGCTCGAGGCGCTCAGCGAGTTGACGGAACCGGCAGCGGTCGTCGTCAAACATATGAATCCATGCGGTGTCGCTGTCGGTCGGACGATCAGCCAAGCGTTCGCTCGCGCCCATGCGGCCGACCCGATCTCGATTTTCGGCGGTATCGTCGCCCTCAATCGTGAAGTCGACCTCGAGACGGCAGAAGCGCTCCGCAACATCTTCTTAGAGATCGTCATTGCCCCATCCTTTAGTGAGGCAGCACTTGACCGATTGAAAGAGAAAAAGAATTTACGTCTATTGACGCTTGAGATGGGGCAGATGACAGGCATGCGTCTGACGGCAGTCGCGGGCGGTCTCCTCGTCCAAGACGGCGACGACATGATACTCGACGATGCTTCGTGCCAAATCGTGACCGACCGTCGTCCGACGGCGGCCGAATGGGAAGACTTGAAGCTCGCGTGGCGTGTCGTCAAACACGTGAAATCAAACGCAATCGTCGTGGCGAAAGACGAGACGACGATCGGCATCGGTGCCGGACAGATGAACCGAGTCGGTGCGGCGAAAATCGCTTTCGAACAGGCAGGGGACCGTGCAGTCGGTGCCGCGCTTGGCAGCGACGCGTTCTTCCCGATGGGCGATACGGTCGAAGCTGCAGCTGCAGCCGGCATTACGGCCATCATCCAGCCAGGTGGTTCGATTCGGGACGACGAGTCGATTGAAGCGGCGAACCGTCACGGCATTACGATGGTGTTCACTTCAGTCCGACATTTCAAACATTGAGAGGAGCAAGAGGATGAACGTACTCGTCATTGGCCGCGGCGGCCGTGAACACGCGCTCGCGTGGAAGTTGAGACAAGACGGGCATGACGTATTCGTCGCCCCGGGTAACTTGAACATGGACGGTGTGACGTGTGTGCCGATTGAAGAGACGGACGTCACCGCACTCGTCCGCTTCGCAGAGACCGAAGACATCGATTGGACGATCGTCGGGCCTGAGTCAGCGCTCATGGCGGGTGTCGTCGATGCGTTCAACGCGAGCGGACGACGCATCTTTGGACCGACGAAAGCAGCGGCGTTGCTAGAAGGCAGCAAAGCGTTCGCGAAAGAAATCATGCGTGAAGCGAACATCCCGACAGCAGCTTATGAGACGTTCACGGAAGCGGAAGCTGCGCTCGCTTATATTGAGTCAATCGGGGCACCGCTCGTCGTCAAAGCGGACGGTCTTGCAGCTGGAAAAGGAGTCACGGTCGCCTTCTCGCTCGATGAGGCACGTGCGGCGATTCGCGACATCTTCACGACCGACAAGTTCGGTGACCAGTCACGCGTCGTCATCGAAGAATTTTTGGACGGAGAAGAGTTTTCACTCATGGCGTTCGTCTCCGGTGAACACGTCATCCCGATGATCACGTCGCAAGACCATAAGCGCGCGTTCGACGGGGACAAAGGACCGAACACGGGCGGGATGGGCGCGTATAGCCCGATGCCGCATTTAGAAGAAGCCGTTTATAGTGAGTCGGTAGAGCGTGTGCTCGTCCCGCTCGCGCGGGCGATGGTGGAGCGGGGGACGCCGTTCGAAGGATTTTTATATGCGGGTCTGATTCTGACGGAAGACGGACCGAAAGTGATCGAGTTCAACGCCCGGTTCGGTGACCCGGAAACGGAAGTCATCCTCCCGAACTTGGCGTCGCCGCTCCTTGACGTCATCGAGGCGGTCGTCGCTAAACGACCGTATGCGATTGAATGGCTTGACGGGTATACGATCGGTGTCGTCGTCGCGGCCGCCGGTTATCCGGAACGAGCGACGACAGGGCAAGTGCTCTCAGATTTTGAGCGCTTACCGAAAGACGTGCTCGTGTTTCATGCGGGGACGACGCGTGACGGTAGTCACATCATCGGGAACGGTGGGCGACTGTTCGTCATCACGTCGACGAAACCGACCTTGCTTGAAGCGAAGACGGCCGTTTACGCCGCGCTCGAACAGTTAACATTACCGCACACGTTCTATCGTCGAGACATCGGCGGACGGGCGCTTGCGCGGATTTTTTAAAGGATGGGTCAACCCATCCTTTTTTTCATGCGAAAAAAAGGGAATACCGGCTTCCTGCTCTACAATGGTGAAGTAGATTGAAGGAAGAAGGTGGTCGACGTGCGCATTCGGACGAAGCTGATGATTGCGGTTGCCGTGAATATACTCGTGTTTGTCGGTATCATCTTTTTTGTGATCCGTCCCTACTTTATCGAAAAAAGCATGGAGCAAGACCGTCAAACGGTCGAGAGTCAAGTTGCGAGTGTGACCGAGACGCTCGCGAATCGAAAAAGTACGCTTGAACGGACGCTCGTCGACTGGGCGGTTTGGAACGACACGTATACGTTCATTCAAAATCAGAACGATTCTTACATAGCGAGCAACATAAGTGAGGAGTCGCTCGAAAACTTGGGTGTGCAAGCGATTGTGTACTTGAATCGTGAAGGCGAGGTCCACTATTCGACATTCCGTCAAGAAGACGCCCCGTTGACTAAAGCCGATCGACAAACGATCATCTCAGATATTACGAATCGGTTGAGCCCGGTCCCAGAAACACAAGACGGTGTATATGACAGCGACTATGGACCGATCCTATACGCCAGTCACCCGATCTTACGGAGTGACAGGAGCGGACCTGTTCAAGGAACGCTCGTCATGCTTGAATTTATTGATGTGGATTTTTTGGCAGACTTAAGCGCCCAGACGAAAATCCCGCTGACGATCCAACCTGTCCAACATAATGAGACGAAGATGACGCTCAAAAACGACGGGACCGAGGTAGTCGTGCCACTCGATACCGTCTTTCAAACGGCAGACTTTGAAGTCGGCTTTATCGTCGAACCGACCCATTACCAGAACACGATCTCGATGCTGAGGCTAGGGATGTTGTCGTTGCTTGTTTTAGCGTTAGGTCTGTTCTTGTCGCTTCTATGGACGATTCATCATGTCGTGATTCGGCGGGTGATGGAAATCGTCGATGAGTTGAAACACATCACGGTCGAGCGGGATAGCCGGCTCCGTCTGCGTCGAGATCAACATAGCCGAGACGAGATCGAACAGATGGCGACGAGCATGAACGAAGTGCTCTCGGCACTCGAAGATACGCGGGCAGAAGTGCTCGATCGCGCGTTTCGTGATGCGTTGACGTTGCTGCCAAACCGGCTCGCCCTCGAAGACTATTTTTCGACCATAAGGGGGAGCCATGAACGGATCGGTGTGATCGGTTTGGACTTAGACGACTTCCGACGTATCAACGACCAGTTCGGTCACCGTACCGGTGATGCCGTCTTGATTTACATCGCGTCGCGTCTGAATTTCTATAAAGAAGCCGGATTTGCGGCCCGGCTAGGTGCGGATGAGTTCATTTTCTTGCACCCGGATTGGACATTCGAAGAATTGAAGCCGATCGCGCGACGGCTGACGAAAGATTTGAAAAACTGGTCCGACGTGAACGGTGTCAAAGGAATGACGGCGACAATCGGTCTTGATGTATTCGCCTGTCGCGAGTCGCATCATACGTACGAAGTCATGATGGGACGTCTCGACGTCGTCATCCATGAGGCCAAACTGTCCGGGAAAAATCGGATCCTGTCGTTCCAAGACATCGAGGATGGAAGTCACTATCTCCAGACGCTCGAGATGGAGCGTGACTTACGCTACGCGCTTGAACATGATGAGTTCGAGCTATACTACCAGCCGATCGTGTCCCCACGCCCGTTCGCTGTCCGCGGGGTCGAGGCACTCATTCGCTGGAACCATCCGGGTAAAGGACAAATTTCACCTGGGCTGTTTATCCCGATTGCGGAGCAACTGGGACTCATCTCGGATATCGGACGCTGGGTACTCAGGCAGTCCATATTGGAGATGAAAGAGCACGCAGCCCGCCATCACTTGTTCTTGTCGATCAACGTCTCGAAGCGTCAAATTGCGGACGGTTCGTTCCTTCAGGAGTTAGAGGATGTGTTGCACGAAACAGGGTTTGACCCGCTCCTGCTTCATGTCGAGATTACGGAGAGCGAGGTCGGGGGTAACTTGTATGAGCTGCAACAGTTCATCCGTTCGCTCAAAGCGATCGGCGTCAAGATCTCACTCGACGACTTCGGTGTCGGCACATCGTCGCTGTCGTTCTTGCAGTCGCTGCAACTCGATATCATCAAGATTGATCAAAACTTCGTCAAAGGGATTCCCGAGAACACGTTCGATCGGGCCCTCCTTGAAGGACTTTACCAGACGTTCCATACGCTCGGGCTCGACATCGTCACCGAAGGGGTCGAACGTCCGGAACAGCTCGCGTTCGTGCTCGAGCATAGCGGTTCATTGATTCAAGGCTACCATTACAGTAAGCCGGTTCCGCTCGCGCAACTGGAGCATTATTTGAAGAAAACGGCAACGATGTACGATTGGTGAAGGCGCCTCTGTGAAGAGGCGTCTTTATTATGTGAATTTCGTGTGAATTCCGTTACAATTGGCAACATAGCTTGCAGGTGTTTCATAGAAAAGGTAAACTTGAAACAAATGAAAGAAAACGCTTACAATATTATTTTTTGATACTATTGAAGCGATTAAGGGAGGACTGGGTTCGATGCCTTTAAAACGATCGGCGCGGGCACCGTGGTCAAAAGCGATGATTCGCTCACAACTTGAAGTCGTGGATCAATTGCGACCACCTTCGCTCGTATTGACAAATGCCACATACTTAAACGTGTACGTGAAACAGTGGAAACAGGCTAACATATGGATTGAAAACGACCGCATCGTTTACGTCGGACCAGACGTGCCGGATTCGGCCGTCGAGACGGTCGACATGACCGGGAAATATATCGTACCAGGTTACATCGAGCCGCACGCGCATCCGTTCCAACTTTATAATCCGGCGACGCTGTCGAAGTATGCAGGCGAGCGGGGTACGACGACGCTCGTGAACGATAACATGCTTCTTTTTTTACAAGACAAGGAGCAAGCGTTTGCGCAACTCGAGGCGATTCAACAGCTCCCGACGAGTACGTATTGGTGGGCTCGGCTCGACACGCAAACCGAGCTCGACCGCGACAGCGTCCTCGTCGATTCGGAGCGCGTCCACGCGTGGTTCAATCATCCTGACGTCGTCATGGCCGGAGAATTGACGGCTTGGCCGCGTACGTTAAAAGGTGACGATGAGATGCTCCAATGGATGCTCGACGCGGAGACGTGCGGTCTCCCGGTCGAAGGACATTTCCCAGGCGCGTCCGCGAAGACGTTGACGAAGATGGCGTTGATGGGTGTTCACAGCGACCATGAGGCGATGACGGCGAACGAGGCGTTATGCCGACTCGAACACGGTTATACGACGACGCTCCGCCATTCGTCGATCCGTCCCGATTTGCCGGGCATGATTCGCGGGTTATTGGACGCAGGTCTCGAAGCGTACGACCACTTGATGGTGACGACGGACGGTTCGACGCCTGGATTTTATCAAGACGGCCTTCAGGACGCGCTCGTGAAGATTATGATCGAGGCAGGTCTGCCTGCCATCGAGGCGTATCGGATCGTGTCGCTCAACGTGGCGCGGCATTTCGGACTCGATCACGTCCTCGGCTCGATTGCACCGGGGCGGATCGCCCACTTGAACATTCTCGATGCAATCGATGAGCCGCGTCCGTCTGCCGTAATCGCGAAAGGCCAATGGATTTACCGGGACGGGGCCTCGCTCTTCCCGAACGAACTCGTCGAGGCGGCGCTCGCGCTCATGCCGGCGACCGACGTCACGATCGACTTGACGCCAAACGATTTATCGTTCAGCATGCCGGTCGGTCTCGATATGGTCAACTCGGTCATCATGAAGCTGTTTAAAATTACACACGACACCGGTCAAGACGAACTGCCGCGTGATTGCGACGAATCGTTCTTGATGCTGTTAGATAAAGAAGGGAAATGGCGGCTCAATACGGTATTGAAAGGGTTCGCCAACGATTTCGGCGGTCTTGTCAGCTCGTATTCGATCAGTGGCGACTACTTGATCCTCGGGAAGTGTAAACAAGACATGTTGATGGCGTTCGAACGGATGAGAGAGCTCGGCGGCGGGATCGTCCTCGTTGACCGGGGGGGAATCATCGCGGAGATCCCGTTACCGCTTTGCGGGATGACTTCGACAGAGCCGCTCGAACAATTGATTGTCCAAGAACAACGGTTGCGTGCCGAGCTGATCGCCCGCGGCTATCACTTCGAGGACCCGATCTATACGTTGCTGTTCCTGGCGTCGACCCACTTGCCTTACGTCCGGGCGACACCGCTCGGTATATACGAAGTTATGAAAAAACAAATACTATTTCCGGCGATTTTACGATGAACAGTTGAGTCCGAGCCGGTCGTGCTTTAGAATGATAAAGAAGTACGATGAGAGAGGATGCTTGCGGATGCAACTCGATAAATTACGAGGACGAGAGCTCGATCAGCTTTTTGAAGCGATTTTGAAGCTCGACACACTCGAAGACTGTTATCAACTATTCGAAGATTTAGCGACCGTCAACGAAGTGCAGGCGTTGTCCCAACGGTTAGAAGTGGCACGCCAAATTCGTGAAGGCAGCACGTATCATAAAATTGAAGAAGCGACAGGTGCTTCGACGGCCACGATTTCTCGCGTCAAGCGTTGCTTGAATTACGGGTCAGGCGGCTATGATCTTGCCCTTGAACGTCTACAACAATCAGAAGGTGACTCGTAAGAGTCATCTTGTTTTTGATGGAGAGGAGGGGCGAGATGCAAGATAAGTTCATGAAACGAAATTTACAATTGTTCTTTCGAAAGTTGACACCGGTACAGACGCTCGTTTTAATTTATAGCGCGGCGGTCGTTCTTTCCGTGGTTTTGCTGGCGCTACCAATCGCAAGACAACCAGGTGTCACCATCACGTTCACCGATCTCGTCTTCTTCGCGGTCAGTTGTGTCAGTGTTACCGGACTCACCCCGATTGTCGTGACTGATACGTTCTCGACGTTCGGACTGTTCATCATTTTGTTCATCGTCCAAGTGAGTGGGGTCGGTTTGATCAGTCTCCACGTCATCATGTGGATTTTGCTCGGGAAACGGATCGGTTTCCGTGAGCGCCAGTTGATTTTGCGCGACCAAAACCAGACGTCAATGTCCGGGATTGTCAAATATATCGCGGAAATCGTCATTACCGTTATCACGATTGAAGCAATCGGGGCCATCCTGCTCGGGGTCCATTACTTAAACTACTTTGACACGGCTGGAGAGGCGTTCCTGCAAGGGCTATTCGGTTCGATCAGTGCGACGACGAACGCCGGGTTCGACATTACCGGCAGCTCGCTCGCCCCGTTCCGAGAAGACCCGTTCGTCATCTTCACGCAAATCGTGCTCATGACAGGCGGAGCGATCGGCTTCCCGGTGCTCGTCGAGATTCGGACGTACTTGACGAACCGGATCAGTCGTAAGAGCGAGAACTTCCCACGCCGCTTTTCTTTATTCACAAAGTTGACGGTGTCGACGTTCTTCAGTTTGATTGCGATCGGAGCGGTCGGGCTGTTCTTGTTCGAATACAATAATGCGTTCAAAGATTTACCGCTTTGGCTCGCGCTTTCTGATTCATTGTTCCAGTCTGTGACGACACGAAACGGGGGATTGACGACAGTCGACGTCAACTTGTTCTCCGAAGGCAGTATGCTGCTCTTATCCATCTTGATGTTCATCGGGGCCTCGCCGTCTTCTGTCGGTGGGGGGATTCGGACGACGACGTTCGCCGTCGCCGTGCTCGGGGTCATCGCGTTCATTCGCGGGGACTCGTCCATCAAGGTGTTCGGACGTGAGATCGTGCTTCAAGATATTTGGAAGGCGTTCGTGATCATCACGGTATCGCTTGCCGTCCTGCTTACGGCTGTGTTGATTCTTACGTTCTTTGAGGATGCCTCGCTCACGCGCATCTTGTTTGAGGCGTGTTCGGCGTTCGGGACGACCGGGCTTTCGGTCGGGCTCTCGTCTGAGTTTAGCAACGTCGGTAAATGGGTGCTCACCATACTCATGTTCATCGGTCGGATCGGTGTCATCGCCTTCATCTTGCTCTTGCAACGGAGACAGCCGAAGCGAATGTACAACTATCCGAAAGAATCGATTATCTTAGGTTAAGGAGATTGTGACATGAAGGCATTTTGGATCAATTTCGGTTACGTGTTCGCTGTTCCGGTGTTGCCGTTTATCGCCGTCGTGAACGGGACGGCGCTTTGTTCGCCGGATTCACCGCTACTCGATATCCCCGTGCTTGGCTTTTTCTTGGCCAACCCGCTCTGGTTCGTCCCGGTCTATGGTTTGTTCGCGCTCCTCGTCGCCAAATGGTTGACGGAGCGCGAGCGTAGCCGGACCGCACGTACATGACTTGCTTCGGCAAGTCTTTTTTTGTCCAACAGATGCAACCTGTCCTAAAAATCGCTACACTAGAGAAGGTATCGAATGGAGGGAAGATGGATGGATTTTCAGACGTGGCGCCATGTGTTTAAACTGGACCCGAACAAACAGCTCGATGAATCGGCACTTGCCGCGCTCGTCCGTTCAGGTACGGACGCGTTTCTCATCGGTGGTACGGACGGGGTCGATGCGGAGAACACGTTTGCCCTTTACGCACGGCTGCAAGGTTGTGGGATTCCGGTCGCGCTCGAGATGAGTCATCCTGAACATGCCATCCGTGGATTCGATCATTACTTTATCCCGACGGTGTTGAACGCCGACACCGTCGATTGGGTCGTCGGTCATCAAATGCGGGCTTTCGAACGGTACGGCCATCTGTTTGACTCAAACAACGTGACCGGGCAAGGGTATATCGTCTTGAATCCGGAGGCGAAAGTGGCCGCTGTGACCGGGGCGAGAGCAACGTTGACGCTTGAAGAAGTCGTCGCCTACGCGGAAATAGGTCATCATCTGTTCCGTCTCCCGTCGCTTTATCTCGAATATAGCGGCACGCTCGGTTCACCTGACGTCGTCAAAGAAGTGAAGCTGGCTTTACCCGATGCCCATGTGTTTTATGGGGGCGGCATCGACGGGAGCGACACGGCCCGGATGATGGCCGAATACGCCGACACGATCGTCGTCGGCAACATCATTTACGACAATCTCGAAGGGGCGCTTGCGACTGTGCAAGTAGTCCGTTAAAATAAGAACAAATGTTTGGAAATAAGGAAGGATACCCCCTATGTATAACTTAAGCGAAGAATTAGTCAAAGGCATGAACCCGCCACAAGCAGAAGCGGTCAAATATACAGACGGTCCGCTCTTGATCATGGCTGGTGCCGGATCAGGTAAGACACGTGTGTTGACGCATCGCGTCGCCTATTTGATGGCGTCGAAACAGATCGCGCCATGGAATATTCTCGCGATCACGTTCACGAACAAAGCAGCCCGTGAGATGAAAGACCGGATTGCCCGTCTCGTCGGCGGCGTGGCGGACGACATTTGGATTTCGACGTTCCACTCGATGTGTGTGCGCATCTTGCGCCGCGACATCGACCGGATCCGTTACGACCGTAACTTCTCGATTTTGGATTCTTCCGATCAGCTCACGGCGATCAAGCAAGTGCTCAAAGAGTTGAACCTCGATCCGAAGAAGTACGAGCCCCGGACGTTACTCGGGATGATCTCGAACCATAAAAATGAACTGCGCACAGCGAAGGACGCGGCCGGACTCGTCGGCAACAATCCGTACGAAAAAGTCATCTCGGACGTCTACACGGCGTATGAGAAGAAGCTGAAACACAACAACGTCCTCGACTTCGATGACCTCATCATGAAAGCGATCCAGTTATTCCAAGAAGCGCCGGACGTGCTCGCGTTCTATCAGAAGAAGTTCCAATACATCCACGTCGATGAGTATCAAGATACGAACCGGGCCCAGTATACGCTCGTCAAGATGCTCGCGGCCGCTCACGAGAACCTATGTGTCGTCGGTGACTCGGACCAGTCGATCTATCGCTGGCGCGGGGCCGACATCGCCAACATTTTGACGTTCGAGAAAGACTATCCGAGCGCGCACGTCATCTTGCTCGAACAGAACTATCGGTCGACGAAACGGATTCTAGAAGCGGCGAACGGGGTCATTAAAAACAACTCGACCCGTAAAGACAAAAACTTATGGACCGATAACGACGAAGGAGAGAAACTGCTCATCCACGTCGCCTCGGACGACCGGGACGAAGCGTTCTTTATCATCAACGAGATGAAAGAACTGCGTCAAGAAGGCATCGAATACGGCCAGATGGCCGTATTATATCGGACGAACGCCCAGTCGCGTGGTCTCGAGGAAACGTTGCTCAAGTCGAACATCCCATACAAGATGGTCGGCGGCACGAAGTTCTATGAGCGTAAAGAAATTAAAGACATCCTGTCGTACTTGCGCTTGATCGCCAATCCGGACGAGGACCTCTCATTCGTCCGCGTCGTCAACGAACCGAAACGCGGCATCGGCGCGGCGACGGTCGATAAGCTCGGCGACTTCGCCGGTATGCAAGGCGTCTCGCTCATGGAAGCGATTCGCGACATCGAACTGTCGGGCATCGCGCCGCGAGCGGCGACGAAGCTGACCGAGTTCCGCCAGCTCATGATCGACCTTCGGCAAATGGCAGACTATTTGTCGATCTCTGAACTGATTGAAGAAGTGCTGAAGAAGTCAGGCTATGAAGAGATGCTTAAAATCGAGAAGACGCTCGAAGCCGAGAGCCGCCTCGAGAACTTACAAGAATTTCTCTCGGTCGCTCAAAACTTTGAGAAGGAGAGCGAAGAGCAGACGCTCGTCGCCTTCTTGACCGATTTGACGCTCGTCTCAGACCTTGACTCGCTCGAAGAGGTCGATGAGTTGCATCAAGTGACGCTCATGACACTTCACTCGGCGAAAGGGCTCGAGTTCCCGGTCGTCTTCTTGATCGGGATGGAAGAAGGGTTGTTCCCGCACAGCCGTTCGTTGAATGACCCGGAAGAGATGGAAGAAGAACGCCGTCTCGCCTACGTCGGCATCACCCGTGCCGAGAAGCGCCTGTATTTGACACGGGCCCAGTCGCGCATGTTGTACGGACGCTTCCAAAACAATCCGGAATCCCGTTTCTTGCACGAGTTGCCGGAAACGCTGCTCGAACGTTCCGGCAAAGCGAAGAAAGCGATGCCGTGGAATCCGGTCGAATCACCCGGGAAGTTGCCAGTCAACGGGTTCAGCTCGAAACCGAAACCAAAAGTCGCCCAATCGTCAGGTGCCGAGTCGATGAGCTGGCAAGTCGGGGATAAAGCGAATCATAAAAAATGGGGACAAGGGACGGTCGTTCAGACACGCGGCGAGGGTGATCAGCTCGAACTTGATATCGCCTTCCCGCAAGTCGGTATTAAGCGCCTGCTCGCCAAATTTGCCCCGATCGAAAAAGCGTGAGGTGATCGTATGGAGATGACAGAACACGTCGAAACGTTACGACAAAAGTTGAACCAATACGGCTATGAATATTATGTGCTTGACCGACCGAGCGTCCCGGACGCCGAGTACGACCGGCTCATGAACGAGTTGATTCAAATCGAAACGGACTATCCGGAGCTTAGGAGCCCGGATTCGCCGACGCAACGCGTCGGCGGCGCCCCGCTCGATGCGTTCGTGAAAGTGACGCACGATACCCCGATGCTCTCGCTCGGCAACGTGTTCTCGAAAGACGATTTGATCGAGTGGGTCGAGCGGATTGAAAAAGATCTCGGGTATGCGCCATTGTTCGTCGCCGAGCTGAAGTTCGACGGGCTTGCCGTCTCACTCAAATACGAAGACGGTCGCCTCAAGCGCGGGGCGACGCGTGGAGACGGGACGACAGGCGAAGACATCACGCAAAACTTGAAGACGATTCGTACGATCCCGCTCCGTCTGAATGAGGATGTGACGTTCGAAGTGCGCGGCGAGGCGTATATGCCGAAACGTTCGTTCGAGCACTTGAACGATGAGCGGGAACGCCTTGGGGAGCCGTTGTTCGCCAATCCGCGTAATGCGGCCGCGGGGTCGTTGCGTCAGCTCGATTCGAAGATCGCGTCGTCACGAAATCTCGCCTTCTTCGCGTATGGGCTCGTCTCGAACGATGAGCTCGTCGCGTCACATGATGAGTCGCTCGAATACTTGAAGCGTCTCGGGATCGCCGTAAGCGGGGAATATACGACATGTCGGACAGCGGACGAGCTGTGGGACTATATCGAGATGTACGTGACGAAACGTTCAGAACTTCCGTATGAGATTGACGGGATCGTCATCAAAGTCGCGGCTTACGAAGAACAAGAACAGCTCGGTTTTACGGCCAAGAGCCCGCGCTGGGCCGTCGCCTATAAATTCCCGGCCGAAGAAGTCGTCACGACGATCGAAGACGTCGATTTTAGTGTCGGACGGACGGGGAAAGTGACGCCGCGGGCCCGGTTCGCGCCGGTTGCAGTCGCGGGATCGACCGTGACGTACGCGACACTCCATAACGAAGACTTCATCAAAGAGAAAGACCTTCGGATCAACGACCGGGTCGTCATTAAAAAGGCCGGGGACGTCATTCCGGCCGTCGTGTCCGCGCTCGTCAGCGAACGGACCGGGAACGAGGCAGAAATCGTTTTCCCGACCCGGTGCCCGGCTTGTGAGTCCGAACTCGTCCGCTTAGACGGTGAGGCGGATCATCGCTGCGTCAACCCGGAATGTCCGGCCCAACTGCTCGAAGGGCTGATTCATTTCGTGTCGCGACCAGCGATGAATATCGACGGTCTCGGTGAAAAAGTCATCACCCAGCTTCATGCGGCCGAACTCGTCCATAACGTCGCCGACTTGTACGTCCTCGAGCGAGAAGCACTCCTTGATTTAGAACGGATGGGTGAGACGTCAGTGACGAACTTGCTTGCCGCAATCGAACAATCGAAACAGAATTCGCTTGAACGGGTGTTGTTCGCCCTCGGGATTCGTCTCGTCGGTCAGAAAGCGGCCTCACTCATCGCAGAGCGGTTCGAGACGATGGACGCGATTATGGACGCTTCGGTTGAAGCGTTGATCGAGATTGACGGGATCGGGACGAAGATGGCGGAATCGATCGTTCTTTATTTCGAGAAGCCTGAGGCGCGTGAACTCGTCCGTGAACTCGATACGGCCGGTGTCAACTTGACGTTCAAAGGAGTGAAGCGGTCCGTCGCCGCCGACGCTCCGCTCGCCGGTAAGACGGTCGTCTTGACCGGGAAGTTGTATGAGATGACACGCGGTGAGGCGGGAAAACGGTTAGAACTCCTCGGCGCGAGCGTGACCGGAAGTGTCAGTAAGAACACCGACCTCCTCGTCGCTGGCGAGAAGGCAGGTTCAAAACTGTCGAAAGCCGAAGCGCTCGGTGTCGAAGTATGGGATGAATCGAAACTGCTCGCCTTTTTAGCGGAACACGTCTGAACGGAAGACCCTCAAAGAAGCGAGGGTCTTTTTTCATTGACCTGATTTATAAAAATCTCAGTATATGGACGGATTCACTAAAGTGGTGGACGGGTAATGAATAGTAACAACAAAATTGTAAAATTTTTCTGCAACCGAGGTACTCTTGACATCACGACTCGTGCACACTCACCCTCTATCTCCCCTCCGTGCCAGAGCGCTGTCGTCGGGACATTTTGTCACTGATGGACATACATCTTAGAGGAGGGGACCACCATGCGTAGCGCCACCAAACGGTTCACGGCATTCATCACGTTATTCGTTTTACTCATCGGCATGTGGGCACCAAACGTTCTTTATGCGAGCGACACGACGGAAACGAGCACGCTGTACGTCCAAGTCGATCTCACCGCTGAAGAGCAAACGACACTAGACGAAGCTAGTCTTGTCTATGCCGATATTACGTATTATGGGGTTCGCGAGACCGCGGACGTCTGGCGTTTTATCGTGGACGTTCAAGCAGTCGAGACGTCCTTAATTGATCAAGTCACGTTATATAACGAGGAAGGCGTACCGTACTCGTTTACGCCAACGTCGATTACAGCTGAGCTACCGATTGAAGAACTACCGATTGAAGAGCCAGCGCTCGAGGTGACAGAACCTGGTGTCACAGACGAGAGCAGTGAACCAATGAGCGAAGTGGCAGAACCTGGTATCACCGACGAGAGCAGTGAACCAGTGAGCGAAGTGACAGAACCGGCAACCGAAGCGCCGATGACCGAAGAAGTCGCGGCGACGACGGTCGAACCAGCGGTCGCAATCGGACTTGAGGTCGGCAAAGAGGCGAACATCGACCAAGCCGTCGTCGGAGGGCGCATCCCTTATACGTTCGTCATCGAGAACACGGGCGATGCGACGTTGACGATCACATCGATTGAAGACGAGTTTTTCAGCGGTGGGATTCAAGACGATGCCATCACTGCTTTCAACGAGGAAGTACGCAGCAAGCTGACGGCGCTCATCGGTGACGATGGTCTCGCTTCCGGCGAACGCGTCGAAACGACTGTAATTCTCGATGTGCCGAGCGACTACGACCAAGTGATGCATCCTGAAGTTGGGAACATCTTCCGTGTCGCTGCGACTGATGAATCGGGGCGTGTCGTCAACGCCGAAAGTCAGCAAATCGTTTTGCTCAACCGGCTCGATTTCACGGTCACGAAAGTCGCGAACCCGCAAACGGTTCATCCGGGCGAGACGATCCTTTACAAGTACACGCTCACGAATACGTCGAACGTCACCCTTTACTTCGTCGACGTGGTGGAAGAGTGGACGAGCGGAGCTTTGACAGCGAAAGAACAACGCGAGACGACAGAGGTGCTCCGCGACGGGATGCGAGCGCTCGCTGAAGTCGAGAACGGATTGATTCCGGGCGAGGAAATCGTGCTCGAACTAGAAAAAGTGTTGCTGCCGTCATACGATGTTCGAGCCGGGGGGATTTTGACGAACCGGGTCACGTTCACGTTTGAAGTCAACGAGGCAGCTCGCGTCTCCCGATTGGCGGAAACGACAGTCCACGTCAAACAAGCGATTCCGGAACGGGAAGACGACGAAGCGGTATACGTACCAGAACCGACCACGCCCGTGTCACCTGAGCAAGGCACATTGCCAATGACCGGCACGACCGAGACATGGGCTACTGTGATCGGCCTCGTCTTGATCGTACTCGGCCTATTGTTCTTCACACACCGGCGCCGGCCGTCTTCAAAAACTTGAGCATACGTCCTTCGATGAAAGTCGAGGGACGTATTTTTGTGATTCTCGACTGATTCCGCTTCGACACTTTTTTCAACAGACGATTTTGTTATAATGGACGAAGTGTATAACGAATTGATTCGTCAAAGGAGTTTGGACATAGATGAAATGGAAACAAATAATAATCCCCGCCCTCGCCGCGACGGTATTTCTCGGTGGGTGTTCAATGAAAATTCCGATGGGGGAAGAAGAAGTGACGCCGACCGGGAACGAGACAACGTCAGAAGGTGTCACACAAGCGATTGAAGCGCGTGACTCGTATTACCAGATGGTGATTCCGTTCAAGCCGGCCGCAGCGCGCGGGCTCGCCCAACGCCAAGTCAGTTCATCGCTCGAACTAGAAGAAGTCGAGCTCGGTCTCATGCGCCATTCGACCGGCGCGTTCGTCCCTGAACAATACGTTTATCAAGAAGGGCAATTATTGACGGCTGAAGACGTCTCTCGTCTGCTCGGACGAAAAGATAAAACGTCTGAAGGCCTGACACCGCTCAATCCGGCCTATGCGAACGGGACGGCAGAAGTGGCAGAGGACAAGTTCGTTGAAGAAAACAAGAAGTCGCCGCTCTATTTGGCGTCGCTCATCGAACAAAACTATATGACAAAGACGGATAGCGGATATCAACTCGAAGGTGTCTCGTTCGCCCTCATTTTGAACCGTGAGTATGTCTTCCAGGCCCCGAACTTCGGTCCGACCTATACGGAAAAGTTAGATGCGAAAAAAGTCATCGCAGAAGGGGAACGGATGGCAAATGAACTCGTCGCACAACTGCGGAAGCGTGAAGACTTTAAGGGTCTTGACATTAACGTTGCCCTATACATGAAGTCGGCGCAAGGGTCACCGACACCGGGCAATTATGTCAAGTCAGCGTTCGTCGGGGAAGGTGCGGAAGTAGCCGCGTCTGATTGGAAAGCAATCGACGAGAAGTACTACTACTTCCCATCGAATACGGCGACGACCGAAGTGCGTGATGACGCACAGAAGTTCACGTTGTTTAGCGACCGAATCGCTGATGTCTTCCCTGACTTCAGCGGCATGATCGGTAAAGGATTCTATCAGAACGGTGACTTGTCACGCATCGAGATCGACATCCCAATTCAATTCTACAGCCGGGCCGAACTCGTCGGTTTCACGCAACACGTCGTCGGTTTGCTTGAGAACCGTTGGGAATACAATCGGAACGTCCCGGTGCGTATCAATGTCACCTCACTCGGCGGCACACAAGAAGTGACGATCGTGTTCGAAGAAGGCATGGATACACCGAAAGTTTACTTTTAACAGATGAGGGGCTTCGTAATGAAACGAAGCGCCTCTTTTTTTCGTATGTATTGTAACGAGGAAAATCTTTGACCTTCTTTGACCAAATCGGTAGAATAGACTTAACAGAAACGGGAAAGAATAAGGTGAGGTGAATCGAGATGACGAAAAACTACTATGACGTGCTTGGCGTGTCGAAACAGGCATCCGACCAAGACATTAAGAAAGCTTATCGAAAACTAGCGAAACAATATCATCCGGATGTGAATAAAGAGCCGGGGGCACAAGATCAGTTCAAAGCAATCCAAGAAGCGTTCGATGTGTTGAGCGACCCCGACAAGAAAGCGAATTATGACCGTTACGGCAGTCCGGAAGGCCCGACGTTCGGTCAAGGGACGTATGACGGTGACGGATACGGGGAAGGTTCGGCGCAATTTGAAGACTTGTTCCGTCAGTTCGGTGGCGGATCACGCACGACGTCGCGGACGTTCGGATTCGACGACATGTTCGGAAGTTTCTTCAACCAAGCGGTAGAAGAAGATTTAGATGAGACGGTCCGGGTCAACGTGCCGCTCAGTCAGTTGACGAGTGATTCGAAAGTGAGTTTGCGCCTGCAAACGGGTACGGTCAACGTGAAGATTCCGCAAGGCGCCCATGAGGGCCAGAAACTTCGACTGAAAGGTAAGAGTAGCAAAGTCGGTCAATCAGGCGACCGGGGCGATGTGTACGTCGAACTCCATTTCACCGATGACGAAACGTATCGACGAGAAGGAGCGAACGTCATCACCGTCAAACGTTTGCGGCCACTCGCTTTCCTAGACGGTACCGAAGTTGTCGTCTCGACGCTCGACGGCGGCCGGGTCAAGCTGAAAGTCAAACCGGGTTCACGTCCGGGCCAACGGATGCGGATTCCGGGCCGCGGTTTCATGACCGCTTCAAAAGTCCGGTCCGACTTGTTCATCCAACTCGAGGTCGACTTACCGCTCGAAGCCGCCCACCGGTCTGTTTATGAACAACTAGAACGCTGAGCATAAGGAGGAAACAACATGGATTTCAATCGATTTACAGATAAAGCGCATGAAGGGATCGTCAGTTCGCAAGCACTTGCTAAACAGTATCATCATAGCGAGATGAATGAATGGCACGTCCTCGCCTCGATGATTTCGCAAGCTGACGGCATCATTCCACTGTTGTTGCAAAAGATGGAGTTGAACGTCGCGGAGATAGAAGCAGAAGTAGCAATGGCGCTCAAGAACGCACCGAAACTTCAAAATCCGACGACACCAATGATCTCGGCCTCGCTGCTTAACGTGTTGACGACGGCCGAGCGTGAAGCGACCGGTATGAGTGACGAGTACGTCTCGGTCGAACACGTCCTACTCGGAATTCTCCTCAACAAGAGCCAAGCGCAAGCGATGCTCGAGCGCAAAGGCGTGACCGAGGACAAGTTACGCGAGGCGCTCGTCGCCGTGCGCGGCAACCGACGCATCACGTCGAAGTCACCGGAAGCGACGTACGACGTCTTGACGAAGTACGGCCGTGATTTGATTCAAGAAGTGAAGACCGGAAAAATCGACCCGGTCATCGGGCGCGACAGTGAGATTCGCCGCGTCATCCGCATCTTGAGCCGGAAAACGAAAAACAACCCGGTGCTCATTGGGGAGCCAGGGGTCGGGAAGACGGCGATCGTCGAAGGGCTTGCCCAGCGTATCGTCCGCGGTGACGTCCCGGAAAGCTTAAAAGACAAGACAATCTTCAGCCTCGACATGAGCTCGCTCGTCGCCGGTGCCAAATATCGCGGTGAGTTCGAGGAACGGTTACAAGCCGTCTTGAACGAAGTGAAAGAGGCGGAAGGGAAGATCATCCTCTTCATCGACGAGTTGCACACAATCGTCGGGGCTGGTAAATCGGAAGGCGCGATGGACGCGGGCAACATGCTCAAACCGATGCTCGCCCGCGGTGAACTTCACTGTATCGGCGCGACGACACTCGATGAGTACCGCCAATACATCGAAAAAGACCCGGCGCTCGAACGGCGCTTCCAGCAAGTGCTCGTCGATGAGCCGGACGTCGAAGACACGGTCTCGATTTTGCGCGGATTGAAAGAACGCTTTGAGATCCATCACGGCGTCCGCATTCATGACAACGCGCTCGTCGCGGCGGCTGTGCTGTCGAACCGCTACATCACCGACCGGTTCATGCCGGACAAGGCGATCGACCTTGTCGATGAATCGTGCGCGATGATCCGGACCGAGATGGAATCGATGCCGGCTGAACTCGACGAACTCGTGCGCCGCGTCATGCAACTTGAAATCGAAGAGGCCGCTTTGAAGAAAGAGAGCGACGAGGCCTCGAAAAAACGTCTCGACGTGCTCCAGCAAGAACTCGCCTCGACGCGTGAACAAGCGGATGCACTCCGCCTGCGCTGGGAGAACGAGAAAGAGTCGACACACCGCGTGCAACACATCCGCGGAGACCTCGAGAAAGTGAAGCTCGAACTGCAAGAAGCCGAGAGCCGCTACGACTTGAACCGGGCTTCCGAGTTGAAGTACGGACGGATTCCAGAGCTCGAACGTGACCTCGCCGAAGCCGAACGTCTCGCCGGCTCAGTGACGCGTGAACTCGTCCGGGAAGAAGTGACGGAAGAAGAGATCGCCGAGGTCGTCTCGAAATGGACGGGCATCCCGGTGACGAAGTTGACAGAAGGTGAGCGCGACAAGTTGCTCAATCTCGAGACGGTGCTGCATCAACGTGTCTTCGGACAAGATGAGGCGATCCGACTCGTCAGCGACGCCGTTATCCGGGCCCGGGCCGGCATTAAAGACCCGAACCGTCCGATCGGCTCGTTCCTGTTCCTCGGTCCGACCGGGGTCGGGAAGACCGAACTCGGGAAAGCGCTCGCCGAAGCGATGTTCGATTCTGAAGACCACATCGTCCGTCTCGACATGAGTGAGTACATGGAGAAACACGCCGTATCTCGCCTCGTGGGGGCACCTCCAGGATACGTCGGCTACGAAGAGGGCGGTCAATTGACCGAAGCGGTGCGCCGCAGCCCGTACTCGGTGCTCTTGCTTGACGAAGTCGAGAAAGCGCACGCCGACGTGTTCAACATCTTGCTACAATTGCTCGATGACGGTCGCTTGACCGATTCACACGGTCGCGTCGTCGACTTTAAGAACACGATCGTCATCATGACTTCAAACATCGGGGCCGATATTTTACTCGAGGCCGCGAAAGACGGTGTCATCGATGAAGAGGAAGAACGTCAAGTCATCGAGCGGCTTCGTCGCCACTTCCGGCCGGAGTTCTTGAACCGGGTCGATGAAACGATCTTGTTCCATCCGCTCACGCGCGCCCAAATCGGACAGATTGTCGAGAAAGCGGTCGCTCGGATGGGCAGCCGCTTGACGGCACGCTCGATTCGGATCGAAATCTCGGACGCGGCGAAAGCGTTCATCGCCGACGAAGCGTACGAGCCACAGTTCGGCGCCCGTCCGATCAACCGTTACGTACAACGGACGATCGAGACGAAGCTCGCGCGCAGCATTCTCGCCGGTGACGTCGAGGATGGTCAGACCGTCATGATCGACGTCGAGAACGGAGAATTGACGCTCCGTCCGACGACGGTGGCGTACTAAACAATAAGGAGCACAGGCCGAGGCCTGCGCTCCTTATTTCGCGTGTTCAGGTTGATATGTACAATACGGTTCCTCTGCCTTATAGTCGCCGGTGACAGCGTAGGCTCGGGCCCGCGATCCGCCGCATAAGTAACGGTATTCGCAGTAGCCGCATTTGCCGCCGTGCGTGTCCGGGTCACGCAGCGTCTTGAACACCGGATGTTCCCGATAAATCTCGGCGAGCGGTGTCGTTTTGACGTTGCCGCAGTTGATCGGCAGGAAGCCGGACGGTTGGACATCACCGGTGTGCGAGATGAAGACGAAGCCGTTGCCGTCATTCGTCCCGCGTGGCGCTTTGGCGAGGTCGTCATGCGGATGACCGATCGGCGCGAGTCCTGCGTCTTTCCGTTTTTGATTTTCTTGCCGGGCGACCCGGCGATAGAACTGGGCCTCGGTCGTCGAGATGATGTATGGCACATGTTCTTGCAGCGCGAATGCCCAGCGCAGCACGTCCTCATGTCGTTCCGGTGAGATTGGTTGCAGGAGCGAGCCGCGACCGGTCGGGACGAGGAAGAACAACGTCCAGACCGAGACGCCGAGCTCACCAACGAGTTTCGCGATCTCTGGCAGTTGGTCGACGTTGTACTCGGTCACGGTCGTATTGATTTGGAACGACATGCCTTCCTCCCGGAAATAGGAGATGCCGCGGATCGTCCGCTCGAAGCTCCCGCGTGTCCCGCGGAAATGATCGTGCGTTTTCGCGTCCGCACCGTCGAGTGAGAACGCCCAGCGTGTCAATCCGGCCGCTTTGGCCCGTCTGACCGCGTCATGAGTCACCCGTGGCGTCGCTGATGGGGTCATTGAGACGCGCATGCCGAGTGACGCCGCGTATTCAGTCAACTCGAACAAGTCTTCGCGCATGAGCGGGTCGCCGCCCGTGAAGACGAGAATCGGGTTGTCCATCGCGTAAATGTCACGAATGAGCGCTTTGCCTTGTGCCGTGTCTAATTCATCCGGGTAACGATGGTACTGCGCCTCGGCCCGGCAATGGACGCAAGACAAGGCGCAGGCGCGCGTCACTTCCCAGATGATGATGAACGGGTTCTCATTGTAATCAATCCGTTTCATGAGCGCACTACCTGCTTCGCCGTCATCGCCCGTGTGACAGCCTGTTTGGCGGAATCGACACAGTCGGGAAGCCCGACCCCGTGTAAGATTGCCCCGCACGCCTCGACGCCATCGAGAGCGGCCAAGGCATGTTCGAACGCGTGTACATGTTGCTTATGGCCGACCTCGTACTGCGGCATCGTATCGACGTGGCGCTCGACTTTCGTGAAGAGCGGTGTCCCGACGTGTTGAATTTTGCGGAGCTCGTTTAACGCAAACTCGGCGACCGCTTGATCCGTTGCGGCTAATAAGTCGGGAACGTGATCGGAACCGATATAGACGCGCAAGAGCGCCTTACCTTTCGGTGCCATGTGGGGCCATTTCTTATGCATCCAACTGCAGGCGGTCAACGCATTGGCTTCCGCTTTGGCGATGACGTAACCTGTCCCGTCGAGTGCCGCCACATCTTTCTCGTCGAACGCAGCGAGGACGGTGATCGATGAGGTGCGCTTCAATTGAGATAATCGCTCCGCCTCGGGGACTCCGAGGATCGGACCGAGTGCATTCGGCGAAGTCGCTAAGATGATGCCGTCAAACTGTTCGATCGTACCGTCCTCGAGCTCGATCTCATGAGGGCGGACCGAGGCGACACGGGTGCCGGTGTAGAGGCGGTCGATCGACGGACGGAGCGCCTCGATGAGGATTCCGAGCCCGTTTTGTAACGATAAAAACTTCCCGGCCTCACGCGGTTTCACTCCGGCTTGTACAGGCGGCGTGAGTGCTTTCATGCCGAGAATCAAGCTGCGTGTTTTTTGTTCAATCGTGATAAACTGAGGGAAAGTAGACTCGATGCTCATATCTTGAAGCGTCCCGTTATAAATGCCTGACAGGAGTGGTTCGATCATCGATTCGACGACTTCAGAGCCGAGCCGGGTCCGGAAAAACGTATCGAGCGAAATGTCTTCGCCCGCATAGACGCGGGGGAGCACCAAGTCCATCCCGGCCCGAGCCTTTCCACGCCACGTGAACAGGTCGGTCTTCACCATCGGCCAAAATTTCGTGGGGATGCCCATGACAGAACCGTTTGGCATTTGCCGTAACTTGTTGCGAACGTATATGTAAGACGTGCCGGTCTGTGAACGAACGAGCTGTTCATCAAGACCGAGTTCGGTGATGAGTTCGGTCAACGTCGGCTTTCTGGCCATATAACCGTCGGGACCGCATTCGAGTACAAATCCGTCCCGATAAACCGTCTTGATTTTCCCGCCGATCCGATCACTCGATTCATAGAGTGTGACGTGTGCACCGGCCTGTTTCGCATAGTAGGCAGCGGCCATGCCGGTGATGCCGCCCCCGATAATCGCAATGTTGTTCAATCGATTCACCCATTTCTATTATAGTCTTCGAATTAACCGTACCGAGAATATGGGTGTAGACATAGGATAAGTATCACACGGTTCTAGACGAAATTGTCACGGATGAAAGGGAGGGGCGACTATGGTTTGGTTCGGCATCACAGCTTCGATTGTCGTCGTTGGGATTGTCGCATTCATCGCCGCGATGAACCGACATGGAGAGAAGCTTGCCGGGGATGAGGAAAGCCCGCCGGTCATTTGGGCCGACGAGGACTGGTACAAGCCAGGATGGTCCAAAGATGACGGTCCCCCGGATGGCTAAGCTTGAGAAGATATGATAAGATGAGCCGGTTGTAAACTATCGGATATGGGGTGAGTTTGATGAACGTATTAGAACAGCAGTTGGCGCATTTGGTCGACGAGTGTCGTCCGTATACGGCTCAAGGGAAAGTTGCGGATTATATCCCTGAGCTCGCACATGTCAAGGATGACTTGCTCGGCGTGGCGATTTGCCTGCCTGACGGTTCTTACATCCATGCGGGTGATGTCCATCATAAGTTTACGATTCAAAGCGTCTCGAAAGCACTCGCGCTTTGTTACGTGTTGATGGAGTTCGGCGAGGACTTCGTGTTCTCGAAAGTCGGGATGGAGCCGACGGGTGATGCGTTCAACTCGATCGCCAAGCTCGAAGAGACCGTGCCATCGAAACCACTCAATCCGATGATTAACGCCGGGGCGCTAGCCGTCACGAGCATGATATTAGGGGATACGGCAGAACTTAAAATTTATCAGTTCCGTCAATTTTTAGCGACGTTACTCGGTGTGCCGGTCGAAGAAGTGACGTACAACGAAAAAGTCGCCCGCTCGGAATACGAGACGACCGACTTGAACCGGGCCTTGCTTTATTTCATGCGCCACCACGGCATCGTGGAAGGCGACGTCGATGAGATCATCGACGTCTATACGAAACAATGTGCCATCGAGATCGACTGTTTTGACTTGGCTCGCATCGGACGGGTGCTAGCGGGCAACGGGGAAGACCCGGTCACAGGCGAAGAGTTGATTCCGCGCCGGGTCGTCCGCATCGTCAAAGCGATCATGACGACGTGTGGCATGTATGATGCTTCCGGTGAGTTTGCGGTCCGTGTCGGTCTGCCAGGGAAGAGCGGGGTGTCGGGTGCGATTCTCGCGACCGGGAAGCACGAACTTGGCCTGAGCGACGTCGGCTTCGGGATTTTTGGCCCCGCGCTCGACTCAAAAGGCAATTCGATTGCTGGCATGAAGCTACTCGAACTGCTCGTCGAACGCTACACGTCACGCTAGAGCTTGATGGCGTCGACAGAAGCGTCAAGTTGCTCGTGCAGTGTGTCGATGAGTCGTTCATACGCCGAAACGTATTCGGTCGGCGGTGAAAAATCGGTCCAGCGCAGCAGCAATTGATGACGGTCATTCATCTCACCGAGCTCGGTTTGGAGCCGTTTTAACTTTTGGACCTGGTCTTTTGAGGCCTTTTCTTCGTAGTTTAACAAGTACTCGTGCAAGTAGCGTTCACGCTTCACGGCGAGCCGGACTTTATGGAGTGCCTCGAGCCGGTCATACTTTGATGTGGCGTGGTGGTGGGACTCGACGCGGCGTTTCCGCTCCGATTTTGCCTTATCGAGAAACGCTGAGGCGTCTTGCTTCTTTAACGAGCGATACAATTGACCGCCGATGAAGCGGCGCACTTGTTGGTCGAGCGACGGCGTCATCTTTTCGGTGACGCGCGAATTTAATAACGTCCGGTCTTTGGCGCGGTTCGCTTCCATGTGATCGGCAAACGCCTGCTCGAGCCCGGTCTCGATTGCGAGACCTTGGAGCAACACGTCCCCGTCACGGACCGCGCCTAGCGCTTCCATCAGCTGTTTCAATTGCCGATACGTGGAAGGTTTCGTTTCGTACAGTTGCATGAACGTCAGCAACTTGCGCAAATGGACCCGGGCCTGATGCACGTCTTCTGTGTTTTGAAAGGTGAGCGCTTCGGTCATATAATGGTTGAACGTATTCCATGTTTCCAATAGTTCGTACTTTAGCTTCTCTGCATTCCGTTGATTCATCCGAATTTGTTCCTTTCTGAAATGAGATGAGGGTTGTCCATGTATCAAACGCATTCACTTAACGAAAAAATAAAATTGTTCTTCACGATTTTCTTTCCGATTTTAGTCACGCAAGTATCATTCTACTTAATCAGCTTCTTCGATACTGTCATGTCAGGCCGAGCCGGAGCCGTCGACTTGGCTGGCGTCGGTGTCGGCTCGAGTCTATGGATGCCGGTCTATACGGGACTGAGCGGGATTCTGCTTGCCGTCGCACCGATTGTCGCTCAGGCGCTCGGGGCCCGTAATATCCAACATATCCAACGGACGTTGTATCAAGGCGTTTACTTAGCGATCGGACTGAGCATCGCGACACTCGTCCTCGGTGCGTTCCTCGTTCCTGTCGCAGTGGACGGGATGGGGTTGAGCGAGGAAGGAAAACGGATCGCCAAAGGCTATTTGCTCGCGCTCGGATTCGGCGTCTTGCCGATGTTCTTGTTCAACGTGCTCCGGACGCTCATGGATTCACTCGGAAAAACCCGAATTTCCATGTTGCTTATACTATTAGGGTTACCCATTAACGTCGGGTTAAACTACATCTTCATTTTTGGTAAGCTCGGACTTCCTGCTTATGGGGGCATCGGGGCCGGCATCGCTTCTGCGATCACGTATTGGCTTCTCTTCTTCATGGCGTTCGCGTTCGTCCGGAGCGGAAAACCGTTCCTTGAGTATCGGTTCCTGCGCGCGCCGGATCGTTTAGCATGGCCGCGCCAAAAAGAGCTGCTCAAGCTCGGGACGCCGATCGGCCTCGCCATCTTTGCCGAGGTCAGCATCTTCGCGGCCGTGACCTTACTCCTTAGCGAGTACGGGGACAATATCGTCGCCGCCCACCAAGCGGCGATCAACTTTGCCTCGTTCGTCTATATGTTGCCGTTGTCCGCTTCGAGCGCTTTGACGATCGTCGTCGGCTATGAACTCGGTGCGCGTCGACTCCAAGACGCGGTGCGCTATGCCAAGATTGGGATCGCGCTCTGTCTGGCCGTATCGTCATTTTCAGGCGCCTTGTTGTTCTGGCAGAATGAACGCGTCGCCGCCATTTATACGAATGACGCCGCTGTCGTGGAACTTGCGGCCCACTTCATGATCTTTGCGGTCTTCTTCCAATTGTCTGACGCCGTCGCCGCACCGATTCAAGGCATCTTGCGCGGCTTCAAGGACGTCAACGTGACGCTCGTGTTGTCGCTCATCGCCTACTGGGTGATCGGGCTGCCGCTCGGTTTCTTACTCGCGGAACGGTTCGGCTTCGGTCCCGATGGTTATTGGATTGGGCTCATCGTCGGACTTGCCGCCGGGGCAGTGCTCTTGTTCATGCGCCTCGTCCATATCGTCAAACGATACAATGCAAAAGCAGCTGTCGAAGAGACAGCGTGACAAAATAAGGTTGGATGCCGGTTCGCCCGGGTTCAGCCTTTTTTTGTTTGAGTCGCAGGGAAGTCGGGCAAATGACTGATGATTTGATGATTTTTTTTAAAACGGAAAAATTGGTCTATACAACTATACTGATTTTTGTTATGCTATTGTCGAGAATAGTAGTGAAAGGGTGGATGACTGATGATGGTGATTATTAACGCACACCTCGTTTCTGGACAGGAGACGTGGGAACGCGGTTATGTTCGGATAAACGGGAAAACGATTGAAGCGGTCGGGGCGATGGCTGACTATGAGGCTGGAGATGAGACAGTGATCGATGTCGCAGGAAAACTCGTGACACCGGGCATGATTGATATACATGTCCACGGGGGTTATGACGTCGACACGATGGATGCGGACCGAGACCGGTTACGTTTCCTCAGTCAATCGATGCTCGCCGAAGGAGTGACCTCGTTTTTTGCGACGACGATCACGCAGTCACCGGAAGAAATCACCAAGGCGCTCGAGTCTGTCCGAGACGTCATCGAGTCAAACGAGACGACGGTTGCCGGTATCCATCTAGAAGGACCGTTCGTCAACGTCGAGAACGCGGGGGCTCAACCGGCAGAATATATTATCGATCCTGACGCCGAACGGTTTCGCATCTGGCAAGACGAGGCGGGCGGTCACATCCGACTCGTCACGTATGCACCGGAACGTCCTGGCGCACGAGAGCTTGAGCGAGTAATGATTGAATCGGGTGCCATCGGCTCAGCCGGTCATACGAATGCGACGTTTGCCGAGAACAAAGCGGCTGGCGTGAAGCACGGCACACATTTATACAATCAAATGCGCGGGCTGCACCACCGTGAACCGGGGACGGTCGGTTACTGCCTGTTAGAACGGGACGTCATGGTTGAAATTATTCCAGACGGGATTCACAGCCGTCCCGAGATGGTCGATTTCGCGTATCGCTTGAAAGGCGCGGACGGTCTCGTCGTCATCACGGATGCGATGCGGGCGAAAGGTCTTCCGGACGGGCGTTACGAGCTCGGGGGACAACCGGTCATCGTCGAGGACGGCGCGGCGCGGCTTGAAGCCGGTAACTTGGCTGGAAGTGTGTTGACGATGGACGCGGCGTTCCGCAACATCATCGCCTTCACCGGGTGCACGATTCAAGAAGCCGTGAAGATGACGTCCGCGAACCAAGCCGCGGAGTTCGGCTTGAGTAAAAAAGGATCAATCGCAGCAGGGTTTGACGCTGATCTCGTCATCTGGGACGAGTCATTGACGGTCGAGAAGACAATTCACCAAGGACGCATCGGATTTGAGAAGGAGGACGTGAAATGAATATATTAGTAGCGAAGACACCAGCGGACGCTGAACAGATTGCCTATACGCTCATTAAAGAGAGGTTGGCCGGGAAACGGGAATTCGTACTCGGGCTGGCGACGGGGAGCACGCCGGTCGGGATGTATAAGATGTTCAAGCAGGACCAGCTCGATTGCCGCCATGTGACAAGCGTCAATTTGGACGAATATATCGGGCTTGCTCCGAGTCATCCTCAAAGCTACTATCATTTCATGGAAGAACGTCTGTTCAACGATGTTCCGTTCAAAGAAAGCCATCTTCCGCGTGGTGACGCAAAAGATCCTGATGCTGAAGCGGAGCGGTATGAACAGCTCGTCCGATCAATCGGTGTCGATCTTCAACTGCTCGGGATCGGTGAAAACGGGCATATCGCGTTCAACGAACCGGGGACGGCGCTCGATGCGAAGACGCACGTGACAGCGCTCACCGAGTCGACGCGGGAGGCGAATCGCCGCTTCTTCAATGCAAGCGAAGAAGTCCCGACGCACGCGATCACGATGGGACTCGATACGATCATGAACGCGCGCGAGATCGTTCTCGTCGCAACGGGAGACCGAAAAGCGAACGCGGTCCATCACATGATCGAGAGTGTGCCGTCTGTCGATTGGCCCGCGACGATTTTGCAGGCGCATCCGAGTGTCACGATCGTACTTGATACCGAGGCGGCCTCACAGTGCGCGCAAGCTTTACAGGCACGCGGAAGCGAAGCAGCCGCACGGTTCTTCTCGATCCGCTCATAACCGTTCAACCTGGGGACGCATGTCCCCAGGTTTTTTTGGTTGCAATTATGGGAAATTGTATGGAAATGAGTTTGTCATCAAAACGTTTTCGACAAAACTCGAGGATTCCTCTATAATAAGTGAAGCTCGTATCATTCGACCGTGAAGGAGAAAAACATGAACTCAAGAACCCAGGCGCGTAGACGGCGTAAAGGTCCGTCTACGTTTTATAAAGTGTTCAGCTCGCTGATCCTCATTGCCGTCATCGTCGGCTCTAGCATGTATGGGGCGGCTTTTTATAAAGCGCACAACATGTTGTCCGGCACACAAGTGACGCTCGAGGACGACCCGACGATCGAACCGACCCGGTTTGATAAAGAGGACACCGAAAGTTTCCTCGTGCTCGGGACCGACCTCTCCCCACAAAAGAAAGCGCGAGGGGAGTTCGGTCGTTCTGACGTCATGATTGTCGTCATTTTGAACAAGAAAGACAAGCAGACGACGATGCTCAGCATTCCGCGAGACTCGTACGTCAATATCGATTACACAGGATTCGATATCCCTTACGGTAAGACCGGTCTCGATCAAGACAAAATCACGCACGCCTACTATTTCGGATCGATGGACGAGTCGAATCCGAACAACGGCATGCGCATGTCGACGAATACAGTCGAAGACCTAGTCGGTGTTGAAATCGACCACGTCGTGTCGCTCAACTTCCAAGGCTTCGTCGACTTCATCGATGCCGTCGGCGGCGTCGAAATCGACGTTCCGTTCTCGTCTGAACAGAAGAGTTATGACGCATCCCGTGAAGCCGTCCAAGTCGAAGCCGGCCTTCAGCAGCTGTCGGGCGAAGAAGCACTCGCTTATGTCCGAAACCGCTATGACGACCCGCGCGGGGACATCGGACGCGGCCAACGTCAAATGGAAGTCATCAACGCTGTGCTCGAGCAGTCGCTCGGCACGTCATTGATCAACAACTATGATAAAGTGCTCAAAGCGGTCGGTGACAATATGCAGACGACGCTCGGACCGAACGACTACATGCGTTTGATTGAAGACGTCGGTGCCCTTAACAACACGGTGCAATATCAATTGACCGGAGAAGGCGCGCGTGGCGATGACGGCCACTTCTATTACTTCTTGAACGAGCCGTTGCTCGACGAGGTCCGGTACCGTGTGCAACAAGCGGATTCCGGCAACGAAGTCGAAGCGATGACGGAGACGGAGCTCGAGTCTTATATGCTCGACCCGTCCGGCATCACATACGAAGCCCAATAAAAAAATGGTTTGCCCTCAGCGGGGCAAACCATTTTTTAGGTGCGTTCCATTGCGACAGTGAACGAATACGCATCGCCGCGGAACAAAGAACGACTGTATTCGAACATGTCGCCGTTCTCGAGATACGTCCGTTGGTCGATCAATAGGACGGGCGCGTTCGGGGAGATGGTCAACAGCTTCGCTTCAACAGGTCCGGCGCTTCGGGCTTCGAGCGTCTGTGTCGCGTTTTTCAAACGCAGGCCGGACTGTTCGGCGAACTCATAAATCGAGCCGACGGCATCCGTCTCGGTCAGTTCGGGCAACAAGGCGACCGGGATATAGGCGGTCTCTAAAGCGAGTACGTCCTCGTCGGCGAGTCGGAGACGCTTCATCTCATAGACCGGCGTACTGGCTGCGACATTCAATTTTTGCGCGATTTTATTCGAGGCCGGAATCGTGTCGAATGACAATAGACGGCTGAACGGACGCATGCCCCGGTGCTTGATTTCTTCTGAAAAACTCGTCAAACCGGACAACGCCATCGTGATCTTTTTACTGGCGACGAACGTACCACGTCCTTTTTGACGGCTCAAATAACCGGCGTTGACGAGGTTCGTGATCGCCTGGCGCACCGTCATCCGGCTGACGTTATACCGCTCCGAGTATTCCCGTTCAGACGGGATCGATTCGCCGGGTTGGAGCTCACCAGCATCTATTTGTTGCTTTAAATAAGCTTCGATTTGATAATAAATAGGTAGCGGGGACTTTTTATCAATCTGTAACATACATATCGCTCCTGACCTAAGGGTAAGTGTTACTTATTATAGACCAAATCAGACTAGTTGTCTGAACATATCATGCAGAAAAGGTGGCGACCAATATGAACTCATGGCAATTTGAAACGAAGGTGACAGCGCAGCGGGAAGATGAGCGGGGCACGTGGATCGCACTTGCAGAAACACATTTTTACGCGGAAGGTGGTGGACAACCGGCCGATACAGGGACGATTAGCGGACAAGCCGTTTTAGATGTACAACGTGACGACTCGACCGTGTGGCACCTCGTCAACGAGCCAATCGACGAAGCAACGGTAGTGATCGGTCAAATCGACGCAGCGACACGTCACGACCACTCGATCCAACATACGGCGCAACACGTGCTGACGGCCTTGCTTGAAGACCGATACGGTATCGAGACGCTCAGTTTTGGGATCAGTGCTGACGATTCATCGATCGAGATCGCGGCCGAATCGTTCGATTGGGAGTTAATCGAAACGTTAGAACGTGACGTTCAGCAGATCATCTTCGACAACCGACCGATTCACATTTTTGAATTACAGGATGACGAAGTCGAACATGACCGGTTACGTAAAGCGACGGATCGCACCGGCACGATTCGGATCGTCGAAATCGATGGACTCGATTATAACGCTTGCGGAGGGACGCATGTGTCGACGACCGGCCAGCTCGGGATCATTAAAGTGACCTCGATGAAAAAAGTACGGGGGAACGTTCGTTTGACGTATGTCGCAGGGATGCGGGCACTAACGGTCATCCAATCTTCGCGCACTGCGCTACGGGCGATCCATCAAACGTTGTCGACGACGAACGAGACGGTCGCGGCCCGTGTCGCCGAAGAGCGGACGGCGCGACTCGAACGTGAAAAAGAAGTGAAGGTGCTCGAGGCCCGGGTCGCCAAGGCAAAAGTCGCAGCATTCTTACAAGAGGACAATTACGTCATCACACACGTCGGCAAGACCGAGGCGGAGACGCTCACGACGATGATCGTCGAACGGATCGCGGCGACCGGACGGATTGCCGTCGGTGCCAATCATACCGGACAAAAACTGTTACTCATGCATGACGGGACGCATGACATCGCCATCGGCAAGTTTTTAAAACGGACGTTAGACGACCTTGGCATCGGTCGGGGCGGTGGCAGTCATAAACAAGCCCAAGCCCGCTTCGAATCGATCGTCGACCTAGAACGGGCCACGGCAGAAGTCGTCAAACGGCTACAGGAAGGAGTGGTGTCATGTTGACGATTGAACACGGCAACGACACGTCGCTCATCGAACGAGCCCGTTCCGTACGGGAGGTTGTCTTTATCGGCGAGCAAGGGATTGACCCGGCGCTCGAATATGACGACCTCGATCCAGTCTGTATCCATTTTGTCGGGATGATAGACGGGGAGCCCGTGACGACGGCACGGATGCGACCGATCGGAGACGGTGTCGGCAAAGTCGAACGCGTCGCCACGCTCGCATCGGCGAGAGGGAACGGATATGCGAAAAAGCTGATGCTCGAAATCGAGGATGTGGCGCGCGAGAGCGGGCTGCATGAGTTGAAGCTCGGCGCTCAACTGACGGCGCTCCCGTTCTATGAACGGCTCGACTATACGACGTTCGGTGACGAGTTTTTAGACGCCGATATCCCGCATCGGATGATGAAGAAGTCGTGGTGATTATTTTTAGAAAGTTTCTTTTTTTCTAAAAAAAGGTTGGCAAGCCGGGAAGCATTTGTTATAACTAAAACTAACAACTGACAGATAGAGGTTGCGAATGACATGAGTAAGCTTGATTGAAACGGACGCATTCCGGATCGAGCCGAAAGGGGAAATTCGCCGAAGTCAACGTTCGCATGCGTACGAACGAAGGCTGGGGTAGTCGTGAACAACGCCTACACTGCCATGGATGAAATGCCATGGAGCGCTATCTACGGAACGATTTTTTAATCGTTTTTCAACTGCGCGTACAAGCGGCAGACCGTAGGGAGAGTGCTTCCTACCGGTCTGCCGCTTTTTCTGTTGGTCGACATCATGAAAGTGGGGAACCTGATGACAACCGTACTAAAATTTGGAGGAAGTTCTGTTGCCACAATCGAACAGATTCAGGCAATTTCTGAATATTTACAGACACGAGTCGTCGCTGGCGAGAAACTCGTCGTCGTCGTCTCCGCGATGGGGAAAACGACCGATTCGCTCCTGTCACTCGCAAAACAAATTACAGAGCGTCCGATGATTCGTGAGCTCGACCGCTTGCTCGCCGTCGGAGAAGAACAGACAATCAGTCTACTCAGCATCGCCTTGAACTCACGAGGCGTCGCCGCCATCTCGCTCACGGGGCAACAGGCCGGGATCGACACGATGGGCATTCACACGAAAAGTAAAATCAAAGCGATCCGGAAAGAAGTGTTGGAAGAAAGGCTTAGAACGAATGACGTCGTCATCGTTGCCGGCTTCCAAGGCGTCAACGAGTTCGGGGATGTGACGACGCTCGGACGCGGTGGTTCGGATACGACAGCCGTAGCACTTGCCGCTGTCCTCAGTAAACGTTGTGAGATTTATACGGATGTCGCCGGTGTCTATACGGCCGACCCGCGTATCCATAAAACGGCACGGCGCCTAGATACCGTCTCGTATGACGAGATGATGGAAATGAGCGCGCTCGGATCTAAAGTGATGGAAATGCGTAGCGTCGAGCTGGCCAAAAAATATGATGTGAACATTTTTGTAGGGAAGACGCTATCGAGCGAAGGAGGAACATGGATCATGGATATGACACAGGCGATGGAACAAAAAGCGGTGACGAGCGTGAGCGTCGTGAAAAACGTGCTCAGCGTCTCGATCAAACATATTCCGCATTCAGTGGCAGGGGTTGCCGATATTTTCGAGAAGTTGTCACAGCGTCACGTCAATATCGACATGATCAGTCAGACAGCGTTCGACGGTGAAGTGTTCCTGTCGTTCACTTGTCCACTTGACGAGGAGGCGTTCCTCGAAGAAGCGCTCGCCGAACTGACGGAGGCGTTCCCACAAATTAAAATCGACCGTCATACCGAACATGCGAAAATCTCGGTCGTCGGCATCGGCATGCGCGACGCGACCGGTGTCGCAGCCGGATTGTTCGCCACGTTCCGTGAGAGCGGAATCCCGTTCTATCAAGTCACAACTTCAGAGATCAGCATCTCTTACACGATTAACGATCAAGACGTTGAAGCGGCGGTCGCGGCCATCGCGGAGCGTTTCCATTTATAAGGGGGAGTTACCATGTACAACGTTGCCGTCATCGGTGCTACAGGCGCCGTCGGTCAAAAAATGATCGACGTGCTCACAGAATATGAGTTTCCAATCAACGAACTATTACTATACGCGTCAGCCCGCTCGGCTGGGAAAACAGTCGAAGTGAACGGTCGCGCCGTCGTCATCCGTGAACTGTCGGACGCGATTTACGCAGACGCGATCGACATCGCCTTGTTCTCGGCCGGTGGTAGCATCAGTGAACAGTATGCACCGCGTTTAAGTGAACAAGGGGTCATCGTCATCGATAACTCGAGCGCGTTCCGGATGCAAGCAGGAATCCCGCTCGTCGTACCAGAAGTGAACCGAGTCGAACTGGGCCCGGACAAGATGCTCATCGCCAATCCGAACTGCTCGACGATCCAATCGGTCGTCGCCCTCGCACCGCTCGCAGAAGTGTACGGATTGACACGCGTCGCCTATACGTCTTACCAAGCCGTCTCCGGTTCGGGACAAAAAGGCATCGAAGACCTCGAACGGGGCGCCCGCGGTGAAGAGCCGCAAAACTACCCGTATCCAATCTACGATAACGTGCTGCCGCATATCGATGTCTTCCTCGAGAACGGCTACACGAAAGAAGAACAAAAGATGATCGACGAGACACGCAAAATTTTGAACGCACCAGAATTAGGTGTGACGGCGACGTGTGTCCGCGTCCCGGTCCGTAACAGCCACGCCGTCTCGATCACGGTCACGCTCGATCGTGAAGCGACGCTCGCGGAAGTGAAGGCGGTCCTCAGTGACGCGCCAGGCGTGGTCCTCATGGACAACCCGGGCGAACTCGTCTACCCGACACCACTCGATGCGAACGGGACGGACGAAGTGTACGTCGGTCGCGTACGTCGCGACGAGTCGCAACCGAACACGTTCCATCTCTGGTGTGTCGCCGATAACGTTCGCAAAGGGGCGGCAGCGAACGCCGTTCAAATCGCCCAGTGCATGATCGGGCAAGTCGCTACGAAATAAGGGGGAAATCATATGTTCACAGGAGTCGCTACAGCACTCGCTACACCGTTCCAAACGGACGGTCAGTTAAATCTAACAGCGTGGGAAGCATTGATTGAAGATCAAATCAAAGAAGGCGTCAGCGGTCTTGTCGTCGGGGGGACGACAGGCGAAGGGATGACGATCACGGACGAAGAGTTCGAGACGCTCCTCACGAAGGCGATCGAAGTCGCCGCCGGTCGTGCCGTCATCATCGCCGGGACAGGATCGAACAATACGGCGTTAAGTATCACGAAGACGAAACGGGCGGCAGAACTTGGTGCCGAGATGGCGATGGTCGTCACGCCTTACTATAATAAGTCGACCCAAGCGGGGTTGATCGCCCACTTCACGGCGATCGCCGACGCGTCACCTATTCCACTCATGCTCTACAATGTCCCGTCACGGACAGGCGTCGCCCTCGATCCGGCAACGGTCGGTGAACTCGCCGAACACCCACAGATTGCTGCGTTGAAAGAAGCGAGCGGGGACATCTCGGTGATGGCGCAGATGATGGCCCACTTGCCGGAAGGTTTCCCGGTCTACTGCGGAAACGACGACCAAATCCTGCCGTACATGGCATGGGGCGCCCAAGGTGTCGTCTCGGTGCTCTCGAACGTGTATCCGGGAGCGACGGTCGCGCTCGCCGAAGCGCTTCTCGCCGGAGATTTAGAGACGGCCCGCACATGGCAGATCCGCTTGCTTCCAGTCATCGATGAACTGTTCGCCGAAGTGAACCCGATCCCGGTCAAGGCGGCGTTAAACGCACGCGGCTTCGAATTTGGCTCGCCGCGCCTCCCGCTCGTTCCGATGAGCGCGACGGCCGAGGCACGTCTGTTGTCGGCGATGGAGCAGTTTAATGAGGTGAGACAGTGAACTTGTTAATTCACGGATACGGCGCGATGGGGCAGATCGTTGAAGAAGTCGCGCTCGCTCAAAACTTGAACGTCGCGGCCATCGTCTCACCGGCGGGCGGGGATCATCCCGTTTCACTGAAAGAAGTTGACGCCGCGATCGACGTCGTCATCGACTTCTCGAACCCGGCGCTGCTAGATGACGTGCTCGCGTTCGGGAAAGACAAGCAAATCCCGCTCGTCATCGCAACGACGGGCTTCTCGGAAGCGGAACTGGCAAAGATCGAGGACGCATCGAAACAGATCCCAATCTTTCAGTCGTATAACACGTCTTACGGGATTGCACTGTTGAAGCAGTTGCTTGACCAGCTCGTGCCGCTCACGCTTGGTTATGATATCGAAGTGATCGAAGCGCATCACCGTAAAAAAGTCGACGCGCCGAGCGGGACGGCTGAACTGCTCGCCCGTGCCATCGAGGCGAAGCGGGACGTGACGCCGGTGTACGAACGTGCGTCACACCGTGAGGCGAGAGGTGCCGACGAACTCGGCATGCACTCGGTTCGCGGCGGTACGATCTTCGGTGAGCATACGGTGCTCTTCGCCGGAGACGATGAAATGCTTGAATTAAAACATACGGCCTTGTCGAAACGCGTCTTCGCGAACGGGGCACTCGCTGCGGCGGCGACAATTCTCGACCGCCCGGCCGGATTATACAATTTAACGAACCTATACGAGGAGGCCACTCATGTTACTCACAAACGCTTATGAAATCGCACAATACATTAAAGATGCCAAGAAAGAAACGCCAGTCAAATTGTACGTCAACGGTCAGTTGGCAGGTCTAACAATCGAAGAAGCAAAAGCATTCGGAACAGACGAGTCGAAATTATTCCTCACGACGGCTGAACGTGCGGCTGCTTTCCTTGAAGCGAACGCGTCAGTCATAACCGACTCGCACCTCGAGTTCGACCGCCGCAACAGCGCCGTGCCGATGCTTGACACGACGAAGTTGAACGCCCGCATCGAACCAGGTTCGTTCATCCGTGACCACGTTCAAATCGGCAACAACGTCGTCGTCATGATGGGGGCGGTCATCAATATCGGCGCCGTCATCGGTGACGGGTCGATGGTCGATATGAACGCCGTCATCGGCGCCCGCGGCACACTCGGTAAAAACGTCCACCTTGGCGCTGGCGCCGTCGTCGCAGGTGTCCTCGAGCCGCCTTCAAAAGATCCGGTCATCATCGAAGACGGGGTCATGATCGGTGCAAACGCGGTCATCTTAGAAGGTGTCCGTGTCGGCGAGAATGCGGTCGTCGCAGCAGGAAGTGTCGTCACAGTCGACGTCCCGGCAGGAAGTGTCGTCGCCGGCACGCCAGCCCGCGTCATCAAGCAAAAAGATGAAAAAACAGCAGAAAAAACACAACTAGTGGATGACTTACGCTCCCTGTAACGTATAATAGACAGAAAATATCAAAAGTGAATGGGAGAGTTGAACAATGGAACAATATGGACAATGGATGTGGAAAGACGGGGCTTGGATCGAACCGAGTGACGCGAACACGAGTATCATGACGCACGCGATCCACTACGGTAGCGGGTTCTTCGAAGGAATTCGGGCGTATCACACAGAGGAAGGTCCAGCCATCTTCCGACTCCGTGAACACTTGGAGCGACTCGTTCGTTCGTGTGCTTACTATCACGTCGAACTACCGTACACGGTCGACGAGCTCGAACAAGCGACGATCGAATTGATCGAACGCAACGGCTTTGAAGCGTGTTACATCCGTCCATTCGTTTTCCTCGGCACACCTTGGCAGGCACTCATGCCGACGCAGGAAACGAAAGTACACGTTGCCATCTCATGCTGGCCGCTCGGCGAATATTTCAGCAAGACGGTCGGTATCCGGGCGAAAGTCGCGTCATACCGCCGTGTCTCGTCGACGATGATGCCGATGCAAGCGAAAGCGGCAGCCAACTATATGAACTCGCAACTCCTTAAAGGAGAAGCGGTCCGAGACGGGTATGACGAAGCGATCGCCCTCGACATGAACGGAAACGTCAGCGAGGCGAGCGTCGCCAACATCTTCCTCGTCAAAGGCAATAAAATCTTCACACCGTCACTCGACTGTTCTGTCCTCGACGGCATCACGCGTCAAACGGTCATCGATCTTGCCCGTGAAGAAGGGTTCGAGGTCATTGAGCGCCATATCGGACGTGACGAATTGTATGTAGCAGATGAGATCTTCTTAACGGGTACAGCAGCTGAAGTGACGAGTGTCATCGAAGTCGACAATATCTCGATCGGCGGCGGGGTTCAGACGGTCGCAACGACTATGCTCGCCCGTTACCGCGAGACCGTGACGGGACAAATCCCGGCACACCGCGATTGGATTACGTTCGTCAAAGAAGCAGTCAAAGAATAAAGGAGCAATGTGTATGGGAGTCACAATTGACTTAAACGCGATTCGCGAGAACAAACGTCGGATCGAGGCACTCGGCCGACCGGTGTTTGCCGTCGTGAAAAACAACGCCTATAACTTAGGGATGGAGCCAGTTGTGACGACATTGTACGCAGAAGGGGTGCGTCACTTCATGGTGACGACGCTCGACGAGGGGAGCGAGGTCCGGGTGCATGCGCCCGAGGCGAACGTCCTCGTCATGAACCCCGTTTACGAGTGGTCGGCCGTGCATCGTGACGGTTTAGACGTCGCCATCGGTTCGTACGATTGGCTCGTCTCACAACGCCATGAGCTCGACGGCGTCCGTCTTCATTTGAAGCTCGACGTCGGCATGAACCGGTTCGGTGCGAAGACGTTCGAAGAAGCGCTCGCCATCTTAGCGTTCTGCCAAGATGAAAAGCTCGACCTCGTCGGTTTATGCACACACTTTCCGCTCGCCGACGCCGATAACGCCGAAATCGAGCACAGCGTCCATGTCGAACGGTTTGCCGACTGGTCGACGCGTCTGATCGAACGGCATTCGTTTGAAGTCGTCCATGCCGCCAACAGCGCGGCGACGCTTCAAGCCGATCCGCGTCTCGGGCACTGCACGCACGTCCGGGTCGGAATCTTTCTCTATGGCTACTCATCGGTCGAGGCGGTCGATTGGCTCGTCCCGGCGTTTCATTGGGAGACGGAAGTCGTTGCCGTGCACGACATCGAGGCCGGCGCACACGTCGGCTACGGGACGGGCTACACGGCACCGTCGAAAGAGCGGATCGCCGTATTGTCAGTCGGATATGGCGATGGCTTGATGCGGGCCCGCCGGCATTTGCCGGTCCACATTAATGGACGGGCGTTCCCGTTCGTCAGCAATATTTTCATGAGCCACAGCTTCCTCCGTGTCGACGAGACGGTTCAAATCGGTGACCGGGTCGAGCTGTACGGTAATGAGACGAAGATCGATGACGTGACCCGGACCGGGCACGCCAACAACTCGGAACAACTATGCGCACGCTCATGGCGTGTCCCGCATCGCTTTGAAGGAGGCATTTTATGTACACCAGCAACCAATCCGTTTGTATGATCGAGGGCGTATCCGTCCAAGAACTTCAAGCGACGTACGGGACACCGCTCTATATCATGAGCGAGCCAGAACTTGAAACTCGGCTCGGGCTCGTCCGGAGCGCATTTTTAGATAAGTATCCGAACACGTACGCGCTCTATGCGTCAAAGGCGATGTCGATCGCGGCCGTGTATGAGAAAGTCATGACGGCGGGCTTGAGCATCGACGTCGTCTCACGCGGTGAGATGTTCGTCGCGCTCCATGCCGGTGTCCCAGCTGACCGGATTCACGTTCACGGGTCAAATAAGACGGTGCAAGACATCTCGTTCGCGCTCGAGAACGGCATCAGCCATTTCACGATCGACAACATGCGTGAGATCGGTCTGCTCTCGGGTCTCGCCGTAAAGCATGATGTCGATGTCGACGTCTTGCTCCGCATCGTCCCGCAAGTCGTCGGAGGCGCCCACGAGGCGATCCAGACGGGTGGGGTCGATACGAAGTTCGGTTTCCCGACGCATGACGACACGTATCTCGAAGCGGTCCGGGAAACACTCGCGGCGGAACGTCTTCATCTGAAAGGGATCCATTGTCACGTCGGGTCACAGATTCAAGAACCGACGCTGTTCATCAATACGGTCAAGACGATGGTCAACTTCATCGAGACGATTCGTCGGGAGACCGGCTTTACGGCTGATGTGTTGAACATCGGCGGTGGCTTCGGCGTCGCCTATCTCGAGACGGACGACCCGCTCGACTTTGCCGCTACGATGACGCAAGTGATGGATACGCTCGTTTCAGAAGTGGAGCGATTCGGTCTACCGCTCCCGAAAATTGGCATCGAGCCGGGACGTTGGCTCGTCGCCAACGCCGGTGCGACGCTGTATGAAGTCGGGACGGTCAAAGACGTGAGCGGTGTCCGCACATACGTCTCGGTCGACGGCGGCATGACAGACAACATCCGCCCTGCCCTCTATGATGCCGAATATGACGTCATTGCGGCGACGCGGATGGATGAAGCGAAGACGCTTGAAGCGAAGATCGTCGGGGCATGCTGCGAGTCGGGAGACATCATCTCGAACCGTTCGCTCATCCCGCCGGTCGAAGCCGGGGATCTTCTCCTCGTCAAAGCGACAGGCGCCTATAACTTCTCGATGGCGAGCAACTATAACCAAATGCTCCGCCCGGCCGTCGTGTTCGTGAAAGACGGGACACATCGTCTCGTCGTCCGCAGACAGACACTCGAAGACTTGGTCGCGTGTGAAGTGATTGGACAATCGACATAATTTTGTAGGTAGATAAAGAAAAGGGGTTCAGTCATAAACACGACTGAACCCCTTTTCGTATGAACGACCGATGCGACTTTATCGAGTCGATCTATCAGGTTAATCTAGTTGTGCGTTGACTTCCGCTTCATAACGATCAACGAGCTCGTTGTTGTCGTCTGTCTGGTACTTCTTTTCCAACTCAAGTTTCAACTTTAGCCAAATCGTATTCTTTTCATAAAGGTCTCGATCGAACTGATGATTTAGTTGTTGCAGCGACAAGCCGAGGGCGCTCGCGTAGGCGAGATGACTCGGTAAATCACTCCGGTCCGGTCCTTGTTGAATGTAACGGTCAATTTCTTCTTCCGTTACGTGAATGTTGTACTGCTCTTTTGCGACCATTTTCCATGCGATGTCATGCTTCATCGCTTCCGTTGAGAGCGTGATGACTTGTTCATCCGTCAAGTCGGTTTCATAATACAGTTTCTCTTGGGACAATGTCCGAATTACCCACTTTCGAAGCGGTTCCTCAACGTCGAACTTGTTTGCTTCGGTGATGACGTCGTCAAACAGTGCTTTATAATCGTCGAACGTGAAATCGTCTACGATTTGGCGTTGTTCTTCTTCGCTCTTCATGTCAATCGTCAAAGGTGACGATGTCGCGGATTGACATGCTGTTGTAAAGATGACGAGCGAGAGCGTACATAATAGAAACGATTTGAGTGGGGTCACGGTGATCCTCTCCTTATCTGCATCGTCTTCAAACATAGTACAAGTTTCAATCAAAAGAACAATCTAGTCATTTCTATATACGGGACGATGAGCTATCAAGTTCCCATGCTTTTCGGTCAAATTGCTACACGTGAGAACCGTTTTCACTTATGATGAAAAAGACTACATCAGGGGAAGTGATTTCTAATGGAGAAGACAGTCGGACAACAGTTGATCGAGTCGCGGCGGACGATTCGGATGTTTGTAGAGGAACCGCTTGATACGGCATTGCTGTATCAGTTGCTGACATCGGCCCACCAAGCGCCGTTTCATAACAAAGTCGAGCCGTGGAATCTTTATTTGTTCAATGGAGACGGGAAAGGCGTGTTGTTAGACGCGCTCGAACCGGCGTTTCAAGACGGTCCTGAGGCCAAGCGAGAGAAGATTACCGGACGGATCCGCAACGCGGCGGCGTGTGTGTACGTGACGACGAAGCCGTTTGAGACGGAGAAAGGGCAAAAGGATGCACTGCTCGCGACGGCGACGTTCATCCAGAACTTCCATTTGCTCTGTGCCGAGCAAAACATCGGGCTCGTCTGGCGGACGGGCGGTATCTTCGAAGACGCTCGCCTGCAGGAGATGATCGGGGCGGACGGGGAGACGTTCGTCGGTCTGCTCCAACTCGGACGATTTGAAGACGTTCCGCCGACGAAGGCGCGGCAGTCGCTTGATGCGTGTTTGACGATCTTCGAGTGAACATGAAAAAGCTCGAGCACGGCGTGGCCGCACTCGAGCTGGATGTATAAACAGGCTGAGACGTTTAAAAACGTCTCAGTTTATTTTTTGAGCTTGCCAGCAAGCCAGTTTTGAATGACATTCGTCGGAATCATGGTAATTATTTTCCCCCAGTTTGAGTTTCTTCTTCTATGTCATTATCCGATTGCATTCGTTCCCAAACCTCTCGATGTGTACCTTTTAGCGTATCATCGAACGAATCATCGATGTGAAGGCAATAGCTCGGGTTAATGGACGAGGCGTACAGGTCTAACATGAGTTGTGCATGGTTTGGATACATACAATTGGCCCCTTTCAACACGTCGGCTTGACTACATCCTCAGTATACAAGGGAAACATGAAGAAAAATCGGGGTAATCGTTAACAATTTATGAATCTTGTAAACGCTTTCACAAACTTTGTGTCGGTGTTAACGGTTCACACGTGTTCAAATACTGCTCGGCCCGCTTCGCATACTTGTTGACGGTCCGTTCCATGATGAAGCGGTCTTCGTCATTGAGCGGACGGACGACTTTGGCTGGGACGCCCATGACCATGACACCTTCCGGAATTTGCATATTCGGTGTGACGAGGGCGCCGGCGGCAACGAACGAGCCTTTCCCGACTTTGGCACCGTCAAGCACGGTCGCATGCATCCCGATGAGACAGCCTTCCTCGATCTCACACCCGTGAATCATCGCCATGTGACCGATCGAGACACGGTCATGGATGATTGTCGGTGATCCTTCGTATTGATGGATCATCGACCCGTCTTGAATATTGACGTAAGCGCCGATCTGGATCGGACCCTCGTCTCCACGGATGACGGTGTTGAACCAGACGCCGGAATGGGCTCCGATCGTGACGTCACCGATGACGTGGGCGCCAGGCGCGACGAATACCGTCTCGTCGACTTGTGGGATCAGGTCTCCTAATTTGTATTGCATATGTGTAACCCCTTTCAATTAGATATGCTTTCATTGTCGCACAACTACAAAAAGAAATTGCGCCCGAAAGATTATTCTTGATAAGATAGGTAAAATACGTTGCAAAAGGAGACAGACAGATGGAAAAACAATATTTGATCGACATTGCCGCCAAGAAAAAGAAAGCGGCGGTCGTCTTTAAGGACGTAGCGGTCATCGACGTCTATAGCCGCGAGACGATTCGCACCGATGTCGCCATCGACTCGGGCTATATCGTCGCCATCGGGGAAGGTTACGAAGGGGAGACGGAATATCATGACCCATCTTGGACGCTCGCTCCGTCATTCATCGACTCACACGTTCACATCGAGTCGTCGATGGTGCCTCCGCATGAGTTTGCGAAAGCGGTCCTGCCGCTCGGTGTGACGACCGTCATCGCCGACCCGCACGAGATCGCGAACGTCAACGGTGCGCTCGGGATCGAATATATGCTTGCCGATGCGAACGGGTTGCCGCTCGACGTCCGGATGATGCTCCCGAGCTGCGTCCCGGCGACGCCGTTCGAACATGCGGGCGCCAAACTGTACGCCGAAGACCTTGCGCCATTTTTAGGAGACCCAGGGGTGCATGGTCTCGGGGAAGTGATGGATTATCCATCGGTCGAAGCCGGAAGCGAGGACATGCTCCAAAAAATCGCACAAACGGAACTCGCGGGAAAAGTCGTCGATGGTCACGCGTCAGGTCTCAATCCTGATCAGTTAAACGTGTACCGGACAGCTGGCATCATGACCGACCACGAATGTACGACGGCAGAAGAGGCGATTGAGCGGGTCCGTCGTGGCTTTTACGTCCAGATTCGCGAAGGCTCGGTCGCGCGGAACGTCGAGAAAGTGAGTCGGGCCATCACCGAAAGTAATGCCCACCGCTTCTTGTTCTGTACGGACGACAAGCACCTCGATGATCTCGTGGCAGAAGGTGGTATCGACTATAACATCCGCATGGCAATCCGTCAGGGCGTCAAGCCGGAGACAGCATACGCCATCGCCAGCCTTCATGCGGCCGAAGCATACGGCTTGAAAGACGTCGGTGCGATCGCGCCGGGCAAGAAAGCGAACTTTGTTATCTTGTCAGACGTCGAATCGGTTAACATCGAAACCGTCTACGTCGATGGTGAAGTAGTCGCTCGAGCGGGGAAAGCCACGTTCGAGGCCGAAGGAATTGAAGTGCCGAAGCCGATGAAAGGTGAGCTCAAACTCCCGGACCTGACAACTGACTCGTTCCGCCTGCCGATCAAGGAAGAAGCGGTCGACGTGATTCAAGTGTTGCCGAACAGCCTGTTGACGAAGCGTGTCCGCCACGTCTTCAATCCGGATGAATCGGGCGCTGATCTTAACGAGGACATCGTGACGCTTGCCGTCATCGAACGGCATCATGGGACGGGCCATATGGCGCTCGCACCGGTGACGGGCTTCGGACTCAAACGTGGTGCGCTCGCAGCGACGGTCGCCCACGACAGCCATAACCTTGTCATCGCCGGTGTCAGCCCGGAAGACATGTTACTGGCTGCAGAGACGCTCGAGAAGGTCGGTGGCGGTGTCGTCGCCGTCTCGGAAGGGGAAGTGCTTGCTGTCTTGCCGCTCGAGATTGGGGGGCTCATGACGAGGCGTCCGTATCATGAAGTCGCAGACGTGCTCGAACAGCTGAACGACGCACTTGACGTCGTCGGGGCTCACCGTCACTTCAACCCGTATTTGACGATGTCGTTCCTGGCGCTTCCCGTCATTCCCGACTTGAAATTGACGGACATGGGACTGTTTGATGTGACGACGTTCTCATTTATCGAAAATTGACTCGGTCTAACGTATGATTTTCGTAAAGACCAACCCGAAACGATTGAATGCGTGCGCTTAAGTTGATATAGTTACAACAAGTTTCATCGGTACAAATTGAAAGGGGGGATATAACAGATGGAACAAGTTGCTTACAACCGGTCGTATGATGAACATGAGGATTTGATCAATTCTGTGTATCGTGCCTTCAAGGACCGATGTGAAGAATTGCCTAGCGAGACGCAGACGAAGCGACGGTTGCGCCGTCTTATTTTATTGACGATCAAAGATCATACGTCATCGCATGCCGAACGGTTCGTGCTTTATCATTTCTTTAGTGATTTCTTTAAAGCCGTTGAGTCAAACGACCAAGCCGCGCTCGCTGTATTAAAACAAATCGTCCGTGACTAAAAAAACTATTGATATGTTACTGTAACCTATGATAATTTAGACGTAACTTTAAATGAATATTCGTGCTATCGATGAGGTAGAGGTGCGATGCTGATGAGTAAGTAGTCCGAGGATGACAACGGTGAAGACTACAGAAAGGCAGAATCGCCGAAGTGTAAAGTCATGTCTCTGACTTTATGCTGGGCTGACGGGAAACACCCGTCAGACTGCCATACATATATTACGTATGGAGCGCTCCAAGTCGGCTAAGAAAGACGGAACATCCAGCGAGGGTGTCGGCTTTGTTGCCGATGCCCTCGCTTTGCGTTTTTTTAAGCATTGGGGGGCCTCATCTCAAACAGAAGAGGAGGAAATCAGCATGGTAGATTATTCAACATCGGTACTTTCGTTAGTACCGGCACTACTCGCCATCATTATGGCGATCACAACAAGGAAAGTCATTCCGTCACTCGGTGTCGGGATCATCGCAGGGGTCTTGCTCCTTCATAGCTTCAATCCGCTTGAATCGATTCAGTACTTATGGTCGAACGTCATCGCCTTGTTCTGGGCAGATGGGGCCATAAATGAATGGAACGTGCTCTTGATCGCGTTCTTGCTCTTGCTTGGTATTTTATCGTCAATCATCCAAACATCGGGCGGTGCTCGTGCGTTCGGTGAATGGGCGGCTTCTAACGTCAAAACGGCGCGCGGCGCGCGCCTCGTCTCGTTCGGTCTTGGAATCTTGATTTTCATTGATGACTATTTCAACAGTCTCGCCGTCGGAAATGTCAGCCGTCCGCTTACGGACCGGAAAAACGTTTCGCGTGCGAAGTTGGCTTACATCATTGACTCAACTGCCGCACCTGTCTGTGTCATCAGTCCGCTGTCAAGTTGGGGCGCTTATATCATCGCCATTATCGCAGGCATCTTAGCGAAGTACTCGATTGATAGTTACTCATCGTTCTCAGCGTTCATTCAAATTATCCCGATGAACTTTTATGCGGTGTTCGCGTTGATGTTGACAGCGTATGTCGCTTTCACAGGGCTTGCCATCGGACCGATGCGGACGCACGAGCTACGCGCGCTTCAAGGCGAGCTCTACGACGTGTCGAAAGGTGCGCCGATGGGAATGAGTGAAGACATTAAGGAGCATGATGGCGGGAAAGTCCGCGACTTGATCGTCCCAATCATCGTCTTGATCATCGCGACCGTCTCGGCCATGCTTTACACAGGTGGACAAGCGCTTGCTGCTGACGGTCAAAGCTTCTCGCTGCTCGGAGCGTTCGAATCGACGGACGTGACGCGTTCACTCGTTGCCGGTGCGGTCATCAGTTTGATCGTGGCGTTCTTGCTCCTCGTCGGTCGCAAGATTCCAGCTGTGGACTACGGTCATGCAGCGTGGGCCGGTATCCGGGCCATGTGGCCAGCCGTACTCATCTTGCTGTTCGCTTGGACGATCATTGCCGTCATCGGGGATATGAGAACTGGTGATTACTTGGCAAGCTTCGTCACAGATACGATCGCGGCGTCATACTTGCCGCTCATCTTGTTCGCGATCGCCGGTCTCATGGCGTTCTCAACAGGTACGAGCTGGGGGACGTTCGGTCTCATGCTACCAATCGGTGCTGATTTGATCATGGCAGTCGACCCAGAGCTGTTGCTCCCGACACTTGCCGCTGTGCTCGCAGGTGCCGTGTTCGGTGACCACTGTTCACCGATCTCGGATACGACGATCCTCAGTTCGACGGGTGCCGGGTCGCACCACATCGACCACGTGTTGACACAACTCCCGTACGCGTTGATCGCGGCAGGAGTGTCGGCGGTCGGTTACTTGGTTCTTGGGATCACAAGCTCGATGTGGATTGGATTCTTCGCGGCGTTTGCGACGTTCGTCGTCGCGCTGATCGTCGCTCAAGTCATCTCGAAGCGCGGCCAAGTGCCGGCAGAGATGCGTGCTGAGCGTGAAGCGTAAACAGCTCGTCCAACAATCCGAAAAGATGTGTGTCACGTGATTCGTGACACACATCTTTTTTGTATGGAATATAAAAACAAATCCTGCCGCTATGCGACAGGATTTGTTTTTTAGTTAACGTCCAACCACTTGAAGCTAGCGTCAGCTCCGAACGGATGGCGGTACATGTTTTGAATGTTTGAGCGTTCGAGGTAAGCTTCACCTTTTTGGTAGATCGGTGCGATCGCGAAGTCGTCTTCGAGCAGGATGCGTTCAGCTTCTTGCATCGTCTCCCAACGCTTCATTTGATCAGCTTCTTTCTTCGCACTTTGGATCAACTGATCGTACTCATCGTTCGAGTATGCCATCCGGTTGAACGGACCGTCTGTGATCCACATGTCGAGGTACGTCATTGGATCCTGATAGTCAGGGCCCCAGCCGGCAGCAGAGATATCATAGTCGCCTGCACCTTCAAGCTCGAGGAAGTTTTTGAACGGCTGTTGTTTGATGTTAAGCGTGAGTCCAGGCAAGTTCTTCTCGAGTTCACCTTTGATGTACTCGTTGACTTTCTTGAACGCTTCTTCATCACGTGAGAGGAACTCGAGTTCGATCGTCTCGACGCCGAGCTCGGCAAGTCCTTTATCCCAGGCAGCTTTCGCTTCGTCGACGTTGTAGCTTTGAAGATCAGGATACTTCTCGCGGAAGTCAGCTCCGTCTTCCGTGAACGTGAAGTCTTTAGCGACGATGAAGTTGGCCGGCTGTGAACCGTCTGTCAAGATGACGTCAGTCACGCCTTGCTTGTCGAAACCTTTCGCCAACGCTTCACGAATATTCACGTTTTGGAGTGCTTCATTCTTTTGGTTGAAACGAAGGAAGTTGATCCGTGCGTCAGCACGTGTTTTAAACTCTTCTGCTTCTTGGAATTGTGGAACGAATTCAGAAGATAAGAGTGTATAGTCGACTTCACCTGACTCGAACAAGTTGACGCCGGTCGCGACTTCTTTGACGACTTTGACGTTGATCGTGTCCATCTTGACGTTTTCAGCATCCCAGTAATCCGGGTTCTTTTTATAAACCCAACCTTCGTTGTCTTGCCAGCTATCAAGTACGTATGGGCCGTTGTAGAGCGTTTTATCGACGGCCGTCGCGAACGACTCGCCTTGTTCTTCGACGAACTCTTGTTTTTGCGGCATGTACGTCGGGAATCCTGTCAACCCGAGGAAGTATGGAGCCGGTGCTTCCAATTGAACTTCAAGCGTCTTCTCATCGACTGCTTTCGCACCGAGTGAATCGAGTTCAGCTTCGCCGCCGAGGATTTTGTTGGCGTTCTTCAAGTCTTGAAGGATGTATGCGTACTCTGCACCCGTTTCAGGGTTGAGGGCACGTTTCCAAGAGTAAACGAAGTCTTCAGCCGTTACTGGTGAGCCGTCTGACCAGTTGGCGTCACGTAATTTAAATGTGTATGTAAGACCGTCTTCCGAAATCTCGACGTCCTCAGCGATACCTGGTACTGGTTGGTTGTTCTCATCAAGACGATACAGTCCCTCGAAGACGTTGTTCGTCACGATGATCGATGTCGAGTCGGTCGTGAGTGTCGGGTCAAGCTGTGGCAAATCAGTTGCCGAAACGAGCGTGACTTCTTTTTTCGCGTCACTTGATGACGATCCATCCGACGAATCTGTTGCCTCTTCTCCACCGCCACACGCTGCTGTAGCAAGCAAAGCGACACCCGATAAAGCTAACCATTTTTTATTCCGCATTGTCTTACCTCCCGAAAATTCTGATTGTTTCGAATATATTGCAATTAAACTACAAACAGAATGAATGCGCAATAAAATTTTTTAAATTATCCGAAAATATAAACATTACTGAAACAACTATCTAAACGTTCCTTTATTCAGTAGAATGAGAAAATCATCGGATGTTTATACACTATGTGTGTATAGTTATTCGATAAAAGTTGAGTGTTTTTTGGAGGTTTTTAAATGAAGTCACAATCAGCCGGAATCGGCTTTTTCGGGCTCGCTGCCATGGTCGTCGGGACGATGATTGGCGGAGGAGCTTTTAACTTACCAGGCGCGATGGCCCAAGGTGCCGGGGTCGGATCAGTGATGATCGGCTGGACCATCACTGGGGTCGGTATGATTATGCTGGCGTTCGTATTCCAATTTTTAGCGGATTCACGTCCTGAACTTGAAGGTGGGATTTATGCCTACGCCAAAGAAGGGTTTGGGAAATTCGTCGGATTCAATAGCGGCTGGGGTTATTGGATGTCCGCCTGGATCGGGACGGTAGCGAACATCACGCTGATCTTTAGCACGCTCAGTTACTTTTTCCCGATTTTTTCAGCAGAGCATCGATTGTTCCGGTTAGTGATGAGCGCGTTTTTGATTTGGGGGCTGTTCTGGCTCATCTCTCGAGGGATGAAGGAGGCGGCGCTCTTGAACATCGTCACGACGATCGCGAAGCTCGTCCCGATCTTCTTGTTCATCGTGCTCATTTTGTTTGCGTTCCAGATTGAGACGTTCCAAATCGATGTTTGGGGCGAGTCAGGTTTCAGTTGGTCGCACGTGTTTCCCCAAGTGAAATCGACGATGCTCGTGACGCTTTGGGCGTTTGTCGGCATTGAAGGCGCGGTCGTCTTATCGTCGCGGGCGCGCAATAAGCGCGATGTCGGGCGGGCGACGGTAATCGGCCTCATCGGGACGCTGTTGATTTACATGATGATTTCAATCTTCTCCTTCGGCGTCATGACGCAAGAACAACTCACGGCGCTCCCGGAACCGTCGATGGCGTACGTGCTCGAAGCGGTCGTCGGTCCGCTCGGTGCGACGATCATCAATATCGGTCTGCTCGTGTCGCTCGCTGGGGCGTTGCTCGGGTGGACGATATTGGCGACAGAGATCTCCTACGTGGCGAGCCGGGACGGTGTCTTCCCGAAATTGTTCAATCGGCTCAATCGAAATGATACGCCGGTGAGCGCCTTGTTCATCACGCAAGCGTTCACGCAAGCAGTCACGGTCATCGCCTTGTTCTCGGAACAGACGTACTTGGTGCTCTCGAGCATCGCCGGTATCGCCGCGCTCGTGCCTTACTTATTCTCGGCTTTGTTCGGCTGGAAAGAGGCACGGCGGACTGGTGTTCGGAAAATGGTCCTCGTTTCGAGTGTCGCCTCGCTCTACGCGGCATGGTTACTCTATGCATCCGGGATTGAATACATGCTCATCGCAATGATTTTGTATGCGCCGGGAATCTTCGTTTTCATGCTCGCAGAACGGGAGCAAGGACGGAAGTTCCTAAGCGGGATCCAGTATGCGATTGCTACTGTCATCATCCTCGCGGCGACTTATGGTGTGTACGGACTATGGACGGCTGCGATTAGCCTCTAATCAAAAGAAGCACCGGTCGTCGAGATGACGGCCGGTGCTGTTTTATGTCTCGTTATTCGTGAGCAACCGGACGACTTGGTCGGGTGCCATTGGTTTGGCATATAAAAATCCTTGGAACGAGTCGCAATCGGTCTCTTTTAAATGGTCGAGCATGATTTGGTCTTCGACGCCTTCGGCGACGACGTGAAGGTTCAAACTCTTGCCGAGGTGGACGATGACGTCGAGCAAGTGAGACTTCGACGTCAACCAGTCGTCGAGGAACACTTTGTCGATCTTCAGCTCGTCGACCGGGAACGATTTCAAGTATTGAAGCGACGAGAAGCCGGTTCCAAAGTCGTCGATCGACAGGCGGTAATCGAGCCGTTTGATTTGATTCATCCGAGCGATGGTTTCCTCCGTCTGTTGCATGACGAGACTTTCCGTGATCTCGAGGATGACGTCGGACGGGTTCAAGTCGAGTTGTTGCTTGATATTTCGGAGCGTGTTGATGAAACTCTCGCTGCGGAACTGATTCGGTGAAATATTGACCGCCATCGATAGAGGATGATTGACGAGCGGTTGCCACGCCTTCAGTTGCTTGGTGGCCTCAAGAATGACCCAGTTGTTGATCGGGACGATCAGCGCCATCTCTTCAGCGAGCGGGATGAACTCCGAAGGCGGGATTTGCCCGAGTTGGTCGTGGTGCCAGCGCAGTAACGCCTCAAATCCAATCAGCTTATCCGTTTTCAAGTCGAACTTCGGTTGGTATTCGAGATAAAAGTGTTTTTCTTCGAGCGCTTGGTACAGCGCTTTTTCGATATGGATTTGTCTTGAGAACGCATCGTCCATGTCCTTCGTGACGAATTGGATCGTCCCGACACCGATGCGCTTGCCTTTGAACAAAGCGCTCTCGGCCCGGGTGTACAGCTCGTCCAACGAATTAGTGGCCGACGGATAGAACACGCAACCAATCGAGATTGATAACATGATCGAATGATGGTAAATCCGGAACGGTCGTTGCAGTTCGTGTTGCAGTTGACGAAGCAGCTGGAACACTTCTTCTTTTGATTGTTCAAAGAAAAGAATACCGTACAAGCCGCCCGAAGGATGGAACATGACACTCGACTGGGGCAGGAAGCGTTCAGCCCGGTCTTTAATTTGGAGCAACAGTTCATTGCCGACGCGTGAACCGAACGACTCGTTGATAATTTTGAACCGATCGATATCGAAGAGGGCGACGTGCAACAACCCGTTATGTTCTTTCACGTCAGTAAGTGAGTGCGCATATTGGCGCAAGAGCCCTTTTTTATTTAACAGTCCGGTCAAATCGTTGTGATAGGCGAGGTAGTTCACTTCTTGTTCGAGACGTTTCTTATCAGACACGTCGAAACCAAACGCCGTGTATTGGGCGATTTCGCCGTCTTCACTTAAAATCGGTACAATCGTCAAGTTGAGCCAGCAGATGTTCGTCACATGTCGTTGCGATCGAATCGGCATCTCGCCGTTCCAAATTTGATCGGTCGTGAGCGCTTGACGCACCACACCTGCAATCGGATCATCTTCAAAGGATGGGTGAATGAGTTCAAACCAGTTACGACCGATGAATTGTTGGTCAGGTGCCCCGATCAAGTCGCACAACAGCGGATTGATCTCGGTGATCTCGCCACGAGCGTTGGCTGCCAAATAATAAGTCGAATGCTCGATCATCGCTTGGAAGTGGTGGAGCAGGTTGAACTGCTCGGTGCTGATGAGCGGACCGAAGCCTTTCGGTAGGAAGGCTAAAAAATAGCCGTTGACGTCGTTGATCGAAAAAGTTTGTAAGTAAGCGGTCGCATAGACGACCGAGCCATTTTTATGTTTAAACGCCGTCAACGCCGTCGTCGAGAATGGATATTGAAGGAGCAATGGTGACCACGTTTCAAGCGCCTGCTCTAAATGTTGGACGACGGGTAATGCGTGGTGAAGTACCTCGTCACGCTCCCAACCGAACAGCGTCTCCGCTTGTTCGTTCCAAAGAAGGACGGTGCCGTCAAAATCGATGTAACAGCATGGGATCGATAGGGCATCGATGAACGTATCAATCGGCAAATCACGCAATGAAGTCACACAAATTCCTCCAATCTACATCAAATAAGTCATACTATACGTTCAGTGTACCTTATTTTCCCAACTCAAGGAACGGGCAAGTTCGTCGTTGTCAAAAGAAAGACGGTCATCATATACTGAAGGTGTAAGGTAGTTCTTTTCATAAGGGGGAAATCAAATGTCAAAAACACAAGAAGTGATTGAATTGACAGAGAAATTCGGGGCGCACAATTATCATCCGCTTCCAATCGTCATCTCGGAGGCGAAGGGGATTTGGGTGACGGATCCGGAAGGAAATCGTTACATGGATATGTTGAGTGCGTATTCGGCTGTCAACCAGGGGCATTGTCATCCGAAAATCATTCAAGCGTTAAAAGATCAGGCTGACAAGATCACGTTGACGTCACGTGCTTTCTACAACGATCAGCTAGGTCGCTTCTACAAAAAAGTGGCAGCGCTTACAAATAAAGAAATGGTGTTACCGATGAACACCGGTGCCGAAGCGGTCGAGACCGCGGTCAAGGCATCACGGCGCTGGGCCTATGAGGTCAAACAAATTCCGGGGCAAGCCGAGATTATCGTCTGCACCGGCAACTTCCATGGACGGACGATGGCGGCTGTGTCGATGTCGACAGAAGCGGACTATCAGCGCGGTTTCGGACCGCTCCTCCCAGGCTTTAAAGTCGTGCCGTACGGAGACATCGACGCGTTCGAGGCCGCGATCACGGAGAACACGGCGGCGTTCATCGTTGAACCGATTCAAGGGGAAGCGGGTATCATCATCCCGCCGGCGGGTTACTTGAAGCGGGCGGCTGAATTGTGTAAGGCGAACAACGTGTTGTTCATCGCAGATGAGATTCAGTCAGGTCTTGGCCGCTCTGGAAAATGGTTCGCAATCGAATGGGAAGGCGTCGATCCCGATATGTATATCCTCGGAAAAGCACTCGGTGGCGGTGTCTTCCCGGTATCGTGCGTGGCTGCTAACGAAAGCGTCCTCCAAGTGTTCAATCCAGGATCGCACGGGTCGACGTTCGGGGGGAACCCGCTCGCGGCGGCGGTATCGATTGCTGCGCTCGAGGTGCTTGAAGAAGAACAGCTTCCGGAGCGTTCGCTCGAACTCGGGACGTACTTTATGGACCGTTTAAAGTCAATCGACAACCCGCGCATTAAAGAAGTCCGGGGCCGCGGCCTATTCATCGGGATCGAGTTGACGGAAGCGGCTCGTCCTTATTGTGAGGCGCTTAAAGAGCGGGGCTTGCTCTGCAAGGAGACGCACGAGACGGTCATTCGACTCGCGCCACCGCTTGTCATTACGAAAGAAGAACTCGATGAGGCGTTCACGGCAATCGAGGCTGTATTCGCACCGACTCCTATTTCATAATGCGGGAGGGCTTGTTATAATTTGAGAAGAAATGCAGACACCTGCCGGGCGATGTTTTCGCGGCAGGTGTCTTTTCGTAAGGAGGAACGGTCGTGCTCTACGTTTACGTTGGTTTAGCAGGAGCGCTTGGAGCGCTAGCAAGGTATGGGGTCGGTATAGGGATGCATACGTTGTGGACAGGTACATTTCCGCTAGGGACGCTCACCGTCAACTTGATCGGCAGTTTTCTACTCGGTTGGCTCACCCATTACTTGTTTCAGACCGGAAAGTTCTCACCGATGGTCATTACGGCGGTCGGTACAGGGTTTATCGGTTCGTTCACGACGTTCTCGACGTTCAGTGTCGAGACGATTGTGATGATCGAGTCAGGGAACCTGGTCGGAGCGCTCACCTATGTGACACTGAGCATCGTCCTCGGTCTGTTCAGCTCGTGGTTAGGCTATAAACTAGGAAGAAGACGATTCCGGCGTTTTGTGAAGCGAGAGGGGGAGGCGTGATGACTGTTGTGACAGTAATGATCGGTGCCTTTTTCGGGGCGATGGCCCGCTTCGGGATTGGTCAGCTCGTTAAAGTATGGACGACATCGGTCTTTCCTTGGGCGACTTTGTTCGTGAACGTGACCGGATCGTTTTGGCTCGGATATTTGTATGCGGCCCCTGTACCTTCGGTGGTGGGATTCGGAATCGGCGTCGGCTTCCTCGGTTCGTTCACGACGTTCTCGACGTTCAAACTTGAAGTGATGCGGTTCGTGACGAAAGATTGGGTTCGCTTTGGTTTATACTTACTGGCGACGTATGTCTTCGGTTTAATTGCCGCCTACCTCGGCTACCAATTTGGACAATAAACAATCCCTCGGAAATCCGAGGGATTGTTTATTGTTCAGCGAGTTGAAGCTTTTCAGCACATGATGCGCATGTGTTTTCATAAGACTCACACTGCTCATCCATATGTTGTCCGCATTCTTGACACGTCTTATCTGGTAATTTCCGATAAAATTCGACTGACGATTCGAGTCGGCTTGCCCATTCATTCATATAAAGCGCCTCCTTTAAGTATGCGTGCGTTTGTTAAGTTGTATTCATTGTATTATAACAGTTGTGTTTAAGTCAATTATAATCTATAACAGATTTTTCTGTTTGGATTTGCTAAAATGAAATTATACGAAATGAGGTGACACGGATGAAGGCACCACAATGCGAAACAATCGCCATCCAAAGTGAAGACGTGGCTGTATTGCAACAGGCACTTGTGCGATTGGATGCGAACCGAGTCAGTCGGTTGTTTAAGGCGTTCGCTGATCCGACGAGACTGAAAGTGCTGTACGTCTTGACGCTCGAGCAAGAATTATGTGTCTGTGACGTCGCCGCCGTGATCGGACACTCGAACGCGACCGCGTCTCATCATTTACGGACGCTCCTCGATCAAGGGCTCGTAAAATATCGTAAAGATGGGAAAGTTGTTTATTACTCATTAGATGACGAGCACGTTCGCCTTCTCGTCGAAATCGCGATGGCGCACAGTGCCGAACAGCAATCAGGTCTTTGAGAAGTGTCTACTGCGACAACACAGTAGACACTTTTTTATATTGTAATCTCTTCCAATCAGCGTTACGATATATTCAAATAAACGTTTGAATGAAGTAGGAGGAAGAGCGATGGAATCACGTGACGTCTTACCAGTCGAAGGTATAACTTGTACAAATTGTGCGGCGAAGATCGAGAAAAGCGTCTCGGAGCAGACCGGTGTCGCATCCTGTCAAATCGACTTTGCGACGAGCCGGATGATCATCGAATGGATTGACCCGTCCGAGCGTGAAACAGCGCTCCGTTCAATTGAAGAGACGATGGGGCGGATTGAACCTGGCGCGCATTTCGTGAAAACTGATCAAATCGAGCAAGCATCGAACCACCTGTTGTGGCGCTTTGGTATCGCCCTCAGCCTGCTTGTGATCGCTCTCTTGACTGAATCACTGCCGTTATACGTTGTTGCTTATGCGGTCGCCGGCTATGATGTCGTCTATGCGGCAGCACGAAACGTATGGCATCGCGAATGGTTCGATGAGAAGTTTTTAATGACGATTGCGACGATTGGAGCGTTCGCAATTCGAGAATATCCGGAAGCGGTCGCCGTAATGCTATTTTATCAACTCGGCGAATACTTCCAAGGACGAGCCGTCCATGCGTCGCGTCGGTCGATCCAGTCATTATTGAATATGAAACCGACGATGGCACGTGTGCTCGGTTCGGACGGTGAGTTCGAACGGCGTCCTGAAGATGTGACAATCGGCTCGGTCATCATCGTCCGTGCCGGCGAACAAGTTCCGATGGACGGGAGCGTCGTGGTTGGATCGAGTTCACTCGATACGGCATCATTGACGGGCGAATCGGTTCCTCGTCAAGTCGGACCGAACGATGAAGTGCTCGCCGGAATGGTCAATTTAGAAGGGCGGCTTGAAGTGCGCGTCAAACGATCTGCGACGGAGTCGAGCTTGCAAAAAATGATTGCGCTTGTCGAACAGGCAAGCTCGAACAAAGCGAAGACAGAGCAGATGATCACACGCTTAGCCAGAGTGTATACGCCGATTGTCGTCGTTTTAGCAGCAATCGTTGCGTTCATCCCACCTCTTTTCGTTGGGAATTTAGAGGAGTGGGTGTATCGCGCCTTAATTTTCCTCGTCATCAGTTGCCCGTGCGCACTCGTCATTTCAATTCCGTTAGGTTATTTCGGCGGGATCGGGGCTGGTTCTAAACGAGGGATTTTGGTCAAAGGCGGCGAGTATTTAGACGTGCTCGCCGAAGTGAAGACGGTCATCTTTGACAAGACAGGAACGCTCACGACCGGTCGCTTTGAAGTGACGGACGTGACGACGAGCGGAGACGTGACGGAAGCGGAGTTGTTAACGCTCGCTGCCCGTGTTGAGATGGCATCGACGCATCCGCTGGCAAAAGCAATCGTCACGAAGGCGAGCAAGACGACCGCGTTTGCGAATATTACCGAAGACCCGGGCTACGGTCTGACAGCGACAGATAGCACGGATACAATCTATGTCGGAAGTGCCCGTTTCATGAGGAAGTTAGGACATTCGATTCAAGATGAACAAATGGGCACAAGCGTCCACGTCATGAGAAATGACCGCTGGCTCGGGCGGATTGAACTGATGGATACGGTGAAAGAGGATGCCGCAGCAGCCATTGCCGCGCTAAAACGTCTCGGCTATCGGACGGTCATGTTGACAGGGGACCGGGATGAAGTTGCGACGTCGGTCGGTTTGAAAATCGGAATCGATGAAGTGAAAAGTGAGTTACTTCCCCATCAGAAAGTCGAGGAAGTGGAGAAGTTGGCCGCGCGAGGGAAAGTCGCGTTCGTAGGCGACGGTTTGAACGATGCGGCAGCGCTGGCCCGTGCGGACGTCGGACTCGTCATGGGTGGAATCGGGAGCGATGCCGCAGTGACGGCGGCAGATCTTGTGCTCATGAATGACGCACCGAGCGATGTCGTTGCGGCCATTGAGCTAAGTCAGCGGACGAAGCGGATCGTGTGGCAAAATATTGTCCTCGCATTCGGGATGAAAGCGCTGTTCCTCCTGCTCGGCGTACTCGGACTCGCATCGATGTGGGAAGCGGTGTTCGCAGACGTCGGCGTCGCGTTGCTCGCCATCGGCAATGCGACTCGCTTGATCCGTTCCAACTAAAAAAACTTCAAGCGAGCTTGAAGTTTGGTGAATGCTTGAGACCGATCAGTTGTGATCGGTCTTTTTTTGACGTGTTTTGAAAATCATGAACATGAGGATGATGAGGACCGCTACGAGTAAGAAAACGATGGAGTACAGTGCTTGAATGACGATATCGATTTGATTTTGAGTGGATACGAGCTCTTTCCGGATATCGTTATATTGCATCTGTTTCAAAGCTCTTAAATCTTCTAGTATCGTCTGCCGTTGATCGGTCATCGACTCGGCCGTCGCCGTCGCTTGTTCGATGTCACCGTTCTCATACATGACGAGGACGCGGTCGGCTTCTTGTTCCCAAATGCCGTCTCGATGCAGTAAGTCGAGGAACGAACTTGGCGTTCTCGGATCACTCGTGATAGATTCCTTCAACTCTTTCGTACGTTGGGACATGCTGTAATAAGCTTCTAAAAAGCGGCGGTCTTCGTAGGCAAGGAGACCGCGGATAGCGTTGGCACGTTCGATATTGTAGTACATGATTTCTTCAATTGCTTCATATGAATCGAATCGTTGCTCGTGAATGGTATCGATTTGGTCAGTCGTATTTCGCAGTTGAACGATGAAACTGGCGATGACGAGGACGATTAATACGGACAATGAGGCGAGCAGCAACAGCCACTTTCGTTGGGACATGTTCATCTCTCCTTTATGAAGATAATCGTACAATATTTTTCGGGTTTCAGCATAAAATATTTTTTTGGAAAAGGAAAAACCGGGTAAAGAGTTAAATACATAGTATGGCGTTTCTTGTTATCGCTTACAATGGACAATGGAACGATTTCATTCATAAGGAGAGTAAATATGCCAGAGAACTCGTCGTTAAACAAGTTACATCAGGTCTTAAAAACAAAACGGACCAATCTTCAATATGAAATCCCGACCTTGTGGAACCGGATGCGATTTCCGGCAGAACCGGTGCGCGACGGTGTCGAGCGGGTGAACCCGTACGACTTTTTAATCGATACGATTGAACGAGGCATTCTTCCGCACGCTGTCAACGGGCGTGATTATCGTCAGTCGGTCGCACAAGCGGACGGGCACCTCGAGACAGGGGGAGACTGGATTAAGCGCTCCTCGGTTTACTCGATGCAAGTCCGGACCTCGACGTCGTGGGATCATGACGGGTCAGGCTACGTCGAGATGGACAACTCTCAAGGCATGAAAGATACCGGCACGTTCGTGAAAACGCTGGCTCTGTTGCCGCACTTGTTATACATGGGGATCGACACGTTATTTTTATTGCCGATTTCGCAGCACAGTCATAAAAATAAGAAAGGTGAGTTCGGTTCCCCATACGCTGTCCAAGATTTCTTTGCCATCGACGAAGAACTAAAAGAGACATTGACAGGGGACGGGTTGACGATCGAGGAAGAGTTCGCCGCTTTCGTCGAGGCGTGTCATATGGTGGGCATTCGTGTCGTCATCGATGTTATTCCTCGCACGTGCGCCCGCGATAACCGTCTCATTTTAGAAAATCCGGAATGGTTCTACTGGATCCCGGTTGCGGAACTCGATTACTATCACCCGCCTCACGTCCCGGGAATCGGAGAAAACGTGAAGCCTGAGTATGCATTCCTGCCGATGATCTATGGATCTGAAGACGTTTGGCACCATCTCCGCCGCTTCTCGATGGCGCCTAATCTCGTCGATGCTGCCAAGTGGGAGACGGTGAAAGCTTACTTGGTCGAACATCCGGACGAAAACTTGCTTGCCGTCATCGAGCGTGAGTTCGGTTTGACGACCGCTCCGGCGTTCTCGGACTGTATCAACGATCCGCAACCGCCGTGGTCGGACGTCACGTACTTCCGCCTGTTCCTCGATCATCCGACAGCCGCTGCCCCTTATGTCGGCGAGGCTGGTCTGGCCCCATATATTTTGTTCGACTCGATCAAGTCGAACCAGTTCCGGGGTGACGAGATCAACGAACCGCTCTGGACGATGTTAGCCGACATCATTCCGCATTATCAACGCGAATATGGGATTGACGGTGCACGAATCGACATGGGACACGCTTTGCCAGTCGATCTCGCCCAGCGCATCTTGACAGAGCCGCGTCAACTCGATTCGAACTTCAGTTTCATCGCCGAAGAATTGATTGAAGTCGGGGCTTTTGCGGCGCGTGACGCCGGCTACAATATGATCATCGGATACGGATTCTATAAAGAGCCGCGTTTTGACACGCATGACACCCATCAATTCATCTACGACTCACGTTTCTTGCCGTTGCCGGTATTTGCGGCTGGTGAGACAGCCGATACACGCCGGATTGCGACACGAGACGGTGGACGCCAGGCGAGTCGCTTGCTCACCGTACTGAACGGCTTCATGCCGAACGGGGTGCCATTGACGAACTCGGGGCTTGAACTGTATGAGACGCAGCCGATGAATACCGGTCTCGATTGCCGACCGGAAGAGGCGTATCAGTTGTTCCCGACCGATCCATATTTCGGGAAACTTGCTTTCTTCGACGCGTATCAGTTCCATTGGGATCATCCCGAGCGGACTGAAATGGTCGAACTTATGCATCAAGTGGCAGAAGTTCGCCGCCGTTGGCTCGATGTTCTCGTCGACCCGAGTCACTTCGAACCGCTCACGATGACGGATAGGGGGGCACCGTTCATCGGTCTGGCTTGGTTACGGGCAGATACGAACGAGACGTTGCTCATCGTCGCCAACACGAATATGCAAGAGCACCTGCAAGGGAAGGTGCCGCTCGATGGGGTGCGTCGCCGGAACTGGAACGCGAGTCGTTTCGCCGAGATGGTGTACTCACCGAACTCATGGCCGTACGCCGAGCATTCGTTCGACGACAACTGGGACCTTTGGGTCGATTTGATGCCGGGCGAAGTTAAAATATATGAAATGAAATAAGCAACGCCTCGGATCCGTAAGTGGACCCGAGGCGTTTGTCTGTTCAAGCGTTTTGTTTCATGTAATAGATGACGAACTCGTCGAGCGGCATCGGTTTCGCGTAACGATACCCTTGCATCGAGTTGCAACCGATCCGACGAAGGAACGTCTCTTGGTATTCGGTCTCGACGCCTTCAGCGACGAGAGCCATCCCAAGTTGTCGTGCCATGGCGACGATGGTCGCGGTCACGGTTTGATACTCGCGATTTTCTTCTAGCTGCATCGTGAACTCCCGCGGGATCTTTAACTCGTCAATCGGATAGCGGACGAGATAGGCGAGTGAGCTGTAGCCGGTCCCGAAATCGTCGATCGATAGTTTGATACCGAGTGCCTTTAACTCGAGAATTCGATTTAAGACGCGGTCCGACTGGTGCGCCGCGACCGTTTCGGTCAACTCGAAGTTCAAGCGGCTCGGTTCGATCGGGAAGCGTTCGAACAACGTCGTCAAATAATCGATCAAGTGTTCATCGAACAATTGCCGGACCGACAAGTTGACCGATAGTTTTGGCAAATCGATGTCGCCTTGTTCAAACGCGTACATCAGTTGGAACGTCTCATGAATCATCCAACGACCGAGGTCATGAATATGACCGGTCTCTTCGGCAATCGGAATGAATTCGCTCGGCGGGATGAACTTGCCGTCGCGTTGCCAACGCATGAGTGCCTCGGCGCCGATGATCGCCTTCGTCGAGGCATCGACCTGTGGCTGGAGATAAAGTGAGATTTCACCTTTCTCGAGTGCCATATCAAGTCCTTCCATCAACAATTTTCGTTCTTCTTTGTCGACGCGAAGCGCAGGAGCGAAGATGACGGTCTCATCGCGTCCTTTGTCTTTTGCCTTATACATGGCCAAATCGGCGTTCGATAAGAGGTGCTTCAGCGTCGTGCCGTGCTCCGGATAACGGACGATTCCGATTGAAGCATGAATTTCGACGAGGTTACCGGCCATGAAATAAGGGGGACGATAAACGAGACGACGTAAACGTTCAACGAGAATTTCATCATCATTGTGTTCGGCGACGACGATGAATTCATCGCCCCCAAGTCGTCCGGCGTATTCGTTTGGCAACAAGGCGCTGCGTAGACGTTTACCGATGTGCTGTAGCAACTGATCACCCATATGATGGCCGAACTGGTCATTGATTTCTTTGAACCCGTCGAGGTCGGAGAACATGAGTGTGAACGGTCGGCCGTCCGTGATCAGGCGCTCGATCTGTTCTTGAAGCGCGTAACGGTTATGCAGCCCGGTCAAGCTATCATGGTTAGCCTGATAAAGGATCTGTTCTTGTTGGACGATCATTTGCGTGATGTCTTTGACGATGGCATAGATGCCTTCGACTTCCCCATCAATGATCATCGGGATGTTCATCAATTGCCAAACGCGTGCCGAACCATCTTCTGTCACGACATTGACGTCTAATGTTTGTGGACGTCCGTTCGTAAGGTCACGTAACACGTTCGTATAGGCGGATCGATCCGTTTGTTCGATGATATCTAAAATATTTGATCCGATGAGCGTCTCGGTGTCATGACCGAGGACAGAGCTCCCTGCTTCGTTGACGGACAACACTTCGCCGTCAAGGTCGAACAAAAAGATGGGCTCTGCGTGATACGCGAACAGCGAGCGGTACTGTTGTTCACGGAGTTCGAGCTCGTGGGCTTTCGTCGTGACCGCGACTTCGAGGTCTGTATTGACGGTATGTAAGCGATGGCTAATGAGTGCGTTCTGCTTAGCAACAACGAATTGACGGATGAGCAACAGCAACACCGCGTTCGCAATCATCGAGTCGATGATCGAGGTACCGAGCAGACGGTCCGATGCGAGCATGTACAACATGACAATCGTACTATAGATGACGTAATCAAGCACAGAATCATGGGCGAGGACGTCTTCTGTCGATTCATCAAACAAATAACTGATTGAAATGATGAGAATGCTGATGACTTGAAGCAAATGGAGGAGCTCATGGCCGATACCGGTGAACAACTGCAGCTCATTGATGATCGAGGCGGTTGTAAAACCGAGAATCCCGATGAGGAGCATCACGCGGAAGCCTTGCCCGGATGTCACGATGCGATTCAAATATAAGAAACCGAGGACCATGTAAAGGCTGATGAGCACCATCTGTTCTTCAAAGCCGTTCAAATTCGTGACATACTGGCCGCCGTTCTTTGTGTAAAAGAAGATATGCAACGCACCGACAATCAAAAAGCTGAGCAGTGCGAACACATCAAACGTACGCAACTTCAACGTTCTAATTTCAATCGATTGGGTGATGACGATGAGGGCCATGATCAAATAAAAGAAGTTTTGAATGAACAGCATCATGTCAATCGACATCGCCGTGGTAAAGCGGTGTGCCACCAAATAGGCGATGAAACAGACGTTGCCAGCGCTAATGAGAAGATAGATATAGCGGCGCATCCCGTGATGGCGCAATACGGCACGCCCGCTTACCACGGTGGCGACGAGTGCGATGATCATAAAGTAGACGAACAAGCTCGTCTCCCTTAAGGCATAAGGGCTGAATAAGATAACGAATAGACCGATAAAAAACGTCCCGACGAGAAGCGCGGGGACTGATTGGCGCAAAGTGTGGCTAGACAACTTATGCACCTCCTTCTGTATATGTCTCTGAGGCTCATCCTTATTATCGGACCGTTCGGGTATTTATTACACAAAAAAATCGACAGCACGATGCTGTCGATCAAAGTGTATACGAATGTTCTTTAAAGTTACCGACAATCGAGTCGATTTCTGAGACAGTGACGAACGCCTCGGAATCAATGTCTGAGACGATTTGACGCAACTTTGGAATCTCATTGTTTTGAACGACGACGTATAGCATTTTTTTCGCGTCGTTCGAATAGCCGCCGGTCGCGTCCATGATGGTGACTCCACGCTTCAAGTTTTGTTTGATGACCAAGTTGATCTCATCCGCTTTTTTACAGATGATGAAACACTGTTTTTGGGCGGAGAAGAAGCGATGGATCGTCAACAGCGTCCGCGACCGGACAAAACTGAGGACGAGTGCGTACATGACCGCTTTAATATCGAACGTGATGAACACGAGAATGTAGACGATAATGTCTTGGGTCAAAAAGATTTTCGGGAGCGATAAGTTGCGGTTGTTCATGAAGATGACTTTCCCCAAAATATCGAGCCCGCCTGTCGACGCCCCGGCAAATAACAAAAGTGCCAAACCGAGTCCTGAGACGATACCGCTGAAGACGGCCGCGACGAGCGGATCGTCGAGCGGCGTCGGTGGAATGAGGACAGGCAGCGCATCGATTAAAATCGATGACAATATGACGACGAGTCCTGTCATGAGAATGAATCGTCTCCCGAGATATTTGATCCCGATGATGAAGAGCGGGATATTTAGCACTAGCTGGGTGAGTCCGATTGGTGTGCCGAACAGCTCGTTGACGATGAGCGTGATCCCGACAATCCCACCGGATCCGATTTCATTCGGTTTGAGTAACAGACCGACAAAGATAGATTGTAGGATTGTTCCGGCGATGATAAACAAGACAGTCTCGACGGCAATCCGTTTACGTGATTTTGCGTACATATGAGTGGCTAAGGCGCCATACGCCTCCTTTGAATGAACTCATGCAAGCGTACTCCGATGACGCCGGAATTTCAAGCCTTGAACGATTATAACTCGTTATGGAAACGGTCGATATCACTCGCTAGCTGTTCGTGGACGTAGTCGATGACTTGAGCGTCGTCAAACAGTCCGAGCGGGGCGTCGTCCGGGATTGCGTCGAACGGTGAGACGAAATAGAGCACGGCCGCGACGAGAGCGTGTTGCTTGTCGGGCTGCATCTCGAACTGGGCGTTGTAGACGGCACGTAGCATATTGAGCAGTTGTTTCATTTGGAAGTATAGTGTGAGTTCCTCTTCCCGTTCGATGTCGCTGATTTCGTTTGAGGCGACGTCGACCGTGACTTTTGCTAGGGCGAGTTCTCCTTGGACTAATAAGTCACCTAGCTTTTCGTTCTCGGTGAATTCGGTTTGGGCGTTGTTTAAAAAGTGTGAATAAGTCGTTTTCCAATCTGACATGTTTTTCTCCTCCTTCTCTCTACAACTACTAATATGCCCGTTTTTGCGATTTGGTTGCAACTTTTCCGAAAATTTAAGAAAATAGAAGTAAGTGAAAAAGGAGGAACTGTACATATGTTTACTGTAACTTTACCGACCGAGGCAGAATTTGCCCGCTATGCCGAGCTTGCTGTCAAAAAAGGTGTCAACATTCAACCGGGTCAACAGCTCGAAGTCCGAGCCGATATTAGCCAAGCACCGCTCGTCCGCCAAATCGTGAAAGCGGCCTACGCGGCCGGAGCGAAACAAGTGTACGTCAACTGGAGTGATGAAGAGACGACGAAAGTGCGTTACTTCAACGCACCGACTGAAGCGTTCAAGGAGTTCCCAGAGTGGCTCAAAGCACGATTCGAGCAACTCGCGGAAGAGAAGACGGCATTCTTGTCGATCGTCAGCGACGATCCCGACGCGCTGAACGGTGTCGAATCATCACGCATCGCCGACTCGAACCGGGCGTCTGGTGTCGCGCTCGCGAAATGGCGTAAGTATGTCATGAGTGATAATGTCAGCTGGTCAATCGTGGCCGGGGCATCTGAAGCATGGGCGAAAAAAGTATTCCCAGACCGTGAAGATGCGGTTCCAGCCCTGTGGAGAGCGATTTTCGCAGCGACACGAATGGACCAAGACGATGTCGTTGCCGCCTGGGACGAGCACGATCAAGCGTTGCGCTCACGGGCGCAGCTGTTGACGGACAAGAAATACGCGAAACTTCACTACAAAGCACCAGGCACGGAATTGACGATCGGTCTTCCGAAGAAGCACGTCTTCCTCGGCGGCGGTGGTCCGAACATGGACGGCGTCGACTTCATCGCCAACATGCCGACGGAGGAAGTATTCACGCTCGCCGATAAAGATGCGGTCGAAGGACACGTGTCGAGCACGAAGCCGCTCAGCTACAGCGGGAACTTGATCGACGGGTTCACGCTTTGGTTCGAAGGCGGAAAAGTCGTGAAAGCGGAAGCGAAACAAGGGCAGGCAGCACTCGATGAACTGTTGAACCTTGATGAAGGGGCACGCCGCATCGGAGAAGTCGCGCTCGTGCCGGACGATTCGCCGATCTCGAACTCGGGACTCCTCTTCTACAACACGTTGTTCGATGAGAACGCATCGTGCCACTTGGCGCTCGGACGTGCCTACTCGACATGCCTTGAAGGCGGACCAACGATGTCGCCCGAAGAACTCGCTGAGAATGGCGCGAACGACTCGATGACACACGTCGACTTCATGATCGGTTCGGCCGAAATGAATATCGACGGTGAGCTCGAGGACGGAACACGCGAAGCCATCATGCGTGATGGGAACTGGGTCATCTAATAGAAAAAGATAGTTGAAAAGACGCAAAGGCGACCGCCTTTGCGTCTTTTCATGTCATGAGAGTTCATACAGAAATGCGAGCGCGTTCGGCAACCGCCGTCGCCATGCAATCTCGTTGTGGACCGCCTCGGGCTCGACTTCGTAGCGGAAGGCGACGCCGGTCCGAGTGATCGTCTCGATGAGTCTCGCATTTGTGTATAAGTAGTCCTCGGGCGTGATCGGTCCACTCGTCTCGTTCGTGCCGATATCCATATAGAGTCGGGCGGACAGGTCGGCTTGTTTCAGTTCGCGAATGAGCGAGTCGAGGTTGGCCCAGGCGGCCGTTGACAGCGAACCGACACGACGGATTGCCGGGTAAGTCGCCATCATGTAGAGCGAGATGACGCCACCCATCGAACTGCCCATCACGCCGACGTCATCCGGATCGGTCGCATAGCGTGCGTCAATCCACGGCTTCAGCTCCTGCATGAGCCAGTCGGCATAGAGGCGCCCCTTGCCGCCGAGTGTCGGTCGGGTCTTAGCGAGTTCAGGTCCGATGCGCTTGTATAGCATCTCGTCCTCATAAAATGAGTACTCATCGTATCGGTCGAGCCAATCGGGGGCGCTCGCGATGGCGACGACCAGGAGCGGCAGTTGCAAATCGTCGAGATGACGGTCGATCGCCCACCCTTCCCCGATTGTCGCGGTTTTGCCGTCGAAGACGTTTTGGCCGTCATGCATATAGAGCACGGGCAACGCCTCGTCGGTACGAACGAAGTCGGGGCGGTAGACGCGGACGATTCGTTTTCGACCACGTATCGTCTCGGTCGGCAAGGTGAAACTAAACTGTTCGATCATACAATCATTCCTTCCTCTGACGGTCTCTTCTCATTTTGGCGTTGTCCGTACAAAAACTCAATCCGGAAGTTTGACTACCTACCGTTCGTTAGGTAAAGTGAGGGGAGATGAAAGGGGTAGATCGCATATGACCACGAAACAACGGATTGAACAAGCTGCCAGACGCCGGTTCGCACTCGAAGGATATGAAGGACTGTCTTTGGCGGCGCTCGCCGAAGATGTCGGGATTAAGAAAGCATCTTTATATGCGCACATCGAAGGAAAAGAACAGCTGTTCAAACAAGTCGTCGAACAGATGGCCGAGCGTTACCAGCACGCTTGGGAACAAGCGCGGGACGCGTCAAATGAGGCGGCACCGCTCGAACGGATCGAGGCAATCGTTGAAGCGTTGATTCATTTCTTCGAAGAAGAAGAGACGTGGATGTTGACGAAGCGAATGCTGCTCGTACCGCCTCCTGAGCTGCGCGTCTTCATCGAGACGACGATCGGGTCGGTCGAGACCGAGCTCCAGGCGTTTGAGAAAGAGCAGTTCCGTTTGGCGATGGAGCGTGGCGATTTACCGGAACAATCGCTCGACGACGTATATGACGCATACTATTGCTTTTTGGACGGGGCATTGCTTTCGCTCTTTTCGTTTGCAACGAATCGAGCGCAACGACAGCATGCGGCATTTAAAATTTTCAAGAAAGGAGTCGGGTGGACATGAAAAAGGAACAAATGGCTTGGTTGTGGCTCGTGCTCGCCGGACTTCTTGAAATTGTTTGGGCGACGACGATGAAATTGTCGAACGGGCTTACCGTATTAGGACCGACCGTCGTGACCATCGTGTTATTGATTGTCAGTTTTGGCTTGTTGGCGATGTCGTTCCGTGTGTTGCCAGCTGGCACCGGGTACGCCGTTTTTACGGGTATCGGTGCTGTCGGGACGGTCATCGTTGGAAATATTTTGTTTGATGAGACGATGACGGGAATGAAGCTGTTGTTTATCGCGACGCTCCTCATCGGGGTGGTCGGTTTGAAGCAAGTGACAGGAGGTGAGTCGGCATGAGTTGGACATTTTTAATCGGGGCTGGGCTCGCTGAGATGCTTGCTGTTTTCTTCATGGGAAAATCAAAAGGCTATCAGATTTTAAAATGGTCGCTTCTTTCGATCACGACGTTTGCACTAAGTTTTTATTTATTGTCACGTTCGCTCGAGACGTTGCCACTCGGGCTCGCCTACTCGATTTGGGTCGGAATCGGCGCGGCGGGTGGAGTGATTCTCGGTATGTTGTACTTGAACGAGTCAAGGGATCGCTGGCGTATCTTCTTTTTAATTCTCATTATCGGGAGCGTTATCGGGTTGAAAGTCGTGGCGTGAATAGGATTGAAATGAGATAGAAACGGGAATTGAATAGTTCAGACTGTGAAAGAAAGGGGCGGGAAAGATGAATCTTGTCGAGTTGCAATCAGAACGTCTACGGCTTGAACCTTATACGATCTCCGATTTCTATTTCGTAAAATCGTTACTCCAAGATCCGCGGGTGATGCGCTTCATCAGTCCGGACGGCAAGCCATATACGGATGAACAGACAATCGAATGGTTCGAGAGACAGTTGGCCCGCTATACGACGGGCCGACAGACCGGACTCCTCAAGCTGATGACACATCAAAGCGATGAGCCGATCGGCCATGCCGGGACGCTCTTGCATGAACTTGATGGCAACATCGAGCTCGAGGTCGGTTATTGGCTGGCACCGAAGCACTGGCACATGGGCTACGGTCGGGAAGCGGCCGCACGTCTTATGCGGCATGCGTTCGAGGACGGCGAGAAAGACATCATCTCGCTCATTCACCCGGACAACGTGCCGTCACAGCGAGTCGCCAAAGCGAATGGGTTGCATTGGGACCGTGACACCGAACACGGAGGCATGATCGTGTCCGTATATGCCGGCGATTTGGAACGTCTATGTCGTCACATGAAACGGGAAGAAATGACACGGTAAAAAAAATAAAAAAAGTTTTAAAAAACAGTTGCCAAGGCATTAGTTTCTTGATATATTAATAGTGTCCTAAAGAGAGGACACGACCTGATTCTGTAGCTCAGCTGGGAGAGCGCTACCTTGACAGGGTAGAGGTCGCTGGTTCGAGCCCAGTCAGAATCACTTGGGTGCCAAACCCGATGCGAAACCCATAGGAACGTGGGTTTCCGCGCAGCCACTTCTTACGAGAAGTGGCTTTTTTTGTGTATTCTTTTAATTGACAGCCCACATAAACAGTTGGTATATTCCTCTCAATACATACAGAAACGGGGAATTACACGATGGTATTAACCGGAACAATCGTCAATGCGGCCTTGATCGTGGTCGGCACATTACTCGGGTTGTTGTTTCACCGAATCCCCGAGCGGATGAAAGAGACGGTCACGGCTGCCATCGGTCTCGCCGTCGTCGTGCTTGGCGTACAGATGGGCTTGAAAAGTGAGAATTTTTTAATCGTCATCGGCAGTCTCGTTATCGGAGCCGCACTCGGCGAATGGTGGAAGCTCGACGAGAAGCTGAACGAGATCGGCTATCAGTTGGAACGGCGTCTCGGTGGGAAAAGTAAGTCGAGCATCGCGGAAGGCTTCATCACGGCGACGCTCATCTTTGTGATCGGGGCGATGGCCGTCATCGGGGCGCTCGACAGCGGCCTGCGCGGGGACCATGACGTCCTCTATACAAAAGGGTTGATTGACGGTTTCACGGCGCTCGTGCTCAGTTCGACGCTCGGCATCGGCGTCATGTTCTCGGCCGTGCCGGTCTTGTTGTACCAAGGGGCAATCGCGTTGCTCGCCATCCAGATCATGAAGTTTATTCCGGAGTCGCTCATGGATGACTTTATTTTGGAGATGACGGCGACCGGCGGCGTCATGATCGTCGCCATCGGGTTAAACCTGGTCGGAATTACTCGGATTCGTGTCGCCAACTTGCTGCCCGGTATTTTGATGGTCGCGATCATTGTCACCACGTTACATATCCTCCAATGAAAAACGGACTAGCGCATTTTTTCGCGCTAATCCGTTTTTTTGTGGGCTGTGACTGGTTGATCAGGATGTAGTGCTTCCGCAATGATTTTATCCCAGTCTGCTGCGTCACAGGATGTCGTACAAGTCGGTGCGATTTCGCACGTGGCGCATTTACCAGCTTTTGCTTTACGGGTGTAGCGATGGAGCGAATAAGCGGCGTACCCGAATACGGCAAGACCGATCAATACATCAAATAAGGACATGTGATTTCCTCCTTGTTAAGCCAATCCGAACAGACGACCGATTTGATAGATCATCAGTGATACGACGTACGCAACACCAAGCCCATAAAGGCTAGCGACCCACGTCAACTTGGCACTTCCCACCTCGCGCCGAATGACGGCGACGGTCGCTAGACAAGGGACGTACAAGAGGACGAACGCCATGAAGCTATATGCGCTCAACGGCGTAAACACGGGAAGCAACGAAGCAGACAAGTCAGATTCACTGACCGCATAAATGATCGCCATCGTCGATACGACGACTTCTTTCGCCAAAAAACCTGTGATGAGCGAAGCACCGGCCTGCCACGTCCCGAAACCGAGTGGAACCAACAACGTCGCAACGACCCCGCCGATCATAGCGAGAAAACTCTCATTCATCGGGACGTCCATTCCGGCTGGACCGGAATAGGCGAGTAACCAAATGAAGACGGAACCGCCAAAGATGAACGTACCTGCTTTTCGGACGAACCCTTTCGCCTTTTGCCACGTGCTGCGCCAAAGCGTCAATCCTTGGGGGACACGGTATGGAGGCTGTTCGACGATAAAGAGGCTGTTCCGATCTTCCGCCGCTAATACGGACGTGAATATTTTCGCGGCAATCAACGCCAGGACGATCCCGAGTATATAGAGCGATAAGACGACGAGCGCTTGGTTTGATGCGAAAAAACTGGCAGCGAAGACGGCATAAATCGGTAGACGCGCCGAGCACGACATGAACGGCGAAATAAAAATCGTGACGAGCCGCTCCCGTTCTTCCTCGACCGTCCGTGCCGCCATAATACCTGGGACGTTACAACCAAATCCAATGATCATCGGAATGAAACTTTTCCCGTTCAGTCCGACGAGTTGCATAAATCGGTCCATGACAATGGCGACACGCGCCATATAGCCAGAGTCCTCTAAAAACGAGATAAAGAAAAAGAGCACGAAAATCTGTGGGACGAAGACGAGGACACCGCCGACACCGGCAATCACCCCATCAATCAGCAACGCCTGGATGAAAGAAGAGGTCCCGAGCAGTTGTAACAACGAGCTCGTTCCGGACGTGACCGGACCCGACAGAAATCCATCCAACAGATCGGACAACGGGGCACCGATCCAGTTGAACGTGATGTGGAATAAGGCGTAAAGTACTGTAAAGAAAATGGGTAAGCCCCAGATCGGATGTGTCACGACGGCATCGATGCGGTCGGTGACCGTGGCTTGTTGTGCGCCTTGCTGATCGACGACGTGATGGCGAACGTCTTTCGTCCAGTCGCGTCTGCGTTCTGTAATGTGAGCGTGGGCGAAGCGTCCGAGTTTCACTTCTAACGCTTTACGAATTTCATGGACGGTTGGCGACGACGATTCGAGCTGTTCTGAAATGACGCGATTTCCGGCCAAGTATTGAATGGCGACCCAGCGATCGCGCTCACCAAGTCCCGTCGCTTCAAGAATTTGTTGAATCGCCTGTTCGGTCTCTTCCCCGTAATCGAGTATGAACGGCTCGCGTGGGGTCGTTCGCAGGGAGGACAGGAGGACTTCACAGCCGGCGCCGGTGCGCGCTGTGATCGGAAACACGTCCGCGTCCAAACGTTCTCTCAAGCGCTCTAAATTGATGTGGATGCCTCGTCCTTTGGCAACATCGACCATGTTCAAGCCGATTTGAAGCGGGCGGCCCATTTCGAGCAGTTGGAGCGTTAATTGTAAGTTACGTTCGAACTGCGAGGCATCGATGATATTGATCATCCCATCGAACGGTTCCTGCAACAGGAATCGCGAGACGATTGCTTCGTCAGCCGATAGCGGGTCTAAATCATAGACACCGGGCAAGTCGATCAACTGTCCGATGTTTCCATGCAGCTGCCCGATTTTCTGTTCGATCGTGACACCTGCCCAGTTACCGACGTGGGCGAAGGAACCGGTCAATCGGTTAAATAGAGACGTTTTTCCGGTGTTCGGGTTTCCGATTAAGGCAATCCGTTGCGTCATGGGACGATCACCCCGATCTGTTCAGCGTCACAGCGACGGATGGCAATCATTTGTTGATGTTCGATTTGTTCAATCGTGAGCGGTCCGGAAAAGATGGCCCGACGCTTAATTCGGACGGAGCAACCTTCATAAAACCCTAAGGCGATCATGCGACGCCGCAAGCGGTCATCAATTCTCGTTAAATCGGATATGAGCACTGGTTGATGTAGCGGCATGGCAAGTAATGAACTCATTAAGATCTCTCCATTTTAGTCAAATGATAATTCTTCTCATTTGGTAGCATAACACGTTCTTTACTATCGGGAAGCAAGATTATTTGTGGATTTTATGACTTCTAAAAAATAGTAGTGCGAGAATTAAAAAAACCGCCCGATAGAAGTCAGAACTTAACGTTCGACTTCTATCGGGCGGTTCAAGTACTTACGTTCTTTCAATCGTTGCGTCGATAGGATCATGATCTTCTTTCGCGCTCTCGCGGAGCGCAGACGACATCACGTCAGACAAGTCACGTGAGCGGAGCACGCCGACACCGCGGTCGGTCGGTCCATCAGGTGCGGCGACGTCTGCGATCAGCTCATCGGTCGGACGTGTCTCATGCAACAATAACTCGGCTGATCCTTTCATCGCTTGAGCGACGATTTGGCGGGCCGTGTCTTCATCAAACCCGGCTTCTGTCAGCACCGGGGTCATCGAACCGACGATCTCGTAAAAGAACGCAGGACTGCATCCGGCCGCCGCCATGAAAGCCGACATCGTTTTCGCGTCCGTGACGGCCGTCCGACCGACACGGTTGAACAGTGCCGTCGCCGTCTCGCGGTCGGTCGCATCTGTCTCAGGTCCGAACCAGAGTCCGGTCATCCCGGTTTGATGGGCGACCGGAGTGTTCGGCATCGCGCAGATGGCTGGGATGCCGGCTGCTTCTTCAAGCTCGCTCGGCTCGATATGCGCCGCAACGGATACGAGCAGCGGTGTTTTCCACGTCTGTGATTGAGCGTAAGCTAAGACGCCGTCTGGTTGCATCGCGAGCACGACGATGTCGTAAGCGTTGACGTCTTCTGTTTCGACGATCTGTACGCCGAGTTCATCTCGCAACTGCTCTAGACGTGTAAGGTCGCTCCGGTTCGTCATCGTAACCTGTTCAGGGGAGAGCCCGGAAGCGATCCAGCCTCGGACGAGTGCCTCGCTCATCGATCCTGCTCCTACCATTAATATGTTCATTTCCGTCACCTCTTCATTCATTTGATTCGGTCGTATATATGTTGCCTATCATAACAAATGTTCGAACAATTATCGCCTGCCACGCTTGAATTGTAAAAGAAAGGAAAAAAACTCGTCGTTTTGTAACGAGAATCGACGAAGCGCTGCAGATGACAATTCACCCAGTCCGGGCTATCATTGCAGTAATCTGACTGAGCGAGGCGATTGAAATGAAACGAGTATTAGTACGTGGGATTCAAGGATACCAGCGCTTTATTTCCCCTTTAAAGCCCCCGACGTGCCGATTTTATCCGAGCTGTTCGCACTACGGGATTGAGGCGATTGAGAAGCATGGCGCTGTCAAAGGCGGGTATTTGACGACGCGGCGCCTGTTGCGATGCCAACCGTTTCATTCGGGCGGACTTGACTATGTGCCGGACGATTTTGATTGGAAAGCCCCTCTGCAACGCGAAAAGCCACCGTCACAGCGAGACGTCTAACCGACGGCTCGCTGTTTTAGATACAGAACGTTTACTCGCGTCTTTGTTTTAGTACAATACTTTTGACAACGTTCCGAGTATTCTGAAAAAATAGAGGTGTATTTATTACATACGGGGAAAGGGGATTACAGCATGAGTCAATCGTTCAGCGAACTAATCGGTACGATTTCAGACTTTGTGTGGGGACCGCCGCTGTTAATTTTGCTTGTGGGGACAGGCGTTTATTTGACGGTGCGTCTCGGGGGGCTTCAAATCACGAAGTTGCCTTACGCGTTGAAACTCGCGTTCTCTAAAAATCAAGACAAGACGTCAAGAGGAGATATTAGCCACTTCCAAGCGCTCATGACAGCGCTCGCGGCGACCGTCGGTACGGGGAATATCGTCGGTGTCGCGACTGCGGTCGTCCTCGGGGGACCAGGCGCGATTGTTTGGATGTGGGTATCGGGCTTCTTCGGGATGGCAACAAAGTACGCCGAAGCCGTGCTCGCCGTCAAGTACCGAGTGACGGACGAACGTGGTCAAATGGCCGGAGGACCGATGTATTATTTGGAACGGGGCTTGAAGCAACGCTGGCTCGCAGTCGCGTTTGCAGCGTTCGCCTCACTAGCCGCGTTCGGGATCGGGAACGGGGTTCAAACGAACTCGGTCGCGTTGGCGCTCAACTCGACATTCGACGTCCCACTGTACGTGTCGGGCATCTTAATTATGATTTTTACGGGCGCCGTCATTCTCGGCGGAGTCAAAACCATCGGTCGTGTAGTCAGTTACTTTGTTCCAGTCATGATCGTCTTTTATTTAGGAAGCGGTCTCTTGATCATGATCATGAACTACACACTCATCCCCGATGCGATCGCGCTCATCTTCAGCAGCACGTTTAGCGCCGAAGCGATTGGCGGCGGAGCCATCGGGGCAGCCATCCGGTACGGGGTTGCGCGCGGCGTCTTCTCGAACGAAGCTGGTCTTGGCTCGGCTCCAATCGCAGCGGCCGCGGCCAAGACGGACATGCCAGGTCGTCAAGGCCTCGTCTCGATGACGCAGGTGTTTCTTGATACGTTGATCGTCTGTTCGGTCACCGGGATCACGCTCGTCATGGGCGGTCAAATCGGTTCTGGCCTCGAAGGGGTCGAGTTGACGACGGCGACGTTCGAGCAGTTCCTCGGGCCGTTCGGCAGTTATGTCGTCACAATCGGTCTTGTCATGTTCGCCTACTCGAAGGTGCTCGGTTGGTCGTATTATGGTGAGCGATCGATTCATTACTTGTTCGGTCAAAAGTCGATCATCCCGTATCGGATCGCATTCGTACTCGTCGCCGGACTCGGGGCGATGACGACGAACTTGAACATGGTATGGGCACTGTCTGACGTCTTCAACGGCTTGATGGCCATCCCGAACTTGATCGGGCTCTTGTTCTTGTCGGGCGTCGTCATCGCCGAAACGAAGCGTTTTAATCAGCAGTTAGCAATCGAGAACCGAAGTCGAAAAGCATCGTAACGAACGAACGCCGCCATTCTTAATCGGATGGCGGCGTTTTACGTTTGTTCTTAATCTCCTCGACTCGTGCTTGCTGCAAATGATTGAATACTTGTGTGATGAATCCGACCATGATGCCGACGCCGGTGATGACGTAACCGATCGTGAACACTTTGCCGATATCGGTCGTCGGGACGAAATCACCGTAGCCGATCGTCGTGAGCGTGATGACGCTGAAATAGAGGGCGTCTAACCAACGCATATCTTCAAAACGGGAGTAAAACAGCGTACCTGACAAAATCGTGAGGAATGCTAGACTGAACAGAACTTGAAATTCAGGTTCTTTCAACCCACGCCATATTCCACGAAACATGCGACGGAACGTCAAAATGAATGAGAGCATACGGCCCCCTCCCTTCCTATGTAAGTTTGTTCGGTAGAAGCGAGGTAACATCCTTTATAACCATAAAATGAGTCGACGAATTCGTCGACTCATTTTGTATGAAGTGTCAATCGTTTCGTGATCGGTTGGATCGTGATGTCCATGTCGACCATCCGGTTGTCGCGTTTTGGTTCATCCGCTCGCTCGACGCGCCACGCGAGGTCATGCAACTCGTTTAACGAAGTGGCGATGTCGTAGAACGACAGGCTCGTATTGCCGTTCAATTGATATAGACCCGGACCGCGCTTCGTCAATATCTCGAACAATGCGTCGGCCGTGTCTTCTAAAAAGGAGCACGATGGATACCAGTGGGTGCTCGCATTGATGACACCGTGCTGGTTCATTTCATTTGTAAAATAGTCCATCATATTATTCGAACCGGCAGCTTCGCCGATTTGCCAGCCGAGTCGGACGATTTGTGCACCAGGGTTGGTCCGAGCGATTGCTTCTTCGCAGGCGCGTTTGTAGGTGCCGTACTCGTCCGTCGCGTCAGGTGGTGTGTCCGGCGTGATCGGACCGGTCACATTGTCTGAGAATACTGAGACCGTGCTCGTGAACAAGAACGGGATGTTGTATTCTCCGCAAAGGCGGGCCAACGTTTCAGCCCATTCAACCGATCCCATACCGATATGAAGAAAATAATGAGGACGCACCGATTCAATAAATTCACGCATCGCCGCCTCGTCTGAAGTCGAGACTTTTGTTCTGTCCCAAGCGACAGGTTCGATCCCATGTCGTTGTATCGTTTTGGCGACGACCGGTGCGACTGTACCGTTCATGCCCGTTAAAATAGCTTTCATTAAAAATTCCTCCCTTCTGTTTCTATCATCCCACACTTCTAGATGTGACAAACCAACAGTTTCTAGCTTTATGCTAGACTAATTGGTGGAGGAGATAAATGATGAACATTCGACAGGCACAGTCAAACGAAAGTGGAGCAATCGCACCGCTCGTTTACGCAGCGATTCATGACATCGCGTATTCATTGACGGGGACGACAGACCAAAAGCAAGTGCTCGAACGCTTAGCGATGTGGATTGGTCGGCCGAACAACCGGTTAAGTCATGAAAACATTTGGGTGGCAGACATAGATGGCGTTATCGCAGGTATTATTATCGCCTATGAGGGCAAGCGCGCGATTGAGTTGGATGAGCCGATTAAGCAATGGCTCATCGAGCATGGACAGCCTGGGCAAATTGACGTGGAGACGGAAGGAGACGTTTTGTATATCGATTCCGTGGCCGTCGACTCAGAATTTGGAGGACGCGGCATCGGTACGAACTTGATCCAGCGAGTGGTCGAACATGCTCGCGAAACGAACATCCCGGCCGTCACACTCAACGTCGACCAAGGCAATCCGGCGGCCGCTCGTCTGTACGAACGTCTTGGCTTCCGCAAACATAAAGAGATTGAGATTTCAGGAGGGCGTTTCGATTATATGACGTTTGACTTGTGAAATATGGACCGAAGTCTGAGTCTCGGTCTTGAAACCGATGCAAAACCCGAGCTTCTCGGATATACTAAGTGCTTGAAACGAATCAGATATAAAAGGAGATCGATTATGGAGTGGAAAAATATCCTGCGCGGTATCGCGATGGGGACGAGTGACTTGATTCCTGGCGTCAGCGGGGGGACAATCGCAGTCATTTTAGGGATTTACGATCGATTGATCGAAGCGATCAGCGGTCTGTTCAGTCGACACTGGAAGAAGCATGTTGCGTTTTTGATTCCTTTAGGCATCGGGATGGCGGCCGCAATTTTAGGATTGAGCCGTTTAATTGAATTTTTATTGCTAGAATACTATGCACCGACACAGTTCTTTTTCATCGGCTTGATTCTTGGGATCATCCCGCTGTTGATGTTTGAATTTAAATCGCGTGCGACGATGCGTCCCGTGCACATCGTGGCGATGGTGATCGGAGCGATTCTAGTAGCAAGTATGGCAATCATCAAACCGGCCGATACGGCCATCATTACTGAACTGTCGACCGGCACGGCGCTGTTGTTGTTCTTCTCGGGTTGGCTCGGCAGTATGGCGATGTTGCTCCCGGGGATCAGCGGTTCGTTCGTCTTGCTCTTGATCGGCGTGTACCCGACGGTCATCAGCGCCTTGTCGAACTTGAACGTGCTCATTATCGGGATCGTCGGACTCGGTGTAGCCGTCGGGTTTATCGTCAGCAGTAAAGTGATCCGTTATTTGCTCGGGAATTTCCCGGGCATGACGTTCTCGGTCATCTTAGGACTCGTCATCGGGTCCCTCGCCGTCGTCTTCCCGGGTCTTCCGGAGACGGCGACGATGTGGGTCTTGAGCGTTGTTTCGTTCGTTGCCGGTTTTTTGATCGTCCGACTGCTCGGTCGATTTTCCGTATAAAAAATGCGATCCTGTCATTTGCTGACAGGATCGCATTTTTGTTGGGTCGAGGTTATCAATTCGTGTTTTTCGACGCTTGTTCAATAAATGAACGGAATCAATCGTTTTCGTGATTTCGCCCAAGTTTGATAGGCGCTGCCGAAGTGTGACGTCAACATCTGTTCTTCGATATGGATGCGCCAAAGCAAGGCGATCCCCATGGCGAACGTACCGACGAGCGCGACGCCCCAATGACTGAAATAGAGCGAAAATCCGAACGTGATAAATAATAGCCCGGTATAGAGCGGATGGCGCAAAAAGCGGTACGGTCCAGAGCTGACGATCTCATCAGCAGGACGGACGACGACGTGACGGGTGAATTGATGACGCAAATGCGCGATTCCCCAGTAACGAAGTGAAACACCGGCTATGTAACACCCGAGCCCGAGCCAACGGACTAGGAGCGGTTGGCGTGTTTCAGTGAAAATAGATAAACCGATCGAGACGGCGAACACGGTGACCATAATAAGTGAGACGATGTAAAAGCTCATGTGCTCACTGTTGCCATCGGTCGGTTCATCACGATTACGGTATCGCCTCATTTCATACAGCCATGCGGCCGATACGAGGATAAACAAACCATCGAGCCAATCCATAGTGTTTCCCCCTTTCTTCAATATCTTCCACTCATTACCCGCCTCTTCCTGCTGAAAAACGCCTCGCAATGTGCAAGGCGCTCCGTTTTCTTCATACTAACGAGAACTAGCAACGAGATCAGCACTCGAAGGGTCGAGCGCTTCACGTTGAATCTCATCTTTTATAAGTTGGTAGGTGAGGCACATCGGTTTTTCGGTCCGTGGGTCTCGTCCGATGATGGCATCGATGTGAAAGACTTGTCTAAGGACAAGTGGACAAATGACTTCCTCGGCGGAGCCCGTCGCAAGCACTTCTCCGTCTTTCATGGCGACGATATGGTCGGCAAAGCGGGCGGCCTGGTTCAAGTCGTGGAGGACCATGACGATCGTCCGGCCCTGCTCACGGTTCAACGTTTCGAGTAGTTCGAGCACTTCGAGCTGATGCGCGAGGTCGAGATACGTCGTCGGCTCATCTAAAAAAATCAAGTCTGTCTCTTGGGCGAGCGCCATCGCAATCCACACACGCTGGCGTTGTCCGCCTGAAAGGGCGTCGACGCTTCGGTCTTTGAACTCGAGCGTGCCGGTCACGTCAAGCGCCCAATCAATCACTTCATGGTCATGTTTCGATAAACGACCAAACCCGGATTGATAAGGGAAGCGACCGTACGAGACGAGTTCTCCCACTGTCAAGCCACCAGCGCCTTCAGGTGTTTGCGACAAAATCGCCATTTTTTGGGCGATTTCTTTCGTATTGCATTTAGCGATGTCCGCTCCGTCTAAATAGACCGAACCGTTAGACGGGGACAGAATCCGAGTCATGGCTTTCAAGAGTGTCGATTTCCCACAACCGTTAGGGCCAATGATGGTTGTGATTTGACGGTCCGGGATCGACAAACTCAATTGCTTCACAATTGTTTTGCCGCCGTAACCGACCTCGATATCTGCCGTATGGATCCGTGACATGTGGATTCCCCTCTCCTCGTAACATTAGTTTTGATAATGATTCTCAATGTAACGTCAACTATAGCAGTCTAAATGAAAAGCTGTCAACGAATGTTTTGATATCAAAATAGATTGTCTGAACTAAAATTTCGATGTATATTAAATGAGAATGATAATCAGTGACGGTAAATGTTTAAGGAGGATGGAACGGATGAGCGAACAGGACGTGTACGACATAACAATTATTGGTGGCGGTCCGGCGGGATTGTATGCCGCTTTTTATAGCGGGTTGCGCGGGATGAAGACGAAGTTGATTGAATTTCAACCGCATCTCGGTGGTAAGATCCATGTCTATCCGGAGAAGATGATATGGGACATCGGTGGCGTCACCCCGACGACGGGTGCCCGCCTCATCGAACAATTGATTGAGCAAGGTCTCACGTTCGATCCGACCGTCGTGCTTGGCGAGAAAGTAGAATCGATGGCGAAAAATCACACTGGTCATTTCGTGCTCGATACAACAAACGGCCGGCACGTGTCAAAGACGGTCATCGTCGCGACGGGGAGCGGTATTTTACAACCTCAAAAAATTGAGATCAGCGGGGCGGAGCGGTTCGAAGTCTCGAACCTTCATTATACGGTTAAGTCGTTGATGCGTTTTAAAGGGAAGACGGTATTGATTTCCGGTGGCGGCAACAGCGCCATCGATTGGGCGAACGAACTTGAGCCGATTGCAGAGCGCGTGATTTTGACGTATCGAAAAGAAGCGCTCAAAGGGCATGAATCGCAAGTCGACAAGCTCCTCTGCGGCCGAGTCGACTGTCGCCTTCATACAACGATCGAGGATTTGATTTCCAATGATGGCACGACGATCCATGCCGTCAAGCTCATCGATTGCGGGACCGGGGCAAGTGAATTGGTCGAGGTCGATGAAGTGGTCATCAACCACGGCTACGAACAGGACTCGGCTCTCCTCAACGACAGCGAGTTAAAAGTCGAGATGGTGGATGGGTTCTATGTGAACGGGAACGCGAGCAGCGAATCGTCAGTACCTGGACTTTATGCAGCGGGCGATATTTTGACGCATGAAGGCAAGGTGCATCTGATTGCGGGAGCGTTCCAAGATGCGGCTAACGCAGTCAACCGGGCCAAGACGTTCATCGATCCGGACGCGACGAAGTCGGCGATGGTGTCGTCGCACAACGAACGGTTGAAGGCGAAAAATCGTGATATCATCGAGCGGACAATAATGAAGCAGTGAGAGACATCCCTCACTGCTTCATTATCGGATAATCACATAGTTCGACGATGACCCCGCCCGAGTGGCGTGGGTCCATATAGATGAGGCGTCGGCCTTTTGCCGTCGTTCGGAGCGTATCTTCTAAAAACGTGATGCCGTCGCGTTTCAAAGCGGCAATCGATGCTTCTAAATCATCGACCCGATAGGCGATATGGTGAACGCCTTTGCCGCGTGCTTTCATGAATCGGGCGATCGGGCTCGTCGAACTTGTCGGCAAGAGCAACTCGATCACGTCTTCACCGACGTGAATCACGGCGAGCTCGGTTTCGACACCGGCTGCCGTATTCGTATAACGATCGACAAGTTTTCCTTGTAACACGTTTGTGTAAAACGAGATCGCTTCGTCTAAGTCGCGAACAGCGATCCCGGTGTGGTCAATTTGCATACTAATCCCTCCTCTTGCTCTAGTTTGCCGAAACTTGAACAAAATGTCACTTCACAACGTTTTAGCAAAATCCGATATAGTAGAAGAGGGAGGGACGGCGACATGAACGGAAAGATCACTCTTGGATTGATTAGCGCGTTCGCGCTGGTATCATTTGTGTTTGGACTCTCACTTGCGACGTTTGTCGATTATCAGATCAATGAGGAGCAAGTCGTTCTCGAACGACTGACGACCCAAAAAAAAATCGGCCCGGCAGAAATCCTTTCGACCGAAGTGGATTTTCATTTGAACGGTTCGAATTATGCGCTTCGCTTCACGGATGAACCTCACATCACGTATTGGTTCAGTGTCGCGGACCGTGAAATTCAATTCGATCGGATTGAATCGTTAGACCGACGTGATATCGGACTTCGAACCGTGCTGTTCGAAGAGATGCCACCCTTAGCAATCGAATCGGCAAACGCTGCTGAATGAAGAAAAGACGCCAAACGAACGAATCCTTTCCGTGAAAAGGACGTGACGTTTAGCGTCTTTTTTTAATTGAGTGGAAACGATGGCGCGGAAGGCGCCACTTCTTTAATCATCGTATAGGCTCCTGCTTGGGTTGGCGATCCACCTTGTCGGATCAAAGCGTATCGTAGCTCTGGTTGGAGTGAAGTCAACGTGACCCGAATTTGTTCAAGCGACCTGAACCGGAAATAAAATTCTTGCTGAATAAAAGACACAGCCTCTTGAATCAATTCATCGCTACCTGACACGTGGAGTTCATATACGTCCAGTCGTCCAGATCCAATTCTTGATCGCATGATGCCGACGATTTTCCCTTTTAATTTAAGGGAATGGAAAACTTCCTGACGATGTTCATGCTCGAGCAGTCGTGATGCAGTCAGCGGCAACACATCAGTCAGCATATGCGCATATTGATTTCGGTAGGCGAGCCAGCTAGAGTGTGTCGCAAAATAATCAACGTGAAGCGACCAGTTCTCGTATGTATATTTTTGGAAAGGGATGAGCGGCAATGTGTAAGTGACGGTCTCGTGATACGGATTAAAACCGAGCACTTCAAACATTCGACGCTTATCTTGGTCGTGGTCTTGTTTGACGTGCAACAGCAACGTTGTGTCATGTATACTGTTTCGACGTATCTCACGAATCAGTCGGTCGAGCAAACCTCGGAAGACATAGCGGTCCCGATACGCCTCGTGCGTGAGCCGGATCATCTGGTCCGTTGCATAATCGCTATAGTCGGAGGCAATTGCTGCGACGGGAACATCTCCTTGCCAGGCCGTATGGACATATTGGTGTGGTCGGATGGCGAGGATGTGAGGCGACTCGCCCGGGTTGTACAATTGGTGAAGCAGTGAACGTTTTTTAGGTTGGATTTGGCGACACTCCGCGAATATAAGCGTCCGTTTCATGAGGAATCCTTCTTTCTTCTAAAATAATCACTACCCTTAAATTGTAAGGGCTACCAATTGAAAAATGTCGTGTTCATTTTATGAACATTCATCATGTTTGATTACTGTTTTGACACGTGAAAAGTCAGATTTTTAAAGGGGGATGGTGAGGGAAATGGCTTTAGAATGAGCATTTTATCGAGGGGTAATCCGTGTCGGAACGAGGAAGTTTAGAGCAACGAAGGGGCTGTGAGATTTGTTAAACTTTTCCGGTGGGAAGAGGAGAAACGAATGGGTCGAAGCGAGAGAGACGTGCTATACTGTCAGTGAGAAAAAACGACAGGAGTATGATATGCGATACGTAATAAGTTTATGGTTGGCGCTGCTATTGGTCGGTGTCCCGGCCACGGCTCTTGCCGAGACTGAACCGATTGTAGTCCATGACAATGTCATCGTTGAAGAACAGGTCGAGTTATACGAAGGCTTCCGGTCACCAAATGAGATGGTGTTTATTTTCGTTTTAATTGTTTTGTTGTCAGTGATCGGGTTGGGCATTATTAACGCGATTGAATAACGTGAAAACGTTCACAAAACTGCAATAACTATCCCGGAAGCGGTTTCAAATATCTTTTATACTAGGTATGTAGGACGGAAGTTCTGCACCAACTTCCACTCCTCTTTTCAGATGAACACCCCTCGTTCATATCATGTTTTGGAGTCAACCGACGCCGTCGGTTGACTCCCTTTTTTTAAAATTGGATGCGTTTCTCTTTGGCTAGCCGGCGAAGTCGTTTCGTTTCATCAGAATGTCCACGGCTCTCGAGCATATTGACATACACTTTGAACGGTTCTGAACGGTGTGAGAAGAAGGGGATGTACTCAGAAAACAACTTCCGTTCAGCTTCTGACAATTGTCCGCGTTCAACGAGGAGTTCGAGTTCAAGCATTTTAAGTGCTTGATAGTCCTCAAGTGCGCTGTCATCGGACGTGGCTTTGGCAAGTGTCCGTTCACAAAGTGTGATGATGCGTTGATGGAATAAATTCCATTCAAACGAAGTGTAGGGTTGCTCGAGAAGTGTAGAGAGTAAGTCGACCCGTGTCGAGTCAACATCTTTTGGGACGTGGAGCGCCGTGTACAAAGAACGATCGATCCACACGTCGGAGGTGGGGGCGTCGAGTTGATAGTAATGAATCAATTGAGTGAGCATCGTGGTTTGCGAGAGTTTCAGCAGTCGAAACGGGTCACTTGTTGAAAATAGGGGCTCTTCCCCTGCCGAAGAGGACAAGAGTAAAAACATTTCCTCATACATCGTCCGTGCCTCTGCTTCATCTTCGGCGTAATACGATAAGTCACGAATGATTTTCTTGGCGTGTATATACCAATTCTTTTGATCGCGTTCGCTCATGATTTGATTTGGCAGCAAGTAGAGGTGATCGTAAGCCAATTCTACGAAGCGTTCAGCGAGGATTACTGTCTGCGAGAGCGAATGTCGCTCGTCTGACGATTTTTGTTCTTTGTAACGAGTGAACTGACTAATCATGTAATCCATATCTTTTTCTTCGATAACGGCTTTAGGGGTGTTTCGGTACATTTCGACGACTAAATCGCGAAGAGTCGTCTCTCCGTACTGTTCAAGTAACATGCGGAGCTTCCCGATGCGCATTAGCTCTCCCTCCCTTCAAAGGACATCGAACGGGCTGCCATGTCTCATTTATAGGCAGACACCGATTATTATTCCTTTCCCGCTTTTCATTTAAAACAATCCTCGCGTCTCATGCTTAAGACGGATTTTTGCGCTAACCGTTGTCAGAATAGAGTTTGTCGATGATAATGTAGGAAAATCTAAACTATAGAGGTACATCATATGAATGACGATCAACAACTCTCACGTGTCGAACGACGCAGACGTGAATTAGAACGCGAGCGGCTAGAAGAACTGTCTCGCGATGAACAAGTGAATCCGGTCGAGGCGGAAGACGAAGTGATTCGCCCTTCAGCAGAGTCGAAGCAAGCGGAAGGACAAGACCATCCGTTTTTAGATCGTTCCGATGAAAAACGGACCGAGACGAACAATAATCGAAAACGGAAGGTTCAAGTACCTAAACTGAAGATGCCGTTCGGGAAAAAAGCGAAGCGCCAAAAGCGTGACGACAAGCGAGAACCACGCTCGCGTGACACGAGAGCGCATGAACCGAAGCAACAAAGCAGCGTACCACCGAAACAAAAGCCGCAAAAAGACAAGCGCAAGCGCCGAAGTTGGAAAGGAAAGCTCTTGCTTGTCCTGCTGCTCCTCGTGATTGGGGTCGGTTATATGGCATCAAACCCAGTTACGTTCTTAGTCATGGGCAGTGACGCCCGTGTCGGCGAATCGGTGTCCGGTTCCCGAACGGATTCGCTCCAGCTGATGGAGTTCGTCCCACGTTCACGGACCGTCCAAAACGTATCGATTCCACGAGATACGTATACGGCGATCCCGTGTGAACCTGAGCGCGAAGGCGATAAGATTACCCACGCCTTCGCTTATGGGGGCGCGGAGTGTACGGTCGGTGCCGTCGAAGGATTGACCGAAGCTTCGGTCGACGGTCAAGTCGTCATCACGTTCGAGACGTTTATGGAATTGATTGACGTCGTCGGTGGAGTGAATATCACGGCCACCCATTCGTTCAGCGAAAAAGGGTTTAATCAAACGTATGAATATACGGAAGGCGTATCGTATTCGATGGATGGGGATATGGCGCTCGCCTACGCGCGACATCGTAAATCGGATACAGACGGTGCCCGTTCAAGTCGCCAAACCGAGGTCATGTCGGCAGTGGCCGACAAGTTGGTCAGTCCGGCCGGATGGTCGAAGATCCCGGCCACGTACAGCTTTATGAAAGATGAGATGGGACTTGAGATGAATCCACTACAAATGGCGTCGATCGGACTCACGATGATGCTTCAACCCGAAGTGAATAAACTTCAAGTCGACGGACAAGATGCTTACATTGACGACATCTACTATTACCAACCGAATGAAGAGAGCGTCCAATCGATTCGTGATGCGCTCGACTTAACGATGTGGGGAACTGTGAGATAATTTTGCGAAACGGGTTTGATTCCGTACGGAAAGAGGAATTTTAATCAAATGAACTACTCTTTTGAGGAGGGAAATTTGAATGAAAGTTTTAGTCATTGGAGCAACAGGAAAGATCGGTAGACGTGTCTTGAAAAGTTTAGCGAAAACGCATCAAGTGACCGCTTTAATTCGTTATCCTGAACTGCAAGCAGAGTACGAGAAAATGGGTGCGCGTGTGCTCACCGTCGATGTTGAAAAAGAGCTCGATAAAAAGATTCACGAGGCGACCTCAGGACAAGACGCCGTCATCGTCGCTGCGACAGCAGGTGCTGAAGGAACGAGCAAAGAAATTGAACTGCTTGACCGGAACGTCGCGATGAAAGCGATTGATGCCGCTAAAAAAGAGCGCGTCCGTCACGTGGTCTTACTAAGCGCATACGGTGCCGATCGACCAGACGCCGGCCCGAAAGAACATTACAACTTCTTGTCTGCGAATAATGCGGCCGATGAGTATATCGAACATAGCGGCTTGAACTACACGATCATTTGCCCAGTGGCAATTATAGATGGACCTGGAAAAGGGTCGATCGAAGCTTCAGAAGACTTAAGTGACGCCTCAGGCGCCACGATTTCCGAGACGGACGTCGCGACAGTCATTGCTGCCTCGCTCGATAATCGTGGCTTGTACGGACGTCGGATTGAAATTAGATCAGGAAGTACACCGATCAACGATGCACTCGATTTTGATAGTCGAGGCGAAGCCGCGACAGCTGGAAGAACGACACTTCGTCGACCACAGCGATGACCGAAAAAATGAAGGAGAAGGTGTCTTGATGGAACGAAAATTGTACAAAGATCCGTCTGACCAAATGATAGCAGGCGTTTGCTCGGGGCTCGGGAAGTACCTCGGAGTAGACGTGACGTTGATGCGGATCATCTTCGTCGTTCTCGCCTTATTCGGCGGACCGGGCTTGTTAATTTATATCGTGCTCGCGATTGTCATGAAAAAACCGCCTTCAGAGTATGAGGCGGAACAAGAAAGCCGCTTCTAACGAAAACGTGCTGACCAATGCGGTCAGCACGTTTTTTCATTCCGTATAGAGCGTGTAAGTCGCTTCGAACGTTTCGTTCGGTGCGAGCAACTGCATATCTTCTTTTTGACGGATGTCTTTACGATGTCCTTTATAATCGGCATGACCGAACCAAGGTTCGAGGCAGGCGAACGGGGCGTCAGACTGAGGCGGTGACCAAATCCCGAAATGGGTGAATGTCGGGCACTCCATGACGATGGCGCGACCGCTCGGTTGGTGGCGTAGTGCGGCATACTCGATATTTTCGAAAATCAAAGCGTCTTGGTCGAACAAGTGATGCGAGAGCGGGATGTAGCGACGTTCGCCGAGCGGTTGATAGGCGCCGGTCAAATAAGGACCCTCTAACAATAAGCGATCAAGTGAGCGCGTCTCACCGAAATCGATTGTATACTCTTCGAACACCCCGCCCGCGAACGGGATATTGAAGGCAGGGTGTCCGCCGATGCTGAACGGTAACACCTCGTCGCCGTCGTTTCGGACGCGGTATGTCACGTTCAATTCCTCACCGATCAGTCGATAATCCACGTGAAGTTCGAACGGGAACGGATAGTGTTTCCTTGTCTCGACCGAGTCACGGAGAACGAAGCGGACGTGTGTATCAGACGATTCTGCGACTTCGAACGTCTCATCGCGAGCGAATCCGTGTTGGCTCATCGTATACGTCAAGCCATCATATAAGTAACGGTCATCCAACAACCGTCCGACGAACGGGAATAAAATCGGGGCTTGTCGTCCCCAATACGTAGGGTCGCCTTGCCAGAGTAGCTCGGTCCCGTCTACTTTCCAACTCGTCATTTCCGCGCCTTGCGCTTTCAAAGTGACACTGACTTTTTCATTGTGAAGTTGCACGATAGTTCCGCTCCTTTGAGTGAATGTGATAAGTTAAGTTTAGAAATGAATAGGACAGAGAACAAGGGGTAAATAATGCGATTTCATAAACTGGCTATTGGATTGATTATGGCGGGACTGATCGCCGGTCTGGGCTATAAAGGGTATGACGAATACAAGGCGAGTCAAGCGAGCGAACAGACTGAACGTGTCGCGACGGACGACACGGTTCTCGGTGGTCTCGAGATCGGTCAACGCGCGCCCGCCTTCGAACTGGAGACAATCGAAGGGGAAACGTTGGCACTTGATGCGTACGCAGGACAGCAAGTCGTCTTAAACTTCTGGGCATCGTGGTGCCCGCCTTGCCGAGAAGAACTGCCGGAATTGATCGAGTTCGGCGAAGAAACCGGGATTCCGGTGCTCGGGGTGAACGTCACGAAAAATGAGCGACGCGGCAGACAAGACGTCGAGGCGTTTTTGAAAGAAGTCCCGGTCAGCTTCCCGGTATTATTGGACGAAGCAGGGACGGTGGAGAAGACGTACCGCGTCGTCGCTTTGCCGACAACGTATGTCGTCGGTCCGGACGGTGTGATCACAGCCAAACAAGTCGGTCCGGTCGACTTTAACTGGTTACGCGAACAGACAAAATGAACGTACAAAGACAGACTGGAAGAGAACCGGTCTGTCTTTGTTTACTTTTTATAATGTTGTTTGATGAGCGCATCGAAATTCGGTGTCATGTCTTCTTCAAGATAATAATGGTGGTTATCTCGAATAATCGTATCGCCAACCCGTGCTTCTGATGGCAAGAATCGTCGTGGGATAAAACTTGAGCCGTTGTTCCAACGTAACACAGCGTATTTCCCTTCGACTCGCACCAACGTGCCATATTTGATCATGCCTCTTCCTCCTCAGCGAACAGCTTTCTGTCTCTTTTATTCTTATAGAGTGTATTCCCACATTCCATAAAACCTACACATATTTGAATGTTGCTACACAAACGAAGGAGAAGTAAACAACGAGCAGCAATTGTGAAGAAAGTTTGAAGAAAACGCTTTCTTTTTGAAATGTTTTCTTCTATAATGAAGGCACGGGGTGATTATGACGAATTTGTGAACAATGGGGGTATGGTCAATGTTTTCATCAGCTATGATCGGATTGCTCGCTCTTACCGGAGTGACGATTTATGGGATTGACCGTATGTTCACGGTCCGTTCAGAACGCATCACAAAGAAATAGGTTTACATAGGGGGATCGCAACGTCTTGGGGAGACGTTGCGATTTTTTTGCGTCAATAGTCGCGTTGGCGTGCCTCGCGCTCATGCTCTTTTTGTTCGACATGTTTTCGATTGCGTTCGTGAACCCGGTTAAAAAAGGCGTGCTCAGGCCAAAGTGGGGACCAGACGCGTTCTTCAGGCAAAGCGAGGATATATTCTTCGGCAGCGCTGAGTCGTTCGATCATCTTACTGCGGTCATCGCATAGGTCGCCGTGGCCCGGGATGAGCCAACGGATCTCGTGTTCGTAGACGGCGGATTGAAGTTTTTGAAGCGATTCGAGATACGCTTCCGCGTCGTGCTCGATGAACGGTGGTTCGATGTTCGATCCGTAATCACCGCACACGAGCAGACGCAACGGTTCGACGATGAGTGACATATGGGTCGCTTCATGTCCTGGCGTCAAGTAGAACGTGATCGGAGTAGCACCGAGCTCGACCGTACTGTCTTCGGAGATGATGATGTCGACGACCGGCTTTTGAATCGGGCGGTCGATGTAATACTGTTCGTAGAACGTTTTAATCTCTTCAAGTTGGGCGCTGGCGTCTGTTTCGACGAACACTTTTGAAGCAATCACGGTCGCATCAGGGAAAGCGTAAGCGCCGATGATATGGTCATAGTGCTGGTGCGTATAAATGACGTACAATTTCTTACCTTGTCGCTTCAACTCGATATCGCGACGGATGGTCGCAACTTCTTCTGGCAACCAGTTCGGGTCGATTAAGATGAGGCTGTCTTCAGTGTCGATCAAAGTCGATGTGGTTCGCATTAAAGCACTCTCATAAACGGTAAATGGCTGTAGGCGGACTTGAATCATGGTGATCCCTCCTTCATATCTCCAATTCTTTTCCCGAATCGGTCTCATTTAAGCTTGACGTCCAAAAACAAAAGAGCAGGAAGTCGAATGACCTCCTGCTCGTTACATGGTGTGCACCATGTGGTTATGTGTGCGAGTTAAGCCTCGCGAATATGTCGGAAATTGGAGCGGGTGAAGAGAATCGAACTCTCGTCATCAGCTTGGAAGGCTGAGGTTTTACCATTAAACTACACCCGCATATTCAAGTATGAAATTTAAAATTGGAGCGGGTGAAGAGAATCGAACTCTCGTCATCAGCTTGGAAGGCTGAGGTTTTACCATTAAACTACACCCGCGAAACACTTAACGTTACGGTAATATAATAGCACACGATTTAACCTTTGCAAACCCTTTTTCGAAAAAACATTAGTTGTGGCGGATAGGTGGTCTTGCTAAGATAATAGAAGAGGGGAGTGGGACGGGCATGAGCGAACGAAAATCTTATTTGAAGATGATGAGTGAAGGGTTTCGCATGATGAACCAGGCGAAACAAGTCGAACAAACTGTAACGCTCCGTCAATGGACGTTCTCGGTGCGGCATGAGTCGATGTGGCATGTGATTTTACGGACTGACCGGCTAAAATGGGTCAGTTCACCGACCGAGACGTTGGTCATCGAGCCGATGTTCGTTCAAATCGGAGCGTTGCATCTCACGCGCCACGTTGAAACGAACGAGGTACGTTTGAAAATCGAGGAAGAATGGGGAATTGAAAGTAAGATCGTCTGCGACGATCAAGAGTGGGAACGATTCGTCGAAGCGCTCAAACAATTGAAGGGGGAGTAGTCGTGAGTCGAGAACGACTGTATCGGATTGAAGCGGAAGCCCGTGGCAGCGCTTGGCGGGCCCGCGTATTGACCGGCATCCAACGGTTCCGCTTTTTTAAAGGGGAACTGCTCGCACCGACTGAACGACCCTATGTCGTCTTGAGCATCTCCCAAGACGCGGGGGCGTTACCCGATTTGATTGAGACGGATATGGGCGTCTTGCTCATCCATGAACGAATCGGACCCATCTTTATGAATTTATGTCCGTACGACATCCAGCTCGTCCGGGTTGAACTGCATACGAGTACCGGCAAGACCGACCACTATTGCGCGCTCAACGTCTTACGCCGATTTGAGATCGAGCACCTCGAGGATTCCGGTGAATATCGTCCGTTAAGCGAGGATCGTCTCTACTTTCTGTCCCGACAAACGGTTCGGATGGATTTATGCGGACATATGATCGCCCAAGATCGAAACAGCCAACGCCTTTACGTGACGGAGCGGCTCAAATATGCGCTGCAAGCCAAAATGGTCACCGGCCTGACATTCAAGAAAACGAAGGAGCAATTAGCATGAAAGAATACGAAATCGACGGGTGGCTTCGTTTATCCTACCCAGAGCACTATGAATACAATGAAGAAGAGGATCACGTCAGCTTCTATTCGGTGGAGGAAGATGCGCAAGGCACGCTTCAAATGTCTATCTATGAAGCAGAGGAGGCCCAGGCCCCTGAAGATGCGGCGCTGCAAGAACTGAATACCTTTTTAGGGGAGTTCCCGATCGACATTAAAGTCGCACCGAGCGTGACGGATCAATCGGGCGGCATGACGACGGCTTACGCGAGCGGGATTGAAGACGACATGTATTTGGACGTCTGGTCGCTCACGGACGGGAAGCGCCTGTTGTTTTTGACGTACGTCGCCGACAAGAAGACGGATGAAAAGTTAGAAATCGAAGCAATCGTCGATTCCATCGAATGGACATGAAAAGAGACACGAAGCCAAGTTGGCTCGTGTCTCTTGTTCGTTATTGGAACTTTGGTACGTCGAAGTGAACTGTGTACGAATTAAGTTGGCTATACACGTTATTGATTCGATGGGTTTGTTTTAAAGCCCAACCGATATCAGTCGCATATTGATGCACACCCGGTCGGTCTGGGTTGAAACGCATCTTATAAAGTGTATTTTGTTTATAGGTTGGGTGATTGATGTATTGTTCGCTAATCCATCTAGCACCATCTTTAATTGCAATCTCTGGTGTGAACCACTTCTGCTCGAACGCGAATTTCGCGCCTAAAACAACGGGATTGCTATCTGAAGCTCGGATGCCGTACATATTGTAGACTGTAGCCGCAACAGGACGTTCAGGATAGATGCGTGTACCGCTATTATTAATTAATGCGTTGCCGTCTTTATCGACAGGAACCCCTTTAGATAAAAGTGATGAACCATACCCTGTTTCGTGTGTAGCGTGGGCAAGCAAATAGACTTCATTTACATTATATTGTTTTCCCGAGTCGATGAAGAGTTGTCCTTTATCGGTTAACGTTCCGCTCAACCTGCCGTTGTTATTGAGGACTTTATTCAACATCGGGGCAGTCGTTCCTGCATTCTTCGTCAAGTCGAGGAATTGATAAAATCCACCTGAACCAACTGTGAAATGATCAGGGTTTGTAAACGCATCAATTTCAGACAACGAAGCGTGACGCCAAACATGATCGTAAATACGAACGTTATGTCCGCCTGGTCGGTAGTACGGACCGATTAAATAGTAATTTCCGACTTGCCCCGTAATACGGACTGTTTCACCAGGGTTAATATGTCCGTATACATGTGAATTCAGATTATCTAAACTAAGAAGTTTTGCTTCTCCGACAACGGAAGAGGCCGGAACGTATCCGATCATTGGACCATAAGAAACTTTGTACCACGTCGAGATGCCGCTCGGACGCTCCATATATTGAAGAAGAGCGCCGCTTGGGATTGTCGCCAACACTTCGGCGTTATTGCTTGATGGATTTTTTTGCAAGTTAATCGATCGAACTGTTTGAAGAGGTGTATGAGTGATCACACCAGTAGACCCGGTGACTTTTACCCACGAACGTGGTAAGTAAGTCGCTTTCGTTTTATTCGCGTCTGTCAGCCCGGAATTGGCGGCTTGGCGTTCGGCCATCCCGCGAACTGTCATTGGATAGTCTGTATACGATACAATGCGTTGGATACCAGTAGCTGGCGGTGTCGTCGTAACGGGTGCCGTATAACTCAAATGGATATAGCCGCCGACGAAACTTCCGCTCGTCAAGATGCCCCATTCCGTATTCAAGACAGGTTTCACTTTTACAATCGTGCCATGGATAAGGGTGCCGATGGCGGCATTTCCAGTCCCAGGAGTCGGCCGGACGTTCAGTGGCGTACCGCTTGAGATGACTTGTACTTCAAGCTCAGGTCCGTATTGTTCGGTCGAAGTCGACGGGGCTGTGAGCGAGAAGTTACGTGCTGCGACATACCCAGTCGTATTTGCGTAACGAACTTTAAACCATGAGCCCGTCGCGCCGTGCGCCGACAGCTGGTCGACTTTTGCACCGACCGGGATCGTTTGAAGGATGTTGCCGCTCGTCGAAGTCGAAGAGTACATCGTCGCCGTCTGTTTAGCGTAGTAAGGTGTGACCGGTTCCGCGACTTGTGACTCAGATAAGTTTCGCATCGGTACGTAACCTGTCAACGAGCCGGCTGCGACTTTCGCCCAAGACCCGGTCGTACCGTGTGTCGAGATCAATTTAACGCTTGTCGCGATTTGAAGTGTGCCGACTACTTTTCCTGAAGTTGACATCGAACTGAAAAGACTTGATTTTGTTTTGACATACATCGTTGTCGGTTCGACTGTCACGAGCGGCTGCAAGTTCCGTTTCGCGACATAGCCCGTCTTCCCGCTATATGTCACTTTGGCCCACGATCCGGTCGTGCCGTGCTCCGAGAGGAACGTTACTTTCGCACCTTTCGGGATCGCAATTAGGGTTGGGGACGTTGAAATCATCGAGCTATGCATCGTCGTGTTTGTTGTCGTACTATGCGTCGGGTTCGCTTGGGGTGCCACGGTTTCGCCTCCTACTTGAGAGAAGTAGCGTTGAGCCACATAGCCAGTTTTCCCGCCGTATGTGACTTTGAACCATGATCCAGTCGCGCCGTGCGTCGATATGTAAGTGACGGTCGCACCTTTTGGAATCGTTGTAACGATTGAAGCGCTCGTTGTCATCGCCGAGCGCATATTGACGGTCGCATTAGCTGTATACGTTTTGGTTGTTGCCGCTTTCGTGACGGTAGACTTCAACGTTAAGTACGAGGAAGAAACGTATCGCTTTTGACCTTGAAACTCGATTTGGGCCCAGTTGTTGCTTGTCGAATAAACTTGTACAGCAGTTCCTTTCGTCAACTTGCCGACAATCGCTGACGAAGTCGACGTAGAGGACCGGACGTTCAAAATGGAGGTATTCACCGTGCCTTCGTATGTTGCTGCATATGACTCGGTCGGTCCGATCATGCTCAATACTGTGCTAGAGATGAGGACGGCCGCGCTCAGTCGTGTAATAGTTGGTTTCAATGTGTTACCCCTTTCATTCCATATACTTGAATCTATAAGTGTTCTTCGTAGTGCGCGGTCTAAGTATAGCGCACTTAAAAAATGGAAAGAAGATGAAAAATTTCAAAAAAGGTAAATGAATTAGAAAGTCGTTGGTTTAAAATGTAAAAATAAAAAAACCTCCATTTAATAGGAGGTTTTTCCATGTCTTAGCTTAAAGGTTGCGCAAGAGCCAACCGCTTATATCGGTCCACACTTCGTCGCGTTGCCGTTCGCGGAGCACTTCGTGACGCGCGTTGTCGTAAGACAGCACCGTCAGCTCGACTTCCGCTGCCTGATAGTTTCGAACAATCCCTTTCAACCCTTCCCCGTCGTGTACGACCGGGTCGTCCGTTCCGGCGACGAAGAGGATCGGGAGCGTCTTCGGATGTTCATGGATACGGGCGAGGGATGTGACCTCTAGCGAAGCGCTAGCTACTTCATATAAGTAACCGAGTGTCGGGATACCGCCGCAGTCCGGGTCGCTGCGGTAAGAGGCCACTTCTTCCGGGACGCTAGAAATCCAATCGTTCTCCGTCTTGGTTGGGAAGAATTTTAAATTGTAGCGCCCGAACAAGAGGCGTTCGAACAGGCGAGAATGGTAATCGCTCCCTTTCATACGAATTGCCGACCCGATGGCGTAAAGCCCGAGCCGGCCGACGAAACCAGAGCCAGGGGGCGGTGAAATGGCGACGATGCCGGCTAGGTTATGACCCATGATTTGACCGAGACGACGGACGAGCAAAGAACCGAAACTATGTCCGATTACAAACGTCGGCAAATCATTTTGATAGTGACCGATCAATGCGACAGCGTCTTCGACCATTTGGTTAAATCCTTCTTTTGGAAGTAAGTGAGCGTATGTGGATTGAGCACGCGCTGATTTTCCAGCTCCGCGAAGGTCGCAAACAAAAACGTTAAATCCAGTTGTTGCCATAAAGTCGGCGAATTCGACATACCTGCCGTGATGTTCGAGCATGCCGTGAAACAAGAAACAATTTCCAATCGGGTTCGTTGCCGGGACATGCAATACGTGCGTGCGGTACCCGTCTGCGTACGTGTGCTCAATGACGTCCAAAGTCATCCCTCCGTTGTCGTGTGGATTAAAACAATCCGATGGCCTTACCTGTCTCGTCGATGCCCATGTTGAGAGCGGCTGGATGTTTTGGCAGTCCTGGCATCGTCAAGACGTTACCCGTCAAAGCGACGAGGAAGCCGGCACCGACCGACGGTTTCAACTCGCGTACGGTTACCGTGAATCCTTGAACGTATCCGAGTTTTGTCGGATCGTCGGATAGTGAGAACGGTGTTTTGGCCATACAGATCGGCAAATCGTCCCATCCGTTCGCTTTGATTTGAGCCATTTGCTTTTTCGCCGTAGCGGTGAACGTGACGCCGGCCGCTCCGTAAACTTCTCGGGCAATCGTCGTAATCTTCTGTTCGATCGAATCGGTCAGCTCGTAAAGAGGTGTGAGCATGGCTTCGTTCGACTCGACTGTCTCGATGACGGCCTCGGCAAGTGCTTGTCCGCCTTGTCCGCCGCTCGCCCAAACTTCGCTGAGGGCGACGCGGATTTGATGCGTTTCGCACCAGTCGAGCACAGTGTCGAGCTCTGCGATCGAATCTGAATTAAAGCGGTTCAAGGCAACGATGGTTGGCAAACCGAGCTTTGTCATCGTGTCGACATGTTTGGCGAGCAACTCCATGCCTTTTGTGACGGCCTCGACGTTTTCGATGTGGAGTTGGTCTTTGGCGACACCACCATGCATCTTCAACGCGCGGACTGTCGCCACGAGGACGACCGCATCAGGACTTAAGTTGCCGATACGCGATTTAATATGACAGAACTTCTCGGCGCCAAGATCAGCTCCGAAGCCGGCCTCGGTGACGACGTATTCGCCGAGCTTCAAGGCAGTCTTTGTCGCGATGAGCGAGTTACAGCCGTGAGCGATGTTCGCGAACGGGCCGCCGTGGACGAGAGCCGGGGTCTGTTCAAGTGTTTGGACCAAGTTTGGCTTGAACGCCTCTTTCAGTAAGAGTGTGGCCGCACCGGCCGCACCAATCTGTTCAGCCGTGACGGGTTCATTATCGAAGTCGTAGGCGACGACGATCCGCTTGATACGCGCCTCTAGATCGGCGAGCGAATCGGCGAGGCAAAGGATCGCCATAATTTCTGAGGCGACGGTGATGTCAAAACCGTCTTCGCGCGGGACACCGTGTGCGGCTCCGCCAAGTCCGACCGTCACGTGGCGAAGGGCACGGTCGTTCAAGTCGAGGACGCGCTTCCAGACGATTTTCCGAACGTCGATTTTTAGGTCGTTGCCTTGATGAAGGTGATTGTCTAGCATGGCGCTGATCGTGTTGTGGGCTGACGTGATAGCGTGCATGTCACCCGTGAAGTGGAGGTTGATGTCTTCCATCGGCAAGACTTGGCTGAATCCGCCGCCGGCCGCTCCGCCTTTTAGCCCCATCGTCGGGCCGAGTGACGGCTCGCGGAGACAGACGATCGCTTGTTTATCGAGTCGGTTCAACGCTTGACCGAGTCCGACGGTGACCGTCGATTTTCCTTCTCCGGCGGGCGTCGGATTGATGGCTGTGACGAGGACGAGCTTGCCGTCTGCTCGGGTCTTCACTTGTTCGAGCAAATCGAACGACAGTTTTGCTTTGTATTTCCCGTATAGGTCGAGATCATCTTCTTGTAGGCCGAGCTTTTCAGCAATTTGCTTGATGGGGAGCATGTCCGCTTGTTGGGCGATCGCTAAGTCAGATAACGGTTTGATTGTCGTCATGTATAAATTCCCTCCACTTTCGAACGTTTTACTAGTATTATGTTTGGTTCATTCGTGATTCGACCCATAATTCGGATCGTTTCTCTAATATAAACTGGCTCGTTCGTATTGTCATTGACTTTATCATAACGCATCAGTTCTGCAAATTCACTAATTGAGTTCAATATATTCCACCCATTCCGTCAAATGTATCCGTTTTCATTTCATTTCATTGCAGGTAAATTGATAGTGGAGGCGATGAAGATGATTGAAACACCGAAGCGAAGCAAACAGAGACGGAATTGGAAGAAGCCGGCAAGCTTTATCGCATTTGTCGGTCCGGCCTTTTTGGCGTTCGTGGCCATTGTACTCATCCCGTTCTTTAACGGGATCTATTACAGTTTCACGGACTGGAACGGGGTGACCGGTCAGTTGAACTTTGTCGGATGGGATAACTATCATCGACTCTTGTTCGAGGACGCCCAGTTCCGTTCGTCGTTTTGGATCACGACGAAATACACGATCGTGGCCGTCATCATGACGAACATCGTCGGCTTTTCATTGGCGCTGTTGTTGACGATGAATATTAAGACGCGAAATATATTGCGAACGGTCTTCTTTATGCCGAACTTGATCGGCGGACTCATCCTTGGTTTCATCTGGCAATTCATTTACGTGAAAGGATTCGAGTCAATCGGATCATTGACCGGTTGGAGCCTGTTCGAGCTGCCGTGGCTCGGCGACGCCCAGACAGCGTTTTGGGGAATCGTCATCGTCGCGATCTGGCAAGGAGGGGGCTACGTGATGGTCATCTATATCGCGGCGCTGCAAAACGTGCCGACGGATTTGCTCGAAGCGGCCCGGATCGACGGGGCGAACCGGTTGAAAATGTTGCGTCATATCACGCTCCCGATGATCATGCCATCGATTACGATCTGTCTGTTCTTGACGATCTCCTGGTCGTTCAAAGTATTCGATACGAACTTGTCGCTCACGAACGGAGGACCGTTCAAATCGACTGAGATGCTCGCCTTGAACATTTATACAGAGTCGTTCGTGAACAACAATTACGGTCTCGGCTCGGCGAAAGCGGTCATCTTCTTCCTTGTCGTCGCGGCGATCACCGTCACCCAAGTGTATTTGACGAAAAAACGGGAGGTGCAGGCATGACGACGGAAAAAATTGAACAGTTCGAACCAAAAATCGATCAGACGCCGAGACGGCAGTTGCCGCAAAATCCGCTGCGGACGAGCGGGTATACGACCGGCCTTGGCCTCATCGAATTGGTCGCTATTTTACTAGGACTTTTGTATCTCGTCCCGTTTTATTACGTCATCGTCAACTCGTTCAAGTCGATCGCTGAGATTTATACGAACACGTCCGCACTGCCGAGCGTCTGGCTCGGCTCGAACTATACGGAAGCGTGGGAGGCGATGAACTATGGCCGCGTCTTTTTGAACTCGCTTTTGATCACGGCCGGCGCGAACATCGTCATCGTCATCTTCACGTCGATGGCGGCATGGAAGCTCGTCCGGACGAAACATTGGATCTCGACCGTCATCTTCTTCTTGTTCGTCGCGGCGATGGTCATCCCGTTCCAATCGATCATGATTCCGCTCGTAAAAGTATCGAGCGTGCTCGGTCTATTGAACAGTCATTGGGGACTGATGGTCATGTATCTCGGGTTCGGGTCAGGTATTTCGGTGTTCTTATATCATGGCTTCATGAAATCGATCCCGGAAGAGATCGAAGAGGCGGCCATCATCGACGGTTGCTCGACATGGGGGCTGTTCTGGCGGATCGTGTTCCCGCTCTTGAAACCGATCACGGTGACGATCGTCATCTTGAACAGCCTATGGATTTGGAACGATTTTCTGTTACCTTCACTTGTCCTCCGAGACATTGAACTGCGGACGATCCCGCTCGCGACGTTCTATTTCTTCGGACAATATACGAAACAATGGGATTTGGCACTCGCTGGTTTAGTTCTTGGGATCGTTCCGCTTCTCATCTTCTTCTTTGGTATGCAACAGCATATCATCAAAGGGATTACGAGCGGCTCGATCAAATAACCCTTCCCAAGGGATCTCCCTCGTCCGCTACACGGGGGAGAATTTTTTTTTTTAGAAAAGCTGTTGACATTCGTCTGAATATTTATAATAATGAGTTCAATTCAATTGTGAACGACATTGAAAGGACGAGTACACAGAAGACGTAAGCAAAGCGAGCCGGGGAAGGTGAGAGCCCGGACTGAAATCTCTGTCGAAGAACCTCCTGGAGTCGCTACCCGAACGCTTTGCAAGTAGACGTAGCCGGACCGTTCCCCGTTATCGGAACTACGAGATGTTCGTCTCGAAAAAGTGAGTAGATTCGTCTACTAATTTGGGTGGCACCGCGGAGCTTGAAGCCTTCCGTCCCATAGTCCATGGGATTGGAGGGCTTTTTTCTATTGCTCCGTCCCAAATCCCACAATTGGAGGAAGACAAAATGACAAAGACAGCAACAAGCATGATGAAGGAAAAACAACAGGCAATCACGGCGGTAAAGGCAATGTTCGAGGACAAGTTCAGCACGGCGCTAGGTCTCACGCAAGTACAGGCACCGTTGTTCGTCACATCGGCGAGCGGAGTCAACGATCACTTGAACGGCGTCGAGCGTATCATTCAGTTCGACACACAATATCCGGGACATGAGCTTGAAATCGTCCAGTCGCTTGCGAAATGGAAACGCGAAGCGCTCGGCCGGTACGGGTTCAAAGTTGGCGAAGGGTTGTATACACAAATGCGTGCGATCCGCCGCGACGAAGAACTCGACGCGACACACTCGCTTCATGTCGATCAATGGGACTGGGAACGCGTCATCGCCCGGGAACACCGGACGACCGACTATTTGAAAGCGACCGTCGAATCGATTTATGCGGCCTTGCTTGAAACGGAACGGTCGGTCGAGTCGGCATACGCGATCGAAGCGATTCTCCCTGAGTCGATTCACTTCTTGACGAGCCAAGAGCTAGAAGACCTGTATCCGACGCTGACGCCAAAAGAACGAGAACATGCGATTTGTAAAGAGCATGGCGCGGTCTTCCTCTCACAAATCGGAGGCGCGCTCGCCTCAGGAGAGAAACATGATGGCCGAGCGGCTGACTATGACGACTGGTCGCTCAACGGCGATATTCTCGTCTGGCATCCAGAACTCGAGACGGCGTTCGAACTGTCGTCGATGGGGATCCGTGTCGATGAGACAGCACTCGCTGAGCAGTTGGTGACAGCCGACGCGGAAGAGAAGCGGAAGTATCCGTTCCATCAAGCCGTGCTCGAAGGACGTCTCCCACTTACGGTCGGAGGCGGAATCGGCCAGTCACGTGTCGCCATGTATCTGCTCCGGGCCCGTCATATCGGTGAAGTCCAATCGTCGGTCTGGCCGAGCGAGATGGTCGCGGCGTGCGAAGAAGCTGGAATTAGCCTGTTGTAATTATATAGAAGCAAATGAGCCAGGACTTTCTTACGAGAAAGTCCTGGTTTTCTGTACAACATTTTCCACCCTACACGTCAATTTTGACACCTACATAATGGAAGCGTTTTCATTTAAAGTAAGGGTGTACTGATTGGATCGATTATTTTAGTCGACTTACACACCGAGGGAGGAAGCAAGATGAAACGCAAATGGAGATTATCGACAGCTGTGATGACGGCTGGCATGGTATTGACGCTCGCTGCCTGCGGGGGCGGATCGCTCACAGAAGGGGAAGGGTCGGCTGACGGGAACGCGGATAGCGGTGATTCAAAAGATGTGACGTTGAACGTCTTCCAATTTAAAGCCGAAATCGCTAAAGACCTTGAGGCGATGGCGAAAGAATATGAAGAAGAGACGGGAGTCAAAGTGACCGTTCAAACGGTCGGCGGCGGAGCCGACTACGGTGCCGCGCTCAAATCGCAATTCGCATCTGGCAATGAACCGGATATCTTTAACAACGGTGGCTTCACGGAAGCACAGACGTGGAAAGATAAGTTGGAAGATTTGTCGGATGAAAAGTGGGTCGGTGATTTGACGGAAGTGGCCAAAGAACCGATGACGATGGACGGGAAACTGTACGGTATGCCGATGAACCTTGAAGGCTACGGTTTCATCTACAATAAGGAGCTGTTTGAGAAAGCGGGCATCAGTGAACTGCCGAAGACGCTGTCTGAATTGACGGATGCGGCTGAAAAGTTGGACAAGGCGGGCATCACCCCGTTCTCGGTCGGCTACGCGGAGTTTTGGATTCTCGGCATCCACTTGCTCAACATCCCGATGGCACAACAAGATGATCCCGATGCGTTCATCCAAGCGCTCAACGACAACAAAGAGAAGTTCGAAGACAATGAGCAGTTCCAACAGTTCTTGAAACTGTTCGACCTGACCATCAAATACGGCAACAAGAACCCGCTCACGACGGACTACAACACGCAAGTCACACAGTTCGCCCAAGGCGAGACAGCGATGCTCCAGCAGGGCAACTGGGCCCAACAGATGATTCTCGACGTGAATCCGGACATCGAGATGGGCTTCGTACCGATTCCGATCAATGATGATAAAGAGAAGATGGACCGCTTGCCGGTCGGCGTCCCGAATAACTGGGTCGTCAACAAAAACTCACAATATAAAGAAGAAGCGAAAGACTTCCTCGAGTGGATGGCGACGTCAGACACAGGGAAAGACTACATGGTCAACAAGTTCAAGTTCATCCCGGCCTTCAAGTCGATCGAAGCGAACGACCTCGGACCACTCGCTGACGATATCCTTGCCTATTCGAACGAAGGCAAGACGATCTCATGGAACTGGTTCAAGTATCCGGACGGCGCGGTCAACGAGTATGGTGCCTTGATGCAAGCGTACGTCGGCGGTCAGAAGACCGGTGACGAGATGCTCCAAGACTTCACAAAAGTATGGATGGATAAAGCTAAATAAAAAAAACACAAGCAGCGAACTGACCCCTTCGCCGCTTGTGTTTTTTTTATGAAGAAACTGTCACAGGAATCCCATAAAAAAAACACACATACCCCCCTGGGTTTTCGTACAATATGTTTTGTAAGCGATTGATCAAGAGGAGGGGTTATGAGACAACTAAAACTTGGATTGCTCATCAGCTTGTTGTTCGCAGCCCCGTCTGTCCACGCGGAGTCCGATTTAGTGACGCTTGACGAACCGATCGTGGTCCGTTCGAATGAGACGTTTGACGGTGCGGGGAAACGCTTCGTCAGCTGCAATGAACCGGCGTTTCTGTTAGAAGGGACCGGGGCGGTGCTCGAGAATGTTTTGGTCGAACAGTGCCGGCAGACGGACGTGGCTGCCATACAAGTCTCAGGGCTTGGCCATCAGTTGATCGATGTGACCGTCGAAGCGTCCGGGACCGGTATCGTAGTGGAAGACAGCTACGGGGTAAGGCTCGTCCGTCCCGTCATCTCGGGGTCTAATCAACACGAGGGCATCTCGCTATTGAACAGCGAAGCGGCTTTGATCAAAGGGGCGGTCATCGACCGAGTCCGTGACGGGATCTACATCGAGAACGGGTCGGGTCACCAGCTGATTCGACCGAGCGTTGCCGATGCTAGATACGGTGTCCATCTCATGTTTCCGACAGACGTGTCGATCAATTTGCCGAACCTCCGGCGCAACGGAGCAGGTGCGATGATCATGGGGACAGAGCGCGTCGTCATCGAGAACGGACAAATCTATGACCAAGTCGGCGCGACGGCGACCGGGATCATGTTGTTTGAAGCAGTCGAGACGACGTTGCGTGCCAACGCGATCTTCGGCAATCGGATCGGGATTTATGCGGAAAAATCGGAGTGGACGACGATTCATGACAACGGTGTGAACGGCAATGATGTAGGACTGCGCTTGAAGTCGGCGAACGGGATGACGATGGCAGGGAACGACTTGACCGGCAATCGGTATCCGGTCGTCTCGTTTGAGTCGACAGACAATGTGATTCAAGGAAACGATTGGGGCGGACAGACGCTCGATTTGACACGCGACGGGTTCAGTGAGATCCAGTTTCGGGCCGACCCGTACTTGTTTTTATTGGCCGATTCATATGAAGCGTTCGAGTTGCTGTACGGTGCCCCGGGGCTAACCGTGCTTGAACGTGTGCTCCGTAGCCCGGACGAGGTCACACTCACGGACGCAGGGCCAATTGTGTCCGCGTTTCGCATCGAGTGGAACGGGTCGTTCGGAGCGGTCGCTTTAACCGGAATGATGGTTTTACTATGGATATTTGGGAGGAAACGATATGACTACGTATAAGAAAATGGCAGGACTATTCGCCGCATCAAGTTTGACGCTCGCACTTGGGGCGTGTTCGAGCGCTGCGGCGGAACCGTTCGATATCGAATGGGGCGAGACCGAGTGTGAAGTGTGCAAGATGAAAGTGATGGATAAACAATTCGCTGCCGAAGCGATCATGGACAACGGGAAAGGCTATGCGTTCGACGATATCGGTTGTTTGATGCGTGACTGGTACCCTGAGCAAACGGAAGAGGACATCGCGGCGATGTATGTGAAAGACTACAACACGATGGACTGGGTCGATTTAGATGAAGGTACGTTTGTCTATAATAAAGAAGCGAAAACGCCGATGGCTTATAACATCGTCTCGTTCGCAAAAGCAGCGGACGCGGAGACGTATGCCGAAGAGAATGGCGGCATGGTGATGGATTTAGACGACTTGAAAGAACATACGTGGGAGCGCGGCGAGATGAACGGTCATAAAAAAATGAACTCGGACGACGATGGCGAAGCGAGCGACATGAGTGACGCGCACGATGCGGATGAGTCATCTGACGGTCACGGGCAGTAAGCGATGTTATGGCGGATCGAATGGTCCCGTACGCTGCGTCAGAAAGAAAGTTACGTCTTCTTGCTTGCTTGGGTACTGACACTCGTCTTGCTGGGTGGTCTCGGCCAAGCGATCCCGGTGGCGACGGCGTATACGAACGTCAGCGCGACACTCGTCACGGTGATTGGGCTCGTGTTACCGCTCCTCGTCATGTTGACGACGGCACTGCAGTGGGGCAATGAGCGTGAATCAAAGCGGATGCGACTCGTCTCGACGTTCACGGTGTCGATGCGCCGCGTGGTCTGGATGCGTTACAGCGCATTCCTGGCGACGCAAGGACTCATCATCACGCTTGCGTTCGCGCTCGCCTCGTTCCTTGTTTCGATGCCGCTCGAGACGTGGTTCGTCCTATGGGTGTATGCGTTCGGCCTCACCACGTACGGTGCCGCGATCGGCACGTTCATCGGCGTCGTCGGACGGACGAGGCTTCGAGCTGTGCTCCTCTCGTTCATCGTCTGGGTCGTCCTCGTTTTACTTTGGCCGACGCTCCTCGTGGCAACGATTGCTTGGCTGCCTTACGGGTCGCAAGCGAGTGCGATGGTCGGGCTGCTGTTTTTGAACGGATTTGAGCTACTGCGCGTCTGGGTGAGCTCGGTCTTGTCGGCACCTGACCTGTTTGGGGCCGTCTATGAAACGTTTATCGGCTGGCTCGGCGACCCACTCGGTAGTTTGACCGTCAGCATCGCAATCTTGAGTGTCGTGTTTGTGTTGTGGTTCGGGACAGCTTGGTTACTTCGACAGGAGGGACGACATGATTCAGCTTGAACAGGTCGGTAAACGCTATGGCGATGTATGGTCGCTCCATCCGCTTGACGGAGCGATTGCCGACGGTCGGGTCGTCGCCTTATGCGGAAGCAACGGGGCTGGGAAATCGACGCTACTGAATATGATGAACGGTACGCTCTCACCGAGTGTCGGTCATGTCTCGTTGAACGGGGAGACGCGTGACCGTCGAAAATCGTATAATCAATCGTTTGGTTATATGCCTGATGATTTCGCATTCGATCCGTCGTGGACCGTCGGTGAGACGTTTTCGTATTACGCGTTGCTTCAAGGAGTCAAACCGGATGCGTCTCTATTGAACCGTGTCGGGCTTGACGCCAAGACCCGGCAACAGGTCGGGATGTTGTCGAAAGGGATGCGGCAACGTCTCCTGCTCGCTCAAGCGTTGGTCACGAAACCTGACATTCTACTGCTAGACGAGCCGACGAACGGTCTCGACCCGACGTGGATGCATGTATTGGGCCGACTGTTGCGGGAAGAGGCCGACCGTGGGACGACGATCGTGTTCTCGACACACCAGCTCGATGTGGCGGCGAGGCTTGCTGACGAAGTGTGGATGCTTGATTCCGGCCGACTGGCCGGACGTGTCCTCGTTCAAGATGAACAGGCCGCTTACGCCGAAATTAAAAACTTCTTTTTCGAACCGGAAGTTGAGGCTTGTCAAACAGACGCCGCTCGCACAAAATAATAGACAGTTGAAGTGGTGGTCGGAGCCTTCCGGCGCCACTATTTTTGTGGGGAGATGGAACAGATGAGAAAGAATGTTACGGTCGCACTACTGCTTGCGACTTTTTTGGCAGCGATTGAAGGGACGGTCGTCTCGGTCGCGACGCCGGTCATTGCGAGCGAGTTGAATGGCGCGGCGCTCGTTAGTTGGGTATTTGCCGCCTTCTTACTATTTACCGCGGTGTCGACACCGATTTACGGGAAAGTCGCCGACTTGTTCGGTCGAAAGCGTGTCCTCTTGTTTGGGATCGGGCTGTTCACACTCGCCTCGCTCTTGTGCGGTCTAGCGACATCGATGGAGCAGTTGATCGTGTTTCGGGCGCTGCAAGGTCTTGGTGCCGGTGCGGTCCTGCCGATCTCGATGACGATTATCGGGGACTTGTATAAGTATGAAGAGCGCGGCAAAATCCAAGGGATTTTAAGCGCGGTGTGGGGCGTGTCCGGTGTACTCGGACCGGTCATCGGAGGATTTTTGGTCGAGACGTTGTCTTGGCGCTACGTGTTCTTGTTGAACGTTCCGTTTGCGCTCTTATCGTTCATCATGATCGTCACATTTTATAAAGAGACGGTCGCTGAGACGACCGAACGGATCGATATAAAAGGGGCACTCCTGTTCGCTGGGGGGACGACCGCATTCTTGTACGCCTTGATCACGTTCAGTGAAACGAACATCTTGACGTTACCGGTCGTCGTCAGCGGTCTATTCAGTCTTGTGTTGCTCGTCAGCTTCTTCATGTCAGAGCGCCGGGCCAAGACACCACTCCTGCCGCTCGAGCTGTTGAAGCAGCCGATTATCGCGTCCATCAACGGGGCCGTCTTCTTTGCTGCTTGGGTGCTCGTCTCGATGTCAGCCTACATCCCGATTTGGGCGCAGGCTGTACTTGGTAAATCGGCGACAGAGGCGGGCTTCATGCTCATGCCGCTCTCGGTCGCATGGACGTTCACGTCGATTATCGGCGGACGGACGCTCGGAGCGGCATCACCGCGACGACGGGCTGTCTTCGGGATGGGCCTGCTCTTGATTGGGACGGTCATCTTGACGCTGATGACTCCATCGAGTTCGGACGTCTGGGTGTACCTCGCCGTCGCCATCATCGGCGTCGGATTCGGTTTGTCACAACCGATGTTCATCGTCGTGTTGCAGACGGTCGTGTCATACCGTCAGCGCGGGACAGCGACAGCGGCGAACTCGTTTTTAAGTACGGTCGGACAGACGCTCGGAGTCGCGGTGTTCGGGGCGATGTTCAACTTTATCGTCTTGAGCGGATTCCGGAACGACGAAACGTTGAGCGGTGCCTCGCTCGAATCGTTCTTCAACCAGGCGGCGAGTGCCACGCTTGACGAGGGTGTTCGCCTGCAAGGTGAGCAGTTGATCGCCTCGGGACTGAACAGTGTCTTCGTCGGAGCGGCACTCGCGGCGTTCATCGCCTTGCTCATCGCGCTTCGGTTACCGGCCCGCCCACCCGAACCTTCACGCGACGCCTAAAAGCGCGGTATGATGGGGGAAAGGAGGCGGTTACGTTGAAACGATGGTTACTCATGTTGTCACTCGTCTTTGTTGCCGGTTGTGCGTCTGATCCGGCGGACGATGCGGTCCAAGAAGAGGAAACCCCGATCGAACAACCGGCTGAATCGACGGAAGGGGCGCCGAACGAAGATGACGCGTTATCGGTTGGGGCGAACGAATCGATTGCGCGACAGCTCGACGTCCCATGGTCGATTACACGAACCGAGGACGGTTGGCTCGTTTCAGAGCGCGGGGGAACGATTGCTGTCATTGATGCTGACGGTAACGTCTCGCGTCAACCGGTCGAACTGACTGAAGATGTGCTTGAAATCGGGGAAGGCGGACTACTCGGTCTTGCTCTCGCGGATGACTTTGCGACGTCGCGACAGCTGTACGCCTATCATACGTACGGGACACCTGGGGATGTGCGGAACAGGGTCGTCGAATTGACGTGGGACGGAGAACGATTTGAAGAGACGGACATCGTCTTGGAAGACATACCCGGAGCGCAGTTTCATAACGGCGGACGCTTATTACTCGACGGTGACGTGATTTGGGTCACGACCGGAGACGCACTCGTCCCAGACCTCGCTCAAGATGAGACATCGATTGCCGGGAAAATCCTGCGCGTGCCGTTGTCCGGCGAAGGGGACCCGGTCGATTGGATTTATTCGTCCGGCCATCGGAATCCGCAAGGGTTGACCGTCATCGAAGACGTGCTCTATGCGAGCGAACATGGGGCGTCCGGTCATGACGAAGTGAACATCATCGAGCCAGGAAACAATTACGGGTGGCCGATCATCGAGGCCGATGAGACGGAAGACGGTCTCGAGACGCCTTGGTTTGAGGTCGGAGGAACGTCATGGGCGCCATCTGGCATCGTTGCCGACGATCAGTACGTCTATATGGCGACGTTGCGTGGGAATCGTTTGGTCGCGATCGACCGTGAGACGCGCGAAGTCGTTCCGCTCGTCGAGAATCAAGGTCGCATCCGTGACGTCTGGTTAGAAGATGATCGCCTGTATTACATCACGAACAATACGGACGGCCGTGGAAATCCAGGAGCGGAAGACGATCAACTGTTCGTGCTCGAATTACGTTAGAAACTGACATTTCGTCAGTTTCTATTTTTTTGTTGTTTTACGTGTGAGATTCCGTATAATAAAGACGGTAATTGGAAAATGAAGGAGTTAATGACATGAATCATTCAAAATTGGTACATAAGCACGAACAATTGTATTTCGGACTGCTTGTCGCGATGAGCATCCTGACAATTATTGTCGGAATCGTCTTGACGATTGCCTCACTCGGTATCTTCCTGTGGATCATCGGGCTAATCGTCTCGCTGTCGATGTTCGCACACTGGATTCAAATCGGCTATATTCGGACGAACGGGGTCAAAGTGACGGAGCGACAATTCGCCGACCTGCATGAGATGTATCAGCGCGTCGGACAAGGGATGGGTATCCGTTTGTTGCCAGACGTCTATATTTTACAGGCGGGCGGGGTCTTGAACGCGTTCGCGACCCGATTCTTCCAAAAGAATATGATCATCTTGTATTCGGACGTCGTGGAACTGTCGCGGAACGGTCAGACGAAAGAAGTCGAGTTCGTCATCGCGCATGAACTCGCGCACATCCGCCGCAATCACGTCCAAAAACAGTGGCTCGTCTTGCTCGGGAATATCGTTCCATTTTTAGGGACAGCGTATTCACGCGCTTGCGAATATACGTGCGACCGGATGGCCGCGCATTATATTCAAGACGAAGCGGCTTCAAAACGAGCGCTCACCATCCTCGCCGTCGGCGGAAAGCTCGCCAAAGAAGTGAACGAGTTCGACTATTTATATGAAGCAAGCCGTGAGAACGGGTTCATCGCCAAATATAGCGAACTGATTTCGACGCATCCGACATTGCCGAAACGGATCGCTGCTATCGCCACGCAAGCCGGTGAGGCGAACGTGCCGATGTTCAAGACGGCTGGTTATGTCAAAGCCTCAATCATCGGAACGATTGTCGTCACCGTGCTCGTCAACGGGGCCATCATCGCGTGGCTCGTCATGAGTGACGGGTTCACGGGCCTTGCCGCTTCACCGTTCAGCGAAGGATTCGCCGGTGAAATGGCTGAGGAGCCGCTCCAAGAATTGGCGTACGACAATGCCAGTTATGATGCGGTGGAAGAAGAGGTGATGAACGGAGCGGATGTGAACATGCAAGATGATTACGGGGACACGCCGCTCCATAATTTCCTTTATAGTGAGAACGTCGATGTAGAAACAATCACGTTATTACTTGATAGCGGGGCAGACGTATCGCTTGAAAACGAAGACGGAATGACGCCGGGTGAATTAGCAGCAAATATGGACCATTCCGACGAAGTGATTCAATTGATCAATTCATACGAGTGATAAGAAAGACTTGAGGCATCCTTTTTGGGGCTCAAGTCTTTTTTTACAACATGATTGCAAACGCTTGCATGACCCGTGATATAATCTTCAAGAGGAGGGGTGTCGGTGAGGAGCATCCGTACGAAATTGACTGGGATGATCGCATTGACGATCATCGTTCCGGTTATTTTAGCGACCGTCATATCATTTTGGTACGTCAAAGACCGGGAACGAGAGCGCGGTCTCGAGCTCACGGACTGGTCACTCGAGCGCGGGACGTTGCAGATCGAACGCTACATCTCTGACTTGAGCCGCCTGCCAACGAGCCTATACGCCAATCGGGACGTCCTCGACATTCTTGAATACGGTCCCGGGCTGTCACTCGAGCAGACGGAGCTTGAAGTTCGGCGGGCACTCCTTGGTATGTACTTATCACGGGAGGACGTCGCACAGATTCAATTGCTCATGCTTGAGGACATGGACTCGTTCGCCGCTTATAAAATGAAAGTGTCACCACGTTCGAAAAAACAACCGAGTGCGATTCAACAACAATTGCTGAAGTATGAAGAGAGCCGTGTCTTGCTCGAGGCGTCGCATCCGCTCGTCCCATACCACGACTTTGGACCGATTGTCTCGGCAGAAGAGGTCGTGACGCTCCATTTCCGGCTCGACAAGATCGAGACGGATAAACCGCTCGCGATCCTCTCGATCGATATACCGGAAGACGTGTTTGTCGGACAACTCGCGTCGTTGCAAAACAATCCGGAGGAAAGCCTTTGGTTCATCGGCGGGAACAATCAAGTGTTTGCCAAGCTTGGGGACGAGTACATCCCGGACACGGTGGCGGCGAAGTCGATGTCGGTCGACGGGAAACATCATCGGATCATTAAATCGTTCGAGTTTGAGAATCAAACGTTTTATGTCGGGAAATCGATTCCGGACCGGTTGTTGATTGAACCGGCATCCCGGACGTCATTCATTATCTTCGTCGTCGGGATGGTTTCGCTCGTGTTAGCGTTGATCGGTGCGACATACGCATCGATGCGTTTGACGACGCCGATTAAAACGCTCACGTCAAACATTTGGCGAATCGAGCAAGGGGACATGACCGTCTCGTTCGATTCCCTGGGAAATGACGAGTTCGGTGTGCTCGGCCGCCAATTTAAACGGATGATCGAACGGATCGATGACTTGATTCAGCGCGAATATCGGTTGGCACTCGAAAATCGGACGAACGAACTGCGCGCCCTGCAGGCGCAAACGAACCCACACTTTTTATTCAATGCGCTACAGTCGATCGGGACGCTCGCCCTAAAAGGGGATGGTAAAACGGTTTATCGCTTAATCACACAGTTATCCTCGATGATGCGGTACACGATGCACCCGGCCGAGTCGATGGTGACGCTCAAGCGCGAAGTCGAGCATCTCAATTCGTACGTTCGGCTCCAACAGGTCCGTTTCCCCGATCAGTTCGACGTCGAGGTCGACGTCCCGGACGCGTTGCTCGACTTGATCGTTCCGAAGATGATCCTCCAACCGCTCGCTGAGAACTTTTTCAAACATGGGTTTGAGCGGGACGGGGCGACGGCGGCCAATCGGTTCTGCTTAAACATCCGTCAAACGGGAGCCGACCTCATCATCCGTTGTGAGAACAGCGGGCGAGCGATCTCGGACTTTGAGCTGAACGCCCTGCAACAACGGATCGAACGGTCGACAGGACCGATTCATGGTGCGGAAGGCACCGGTTTAAAGAACATTCGCGATCGACTCATGTTAAACTATAATCGGGAGGCTGAGTTTATGTTGGCTACACCAGAGACCGGCGGATTCCGCATAGTCATGCGTTTCCCGGCCGTGAAGGAGGCGGGTGCGTCATGACGAAAGTATTGATCGTCGACGATGAGTCGCCAGTACGGGAAGCGGTCAAATTGCTTGGGGAGTGGGAACGTCTCGGCGTCACGAAAGTGTTCGAAGCGAGCGACGGCGAAGAAGCGAAACGGATTATCACGAAAGAGCGCCCGGCCTTGGTTTTATCGGATATTCAAATGCCGCGTTGCAACGGGATTGAGTTGATGGAATGGGTGCATCAAGAGGTGGAGTCGGTAAAGCTGATCGTGTTGACCGGGTACGATGAGTATTCGTATATGCGGCGCGCGATTCAGCTCGGCAGCTTCGATTACTTGCTGAAACCGATTGATCCGGACGTGTTGAACGATACGCTCGAACGTGCCCTCGCAGACGTCTGCCCAGCCGAGGAGGACCCAATCTTCCAAATCGGTGCGTTTATCGAGCGTCATTATGCGGAACAGCTCAGCTTGCAAGGGATGAGCGAGCGCTTTTACTTGAGCCGCGAATACATATCGCGTCGTTTTAAGCAGCAGTATGGCGTCAACTTATCCGAGTACTTGTTGTCGATCCGCATGCTCGAGGCCAAGCGTCTCCTTGAAACAAGTAGACAACGTATTTATGAAGTCGCCCAAGCGGTTGGTTTTTCGGACGACAAATACTTCCGAAAAGTCTTTAAAAAACAAGTTGGTGTTACCCCGAACGAATATCGGGAAGACTACCAACGACAACTTTAAAGGAGGAATTTTATCATGAGTGTACACATTGGGGCAAAAGAAGGACAAATCGCAGAAACGGTATTACTTCCAGGAGATCCGTTGCGCGCGAAATACATCGCTGAGACGTTCTTAGAGGATGTCGAACTGTATAACGAAGTGCGTGGCATGTACGGTTTCACGGGTACGTATAAAGGCAAACGCATCTCTGTTCAAGGGACAGGTATGGGTGTGCCGTCGATGTCGATTTACGTCAACGAATTGATCATGTCGTACGGTGCTAAAAACTTGATTCGTGTCGGTACAGCCGGCGGGATTCAAGAAGACGTCAAAGTGCGTGACGTTGTCATCGCGATGAGCGCATCGAGTGAGATGGGACAAAACCGTGTCCGGTTCGATGGCATGGACTACGCACCGACAGCGACGTTCGACCTCCTACATCGTGCGTATATGAACGCGGAGAAAGCGGGCATCCCGGTCAAAGTCGGTCAAATCTTCACGGCCGACCAGTTCTACCAAGATGACTTCCACCACTTCAAAAAGTGGGCGGACTTCGGTTGCCTCGCAATCGAGATGGAAGCAGCCGGCCTTTACACGCTCGCGGCGAAACATAAAGTCAACGCCTTGACGATCCTCACGATCTCTGACCACTTGTTAACGGGTGAAGAGACGACATCAGAAGAACGTCAATCGACGTTCGACGAGATGATTCGTGTCGCCCTCGACACAGCAGTCGAAGTGACAAACTAAATCATAAGTCCCTACAGACGCAACGTTTGTAGGGACTTTTTGTGTCAGTGTGCCAACGTGTCTATACAAAGCGGAACCGGCAAGCTAGACTGAAGCTGAAAACTCAGTGTCCGTGGAGGTGCTGAGCTAAGGAGAGAATTCCGTGAATAAACCATCCGCTTTTGTGATTTATAGTATCGTCTTTTTTGCGTTTTTTGATCTGTTTGCCCAACTTCCCGTCATGAGCACGTTCGCGACCTCAGTCGGTGCGACGCCGTTCATCGCCGGTGTCGTCATTGCCATCTATTCATTGTCTAACACGTTCGGGAACATTTTGTCTGGCGTTTGGACGGACAAGTTCGGCCCGTTCCGAATCTTACTCGTCGGTCTAGTGTTATCAAGTGCGAGTCTGCTCATGTATCGCCTTGTCGATGATGCTTCGATGTTATTGGTGGTGCGTGTCGTTCACGGATTCGTGGCCGGCTTGATTGTACCGGCTGCGTTTACGCTATCCGCGAACTTGACCGCGGCCAATCGACAAGGGAAGAAAGTGGCGCTCACCGGGAGCTTCGTCGGGTTGGCGGCGATTCTAGGACCAGCGTTTAGCGGCATCATGGCCAGCCGCACATCGGTCCCGGTTGTATTTACGTACGTGGCGGCGTATGGCGTGCTTGTGGCTTTGCTTGCCCTCGTCGTGTTGAAGCGGTTGCGATTCGCTGGGAAACATGAGGACCGGCGCGAAGCGGTTGGCTCGAAAACGCTAGAGCGTGACGTCGTCAAAGCGTATGTCGGTGCGTTTTTATTGATGTTCTCGCAAGGAGCGCTCGCTTATTTATTACCGCTTTACGTGCAAGCGCTCGGTTACGACTCACGGCTCAGCGGGATGTTGCTCAGCACGTTTGGCGTTGCTGCCGTCCTTGTGTTCGTCTTGCCGACGAACCGTATCTTCGACCGGTTCGAGCCGGCGCGCTTGGCTGCGCTCGGGATCGGCATTCTTGGGGTTAGTCAAATTCTGATTGGTTTGTCGGGTAGCGCAAATCTGCTCTATCTCGTGCTCGGCTGTTATGGCATCGGCTTCGCTATTTTGTTCCCGGCCATCAACACGATGTTGATCAAAGCGACGAACAGTGCCAATCGCGGCAAATCATACGGCTACTTCTATGCGTTCTTCTCGCTCGGTACGGTCGTGGGCTCGGCTCTCTTAGGGTGGCTGTCCGTCTCGTTAACGCAGAAATTCACGCTAACCGGGATTGTTTTGCTGCTAGCGGGCCTGCTTTTGATTGTGATCGAGCAGACAAGGAAACGTGTCGTTTCAAACAAGACCGGGTGAGACGGGCACGTATCAAGCAGCAACGGTTGAACGTTCAAAATGGTCGGGTCTGATTGGATAGTGATAAGATGAAGACAGCGTTATCACTCAAAGGGAGGCAGATTTATGCTCGCACCAATCGAACAGTTGACGATCGAAGAGCTCATCAGTAAGCAACGTCGTTTCTTTAAGACGCAAGCGACCAAATCGCTCGCATTCCGTCTCAGTATGTTGACGTTTTTGAAAGAATCGATCAAACATCACGAAGCAGAGATTATCGAAGCGTTAAAAACAGATTTAAATAAATCAGAGCTCGATGCGTTCACGACGGAGATCGGCTTTATTTACGACGAGATCAGTCGGACGAATCGAGAGTTGAAGCGTTGGATGCGCCCGAAACGTGTCCGCGGTGCAGCGATCCACCTCGGGACACAAAGTGAGGTCATATTTGAACCGCGCGGTACCGTTCTGATCATCGCTCCTTGGAATTATCCGTTCCAATTGGCAATCGCACCGCTCATCGGAGCAATCGCGGCCGGGAACACGGCTGTCGTGAAACCGTCGGAATTGACGCCGAACGTGGCCCAAGTGATGACGAAAGTGCTCGAACGGGCGTTCACCGATCGTTACGTCGTCAGTATCGAAGGGGATAAAGACGTCGCTCAAGCTCTACTCGAACAAAAATGGGATCACATCTTCTTCACCGGTTCGACCCCGGTCGGAAAAATCGTCATGGAGGCTGCGGCCAAGCAATTGACGCCGGTCACACTTGAACTCGGTGGGAAGTCACCGGCCATCGTCCATGAAGATGCCAATATTAACATTGCGGCGAAACGAATCGCATGGGGGAAATGGATGAACGCCGGGCAGACGTGTGTCGCCCCGGACTACGTGCTCGTCCACGAATCGAAACGTGATGCGTTTCTTGAAGCGATCAAGCGGGAAGCGTTCACAATGTTTGGGAACGGAATCGGGACAGAACGGTTCACCCGGATCGTCAGCGAGTCTCATTTTGATCGGTTGACGAGTTATTTGAGTCAAGGAGACGTCTTCTTCGGGGGAGCGACGGAGCGGGAAAGCTTGAAAATCGCCCCGACCGTCATGACGGATATTCATGATGGGGCGGCTGTTATGAAAGACGAGATTTTCGGACCGATTTTGCCGGTGCTGACGTATCGTCAACTCGATGAGGCGATCGAGTTTGTGTCCGACCGTCCGCATCCGCTCGCGCTCTATCTGTTCACGGAAACGAAAGCTGTCGAACAGACGGTGCTCAAGCATCTGACATTCGGCGGCGGTTGTGTCAACGATGTCCTCATGCATTTGACGAACCCGAACTTGCCATTTGGCGGTGTCGGGGAGAGTGGGATGGGGGCTTATCACGGACGCTATAGCTTTGAGGCGTTCAGCCATGCCAAATCAATCTTACGCAACACGACAAAATTTGATGTGCCGATTCGTTATCCAAACTTTAAAGGTGCTGAGAAGCTGATCCGTCTCGTCTATCGCTGAGACTGATCTGAGACTGTAGACTTTCTACAGTCTTTTTTTTATGAGAACGATTTGAAAAATAGAAGATTGTTTGAAATGTCACATACTTTTGTGATCAGGGTGCTCACGCTACTGTATAATAAAGCCATAAATGAAACGTACGAGACATTCCAGGCACGAATGAATTGTGGAGGGAGCAGACGAATATGTCTACGAAATGTGGGACGACCGAACCGAACAGCTTTATCTTTTCAGCGGAGACGAAACAGTTATTGCTCGAAATGATGACACCTCAAGACTACCCGAAGGCTAGCATCGTCTGTTGGGAAGGTGAGAAGTGTGATAAATTCTTTTATTTGAAGAGCGGATCTGTCAAATTCACAAAGATCACGAAAAAAGGGAATCCGATCGTCATGTTCTTATATGGCGCCGACGATTTTTTTGGTGAGTTTGATATCGTCGACACGTTCCCGAGTTCTTACAGCATCGAGACGACGGAAGAAAGTGTCATTGGCGTTATTTCAAAGAAAGACATCGAGACCATCATGCAGCAAGACGCCAAATTTGCCGGTGACGTGCTGCGCTGGACGTCGATGATGCGTAAGCATTCAGAGATGAAACTGCGTGATTTGCTATTGTACGGAAAGCCGGGAGCGCTCGCTTCGACGTTGCTTCGGATGGCGGCCATGCACGGCGTGGAGGAAGATGACGCGGTCGTCATCTCACGACATCCTTCCGATGGGGAGCTCGGTCAACTGATCGGGGCACCGCGTGAGACCGTCAACCGGATGATGAACCAGTGGCGAAAAGAAGGCGTCCTGACAACGACGGGAAACTCGATCGTCTTGCATGATATCGATTTCTTAAAAGAGCTGTGCCACTGTGAAGGCTGTCCGGCCGGGATTTGCCGATTATAACGAGGAACCGTCTCTTAGAGAGGCGGTTTTTTGTCGTCTTGATTTGGTCAATTGTGAATTTTATGTGTGGAAACTACGCAAAAATGATGTGATTGTCACTTTTGGAGTGATAAAAGTCACATATTAAGTCGGGGTGAATTTCATACAATGAAAGAGGAAATCATAGCGAAAGGGGTCCTTCACGTGGATAAGAACGGTGGACAAGAACCGAATCTGAAAGGCACGTTTACATCGGTCATGATCGTCGCGGGTGTCATCATCGCCATGTGGTCGTCGGTCTTTTATTTATTTGTTACACGATAACGTCAAAAGGAGAAAACAAACATGCATATTCATAAGCTTGAAAAATATTGGTTGATCTTTGGCATCGTTCTATTAGGCGTGTTTTTGACAGTGCTCGGCATTTCGGCGTTTGCGGCCGGCAACCAGCCCGCATCGGACGCCGATTTGATCGACCCGGCGAAAGTGCATCAGACGGCGCCGTTCGATAAACCTGGACTTAATAAAATTGGTGATAACGAATACGAACTCGTCATGGTCGCGCAGGCGTTCACGTTCACACCGGGTAACGTTGAAATCCCGAAAGGTGCGAAAGTGACGTTTCTCGTCACGTCACCGGACGTCGTCCACGGTTTCCAGTTGACGGGAACACCGGTCAACATGATGGTCGTACCGGGACATATCAACTCGCTCACGTATACGTTTGAAGAAGCGGGCGAATTTTTAATCCTCTGTAACGAATATTGCGGTACGGGACATCACATGATGTCGACAAAAATTAAGGTGGTGGACTAAATGAACGACGTAGCCTCAAAACTGAAACAGTGGGAAATGGAGCGCGGCGTGCCGGTGCCGAGCATCGGTGTGAAAGAAGCGCGCCTCGCCTATGCCCACGTTGTCGTCTCGGTACTCGCCGTCTTGATTGGAGCGATTGCGGGACTCATGCAGACGCTCATTCGTACAGGAATCATTCCGGAAGTATTCGGTTACTATCAATTGTTGACGGCCCACGGTATCATGCTCGGTCTCGTCTTTACGACGATGTTTATCATCGGCTTACTTTACGCGCTGCTCGCCAAGTCGTTCGGACGGTTTGAATCGTTCCCGACACGTGTTGCTTGGCTCGGTTTTTGGATGATCATCGCCGGGGCGGTACTCGTGACGATCATGGTGCTCGCCAATAAAGCGACTGTACTTTACACGTTCTACGCTCCGCTCATGGCCGACCCGATCTTCTATGTCGGTCTCGTTCTCTTCGTCGTCGGTACATGGTTCTCGGCGTTCGCGATGTTCCGCATGTATGCGGACTATAAACGGGAACACCCTGGCGTCCATCCGCCACTCCCAGCGTACATGAGTATCATGACGATGTTGCTCTGGGTCATCGCGACACTCGGTGTTGCCGGGACGATTTTGTTCCAACTGCTCCCGCTCTCGCTCGGATGGAAAGACACGGTCGGGATTGAACTGAGCCGGACGTTGTTCTGGTACTTCGGTCACCCGCTCGTTTACTTCTGGCTCATGCCGGCCTATATCGTCTGGTATACGGTCGTGCCGAAAGTCATCGGTGGGAAGATCTTCTCGGACGCGCTCGCGCGGATGGCGTTCTTGTTGTTCCTCTTGTTCTCGTTCCCGGTCGGTTTCCACCACCAGTTGACAGAGCCGGGGATTGATCCGTTTTGGAAGTTTGTCCAAGTCATCTTGACGTTCCTCGTCGTCATTCCGTCGTTCATGACGGCGTTCTCGCTGTTCGCGACGTTCGAGCTGCGGGGACGCGCTCTCGGAGCACGCGGTCTGTTCGGTTGGGTCAAAAAGATGCCGTACGGCGATGTGCGTTTCCTCGCCCCGTTCGTCGGGATGTTGTTCTTCATTCCGGCTGGTGCCGGCGGTATCATCAACGCGTCGCACCAATTGAACGCGATGGTCCATAACACGCTTTGGGTCACCGGTCACTTCCATATCACGGTCGGAACGGCCGTCGCCTTGACGTTCTTTGGAACCGCCTATTGGCTCGTACCGGTACTACGCGGACGTACACTCACGAAATCAATGAACCGTCTCGGTTTGATTCAGACGGGGACGTGGGCGTTCGGGATGTCGATCATGTCGTATGCCATGCACATCTCAGGCCTTCAAGGTAACCCGCGCCGGACCGGTCCGGCGACGTATTTCTCAGACGCGTTGACGCGTGAATGGATCCCGTACCATATGGCGATGGCAATCGGCGGGACAATCCTTCTCGTCTCGGTGCTCATCTTCGTCTATTCGATGTTCAACTTGTCATTCCTCGCACCAAAAGGCGAGGAAGAGTTCCCACTCGCGGAAACGGAAGAGGCGGCGATGGAGACGCCACGGTTCTTCGAGAACTGGAAGCTCTGGATCACGGTCACGTTCGTCTTGATCGCATTCGCCTACACGGTTCCGATTTGGCACTTGATTGAAAGCGCGCCTCCGGGAGCGAAAGGTTGGGTGCTCTGGTAAACTGAAGTCAGCCTCTAGGGCTGACTTTTTTGATTTGGGGGAGAACGTATGGAGACGTTACAGGAAGTGATTCGTGAAGCATACGCTAACCGTGTCCACGACCGGCCGTTCGTCGTCGCAATCGACGGCTTGAGCGGGGCGGGGAAGACGACGCTCGTCGAACAATTGAGTGGTATCGCGCCGAAAGAACTGCTTCTACATATTGATGACTTCATCGTCGAACGGGCCCGGCGCTATGAGACGGGGCAGCCTGAGGCGGTGGAATACTATGCGCTCCAATGGGACGTCGATCTGCTCGTGAAGATGTTGTTCGAGCCGTTGTCCCGAGGTGAGACGCGTCTGACGTTGCCATACTATGAGCGAGACGAAGACACGATTGTCATGCGGACGATCGATGTGGCTCCGAATGCGCTCGTGTTGGTTGAAGGCATCTTCTTATTGCGGGACGAGTGGCGGTCGTATTTCGACTACATCGTTTATGTCGACTGCAAACGAGAGACGCGTTACAAGCGTGTGCTCAATCGCGATACGTACATCGGGGACATGGCGAAACGGCTCGCCAAATATGAGCGCCGCTACTGGCCGGGTGAAGCGCACTACATCAAGACGGTCAATCCAGTGATACGAGCCGACTATATCGTCCGCTCATCAAATTGACGCATCCTAATCAATGAGGATGCGTCTTTTGTTTTGGATTGTTTTGGGAAATTATTATTGACAGTCAAGTGTATTACAGTAATAATACAGTCAGATAGTGTATTAGTCGCATCATACACTTAGAGAGGTGACAACATGATCATTCAATTTAACACGAGGTCTCCCGTCTACATCCAAGTCGTCGACTACTTCAAAAAGAAGATGGCGCTAGGCGAGTTGAAGGCGGGCGAAGAGATGCCGTCGCGACGAGAGCTCGCGACCGAACTGAAAATCAATCCGAACACCGTCCAAAAGGCGTTCAAGGAAATGGAGGAACAGCAATTGATCACGACCGAACGCAATCGTCCAAGTCGGGTGACGACGGACGACCACGTATTAAAACGAATTCGGACCGAACTCGTCGATGAGGCGGTCGCTGTCTTCGTAGAATCGATTCAAGAGCTCGACGTCACGATGGACGAGCTCGTCAGCAAAATCAAACGGCAATACGGGGAGGGGAATCTCGATGATCGAGGTACTGGGAGTTAAGAAGCGTTACCGCAAAAAACAAGTCATCGAAGATGTGTCGTTCACGGCCAACAAAGGCGAGATCACATGCCTCATCGGTCTGAACGGGACCGGGAAGTCGACGATTTTAAAAGGCATCATGGGGCTGACTCCGTTTGACCAAGGCAACGTTTTGATTGACGGCAAGCCGATCGATTTGAACAACGTCGCGTTCGTACCGGACCATTCGACGTTCCCGATCCACTTTTCGATCGAGCAGTGCGAAGCGTTCATGCGCGACTTTTATCCGAAGTTCGACACGAAGTTGTTCGCCCGTCTCGTCGACGAGTTCAAACTGTTTCCGGAAGATAAGTTGAGCGAACTGTCGAAAGGGACGCTCGCGAAAGTCAATTTGGCGCTCGGCATCGCCCAAGACCCAGATTACTTGCTGCTCGACGAACCGTTCTCAGGTATTGATGTGTTCTCGAAAGAACAGATTGTCGAGCTGTTCTCGAGCGACATCATGGAAGATCGCGGTGTCTTGATCACGACGCATGAGATTGACGACATCGAGTATTTGGTCGACAAGGCCGTCATGTTGAACAGGGGACGGATCGTCCGTGAATTCGACGTCGAGGACGTCCGCTTCATTCACGGGAAATCGATCGTTGACGTCATGAGAGAGGAGTATGGCGCATGAAATTGTTAAAACTACTCGGATGGGAAGTCGAGCGGGCGACGAAACCGTATCTCATCTTGATCACGCTTCTCGTCGTCACCCAATTTGCTTGGCTCGGCTTCTTCTTATGGAGCGAGACGAATATGTATGAGACGATTCGACGCACCGGGACACCGGATTACGTCTTAACGTTTGCCAATTATCTTGGAGGGACGCCGTTCATTTTGTCGATCGGCGTTGCGATTGCGGCGATGCTCCTCTATAGCTTTTGGATTTGGTATCGTGACTTTCAGGGACGCGGCACGTTCATGATACGACTATTGATGATGCCGCAACAACGGATGCTCGTCTTCGCTGCGAAGCTCGCAACGATGATGTTGATGGTGCTCGGGCTATTATCGGTCCAATGGATTGCCCTTAAGCTTCAGTACATAGCATTCACCGGGTGGTTCGATTCACAGATGATTTCGGTGGGTGGATCGTTCGAGCAAGCGATTCGCTTCGATGGGGCTCTCTCGCCGATGTATCCCGCGTCTTTCATCAATTTCCTGATTCATCAAGTGCTCATCGTGCTTGTCATTTTGTTCATCTTCGCATTCGTGTTGATTGAGCGGAGTCTATGGCAACGCACATTATGGTCACCAATTATTGCGATATTGATGCTCGGGGCGTTGATTTCCGTTCCTGTGACGGCGTTCTTCTTCCTAGAAAGTCGATTGTTCATGGACGAGATGATGGTTGTAGTTGGGCTCGGTCTGATGGGATGGATGAGTGCAACGGTATGGTTAGGTCGTCGCTATTTGACGAAAAAACTAAGTGTGTGAGGTGAGTGTATGAAGCGTGTGTGGAATGTGGCAGCGCTCGGCGCTGTCGTCATTATCGGACTCGGGACTTTTGCTTTCGATATGAGGGACACGAAAGCAGAATGGGACTTGGCGGTCACGACGAATCCTGAGGTTTGGAAAGATCAAACGGTGAACTTGTACTACAACACGGAAGAAGGCGAGAAAGAACGGTTCGAAGTGACGACCGACCAGAGTCAGGTGACGACTGATTTGAATTATATCGAACAGGCGTTAGCGTATGACGACGAGGTCGACTCGTCAGTGCGCGACTTTTATCGCCAACTCTCAGGCCTAAGTTTCGTGCAATCGATTCAGACGCCTGACGGTTATATCGGGGTCGGGCAGGACGGGAATAAAGAGATTGCAGTGTTTCGCTTGAACGGTCAGGACGTGACCAAACAGCTCTTTGGGACAGACGTTAGTGGTGCGTCTGAACTCATGGATAGTCCTTGGGCCGGCCTGTTCGTTCGTGAAGGAAACGTCCATGTCATTTATCGCGACGGTTACGGGGAAAATGCAGAAACGAAAATCGCTAGGTTCGATGAGGACGCCAAACAAATCATGATTGAAAGCTTGGGGTTGAAAGATGAGGGGATTTCGTCCGTGACAGGAACTTCTTGGGCGTTCAGACCGTATGTGATGACGATTGACGCGGACAATCGGTTCATCCCGGTCAGTGTGACCGAACAGACATCGGTTACAGAAGGTGGAGAAACGTATTGGAGTGAGCAAGAAAAAATCGGGATTTATGCGTATGACGTGGAAACGAAGCAAGTGGTCGAATTGACGCCGGACGGTGACATGTGGAATGCGACCGTTTACGAAGATCGATTGATTGCTTTGCAAGAAGAGGGGACTGAACTCGTCGTCGACTTGAAAACGGGTAAATCATCGACGCGTCAAGTCATCGATGGTTCGGTCGGCACGACTTCATACGTCGGAGACCGACTGTATCATGCCCGTCCGATAAAAGAGGGCGCCGTCATCGATGTATATGAAGATGGAAAATCCATAGCGAGCGCCGTCGTGAAAGCGACGAACGATGAGGCGAAAGCATTGTTATCCAATACGGAGTATTATGTGGAATAACAAATAAACCGAGAGGCGGCTGCCTCTCGGTTATTTCGTTGGCTTCGGGATGATGACCCCTTCTTCTAAATCAAGCAACATATCGATCAGTTCCGCACAAAACTCAGGGAATTGATCGAGGAATGCACCTGGACCGACCTCATCCGTAAAGTCGATGTACAGGTCCGCTACGTTGCCAGCCATCTTCGCTGGAAGTGCGAGGAAGGCCGACCCGAAGCGCCAGCTGCCACGGATGTCGAGCAGCTTGCCGAGCATGACGTCGCCTGGTTCGCGTACTTCCGGAAGCATTACCTTGTACGTCTCTTTCGTCTCCCAATCACGTAAGCCGTCTTCGGTCACTTCAAACACAGAGCACCGGGGGACGGCGAGACCACGCAAGGCGTGATAAAGGGCGGGTGACATATCGGCTTTATGGTCCGCCAAATAGCGGCCGTGCGGTGTCATCCCGTCCTCATCCGTCTCAAAGAAGACGGCCCAATCGATGAACAAATCACGGAACAGTTCGGCGTCTTTCAAGTGCCACGTGCCTTCCGAAGCGATCTCTTGGATGTAGTTCGTCCATTGCGTGCTGCGTGCGAGTGCCGCTTGCTCGTATAACTTTTTCAGTTCGGCCAGCAATTCGGACTCTTCGACGAGCAAAGGGAAGGGAATTACTTTCCGGTCTTTTTTCATCGCCGTGGTCCTCGCTTGTCTGCAGGACGTTTGACGACCGGCGGTTTGTCTTCGATCCGTTTCTCGATGACTTCGCCACGGTAAATCTCAAGCTCTTTCAATTCGACACCGAGCTGGCGGGCGAACGATTTTAAGTGCGTCAAATCTTCCGGAGTCACGATCGACAGGACCGTACCGGCCGCGTTACCGCGAGCGGTCCGTCCTGAGCGGTGGATGAAGTCATCGGTCGATTCAGGTAAATCGAAATGGACGACGTGCGTCACTTCATCGATGTCGAGTCCGCGCGCTGCGAGACCCGTCGTGATGAGGAGCGGATATTCGCCTTTACGGAATTCGCGGAGCGTCTCGACGCGGGCACGTTTCCCTTTCAAGCTATCGAGCATACGGTAGTTCACTTTCATCTTATCGAGCTCACCTTTGAGCGGCGGTAAGAACGAGCGGTTGTTGATGAAGGCGAGCACTTTGACACCGTCGACGTGTGATAGGCGACGAAGCAATTCTGGCTTATAGCGACGTGTCGTCAACATATAGCCGTACGTCACTTGAGCACTGACAGTCCGTTCGACCTTCACGTGAACCGGTTCTTTCAAGAACGGGGCAGCCCAGGCTTGGAGCGTATCCGTCAACGTCGCCGAAACGAGTGAGATTTGATGCTCGTGCGCCGTATGGTTGATGATGCGCTCAGCCGCTTCCGTCAATCCGCTGTCGATGATTTGATCGGCTTCATCGAGCACAATCGTATGCGTTTCGTGCAGTTTAAGTTTTTTCTTCTCGATCAATTCAACGAGACGTCCTGGTGTCCCGACGATCAAATGCGGTTTTTTCTTCAAGCGATCGATTTGGCGCTTCAGTTCGACGCCACCGATGAACGAGGCGATCCGAACGTCACCTTTTTCGGTGAAACGTTGCGCCACCGTTTGGATCTGCATGACGAGTTCGCGCGTTGGTGCGACGATGACGACTTGGATGCGATCGTTCGAGGCATCGATTTTTTCAATAGCGGGTAAAAGATAAGCGAGTGTCTTACCTGTTCCTGTCGGTGCTTCGATCGTGACGTCTTTTCCTTCTAAAAGGGGCGGGAACGCTTCCGCTTGGACCGGCATCGGTTCGTTAAAGCCAAGGCGTTTCCAGGCTTCGTTAATGAATGGTTTTGTAAAGTTCATATCAGTTCTCCTTATCGTTGGGCAAAAACAAAGGAAGCATAAGCGCTCCCTGGTTCAAATATAGCGAACATGTTCCGTGTCTTGGTCAATTGATGAACGGAGCGTCTGTGTGTACACTTGTCCGTCCTCGACGAGTTTGATGTGCACGTCGATGTGCTCAGGCGAGGCTTCGACACCTTCGACCGTGAAGCCTTGATACACGCGGTATTCCAATTCTTTGAGCAATTTTGCATAGGCGTTTAGTTCTGGATACGTCGTCGCGACGTCGATTGGGCGTGACACGAGTGCGACCATTAAATGGTCACGGAAATCAATGAAATCTTCATTCTCGATATCGTCATCAAAGCGAATCCAAAAGCCTTTTTCTTCAAATTCTGTGATAAATCCGTCGCGCTTGTCTCCAGCCTCTTCGACTTTAAGGGAGATGCGGTCACCGGCTTTTAAGTTATGCTCGGCTGTTAATGGTTCATACGTCATGGGAAGAACCCCTTCCTCTTCTACAATGTTCTGCTTCCATTGTGCTCGATATAAGGCAAAAATTCAAGTTCTATCCCGAACCTGTGAGTTAAGTCACTACAAAAACTGTATGATTTTTCACAACTCCTTAAAAATAATACAGGATTCACAAGAACGTTAACGGATAGGGATTCGTCTGTTTCTATGTAAGTTAAAAAATGACTATAACAGATAAAATAGCGCTTACAAAAACGGCATAACACCAATGTTCATGAGATTGTTACAACTTTCACAAGAATGTAAAACATATTGTTCACGTTTTCACGTACACTCATATTATAAGGAATCAGGCAGTTATCTCAACTATGAGGAGTGACCATAATGGCAACTGAAATTAAATCAGCCTGGTCAGGATTTGTTCCTGGGCAGTGGACGAACGAAGTGAATGTCGGTGAATTTATCCGCTTGAACCGCCACGAGTATACAGGGGATGACCGTTTCTTAGTCGGACCGACAGAGGCGACGAATCGTCTTTGGGGACAAGTGATGGAATTGACGAAAGAAGAACGGGAACGCGGGGGCGTTTGGGACGTCGATCAAAACACGCCGTCGACAATCATCTCACACGGACCTGGGTACTTAAATAAAGACCTTGAAAAAGTCGTCGGTGTCCAAACGGACGAACCGTTCAAACGCTCGATTCATCCGAACGGCGGCATTCGCATGGTCGACGCCGCGCTCGAGTCATACGGCTTCGAACCAAATCCTGAAATCACAAAAATCTATTCAGACATTCGTAAAACACACAACCAAGGTGTTTTCGATGCCTACACACCAGAGATGCGGGCAGCACGTAAGTCAGGGATCATCACAGGTCTCCCAGACGCATACGGACGTGGCCGGATCATCGGTGACTACCGTCGCGTTGCCTTGTACGGTTTAGACTTCTTGATTGCCGAGCGTAAAAAAGATTTGGCGAACAATGGCGGTTTCCTCTCGGAAGCAGACATTCGGACGCGGGAAGAGATGTCTGAACAGCTTCGTGCCCTTCAAGAATTGAAACAACTCGGCGCTGCTTACGGATTCGACCTCGGTCGCCCGGCTGAAACGACGCAAGAAGCCTATCAATGGGTATATCTCGCTTACCTTGCAGCTGTCAAAGAACAAAACGGTGCGGCGATGTCTCTCGGACGCGTATCGACATTCCTTGACGTGTACGCTGAGCGTGACATGGCGGCGGGCCGTTTGACAGAGTCAGACGTCCAAGAAATCGTCGATCACTTCATCATGAAACTCCGCATCGTCAAATTCTTGCGGACGCCTGACTATAACGAATTGTTCTCTGGAGATCCAACGTGGGTCACGGAATCAATCGGTGGGATGAGTGAGGATGGCCGTTCGAACGTCACGAAGAGCTCGTTCCGTTTCCTTCACTCGCTCACAAACCTCGGCCCGGCACCAGAACCGAACTTGACGGTACTTTGGTCGACGAAATTACCGGAAGGATTCAAACAATATTGCGCGAAGATGTCGATTGAGACGTCGGCGATCCAATACGAGAACGACGATCTCATGCTTCCAGAGTTTGGTGACGATTACGGCATCGCCTGCTGTGTGTCACCGATGAAGATCGGCAAACAGATGCAGTTCTTCGGTGCCCGTGCCAATATGGCGAAAGCACTCCTCTACAGCATGAACGGTGGACGCGATGAGAAGAGCGGCGATCAAATTGCTCCGGCTTGGGACATGAACACAGAAGACGTCCTCACGTACGATAAAGTGTACGCTGACTTCGACCGGACGCTCGACTGGCTCGCGGAGCTTTACGTCAACACACTCAACGTCATTCACTTCATGCACGATAAATACGCGTACGAACGGATTGAAATGGCGCTCCACGACCCTGAAATCTTACGGACGATGGCTTGTGGTATCGCTGGCCTTTCGGTGACGGCCGACAGCTTGTCAGCAATCAAATATGCGACGGTCAAACCGGTCCGGAATGAATTCGGCATCGCCGTCGACTTTGAAACAGAAGGCGACTTCCCGAAATTCGGAAACAACGATGACCGTGTCGACGCGATCGCTGTCGAACTCGTAGAATCGTTCATGGAAAAAGTCCGGAAACACAAAACGTACCGCGACGCGCTTCATACGCAGTCGGTCTTGACGATCACGTCGAACGTCGTCTACGGCAAGAAAACAGGGAATACGCCGGACGGCCGTCGTGCTGGTGAGCCGTTCGCACCGGGTGCGAACCCGATGCACGGCCGCGATACGAAAGGAGCGGCAGCGTCGCTCTCGTCAGTCGCTAAACTTCCGTTCGAACACGCGCAAGACGGTATCTCATACACGTTCTCGATCGTACCGAAAGCACTCGGTAAAGAAGACGTCGCACGTGAACTTAACTTGGCGGCACTTCTTGACGGCTATATGGGTGGCGAGCACAAAGGTCACCACTTGAACGTCAACGTCTTCAACCGTGAGACGTTGCTCGACGCCATGGAACATCCAGAAGAGTATCCGCAGCTCACGATCCGCGTATCAGGTTACGCCGTCAACTTCATCAAGTTGACACGCGAGCAACAGATCGACGTCATCAACCGGACGTTCCACGGTTCATTATAAGTAAAGGCTTGGCGGCCTTCGCTTGAAGGCCGCTCATTCGTTAGGAGGTCATCTCGATGACAATGGGATATGTACACTCGGTCGAATCGTTTGGAACCGTTGACGGCCCGGGAATTCGTTTTATCGTCTTTTTGCAAGGTTGTGCGCTTCGCTGCTTGTATTGCCACAACGCTGATACGTGGGATTTTAAAAAGAATAACCATCGTTCGGCCGAGGACGTCATTCAAGAAGCGCTCAGCTATCGTCCGTTCATGGAAGCATCAAAAGGCGGCATTACAATTTCAGGGGGCGATCCGCTCGCGCAGCCAGAGTTTTTAGAAGCGCTGTTGCGTGAAGCGAAAAAACACGGGCTCCACACGACGCTCGATACGTCGGGTGCACTCCGTCCCCCTAACCTTGACGCCATCTTAGACCACACCGACCTCGTCTTGCTCGATATTAAACACATCGATGACGACATGTGCAAGAAACTGACAGGACGGAGCAACGCCAACACGCTCGCGCTTGCTGAACACTTATCCGAGCGCGGAACGAAAATGTGGATTCGCCACGTCCTTGTCCCGGAATGGACGCTGGATGAAGGGGCGCTCCGGCGCACGGCGGCGTTCATTCAAAAACTCGACCACGTCGAGAAAGTCGAAATCTTGCCGTATCATGAGATGGGCGTCTATAAATGGGAGGCGCTCGGCCTCGACTATCCGTTAAAAGGCATCAAACCACCGACGGCGGAAGAAGTCGAATGGGCGGAAGGAATCTTGCAAGGTACGGTATAAAAAAACTGCGCAGCCTCTCTTGAGGACTGCGCAGTTTTTCATGTTATAGCCGCTTATCACGTACGTGGCGGCGGATAGCGTCCTCGTCGAGCGGACGGTTGGCAACACCGGTCTCGACAGCGGTCTTCGCGACAGCGATTGCGACGGTCGGTGCGACCCGCTCGTCGAACGGACTCGGGATGACGATGCCGTTCGCGAGGTCTTCTTCTGTCAATAAGTCGGCGATCGCATGGACGGCCGCTTCTTTCATCTCTTCGTTGATCTCTGACGCCCGGACGTCGAGCGCCCCACGGAAAATACCGGGGAAGGCGAGGACGTTGTTCACTTGGTTGGCGAAGTCCGAGCGACCGGTCGCGACGATGCGGGCACCAGCGGAAGTCGCGAGATCCGGCATAATCTCCGGCACCGGGTTCGCGAGGGCGAAGATGATCGAATCTGTGGCCATCGAGCGGACCATGTCCTCGGTGACGGCACCTGCGGCCGAAACACCGATGAAGACGTCTGCCCCCTCGAGCACGTCTGAGAGTGTGCCGACGTGGAGCTTCCGGTTCGTCGCCTTGGCGATCTGGTCTTTGAACGGGTTCATGCCGTCGGCGCGTCCTTCATAGATCGCACCTTTCGTATCACAGATGACGAGGTCCTCTACGCCGAAGCGCTTGAGCAGCTTGGCGATGGCGATGCCGGCGGCCCCGGCTCCGTTCATGACGACGCGAAGTTCAGGCATCGCTTTGTCGACTAGACGGAGTGCGTTGACAAGGCCGGCCAAGACGACGATGGCCGTCCCGTGTTGATCGTCATGGAAGACCGGGATCGGGAGCGTCTGCTTCAACCGGGCCTCGATTTCAAAACATTCGGGTGCCTTGATGTCTTCTAAGTTGACGGCGCCGAACGTCGGGGCGAGCAGTTCGACCGTCCGCACGATTTCATCGACGTTGTGTGTGTCTAAACAAATCGGGAACGCATCGACCCCGGCGAAACTTTTGAACAGGACGGCCTTGCCTTCCATGACCGGGAGGGCGGCTTCCGGACCGATGTTGCCGAGCCCGAGTACGGCGCTTCCGTCCGAGACGACGGCGACCGTGTTGGCGCGCAACGTATATTCATAGGACAGCTCTTTATTTTCAGCGATGCGGCGGCACGGTTCGGCGACGCCCGGTGAGTAGGCGAGGCTGAGCGCTTCTGTCGTGTCGACGTCGACTTTCGGTGTCGTCTCCAATTTACCGTGGTGCAAAGCATGCATCTCGAGTGCGCGTTCGTTCAATGTTTTCATAACTCTCTCCCTGTGTGCGTACGATTTTTGTCTGTCACAATCGACTACATTGTATCGAAGAAACCGCTTACTTTCGAGCGTTTTACCTGCTATGGACGCAATTATTTCTGAACGATTGTTCATATATGTGGAATTGGTCTTAACATTTGGTGCTAATCATAAACGAAAACAAAAAGAGTCGCGGATATTCCGCAACTCCTTTGATTTCATGCTCTCGTCTTGCGCTGTTTCTTTTCTGCTAGTCGTGCCGCTTCGGCTTGGCGTTTTTCAGCGTAACGCAGCTCGCGTTCGAGTTTGACGTAACTCGCATACCGTTTTTTATCGAGCGCACCGGTCGCAATCGCGTCGCGAACGGCACAACCGGGTTCGGCTTGATGCGAGCAGTCACGGAACCGGCATCGTTCTGACAACTCCTCGATATCGCTGAACGTGTCGTCGAGATGATCGGCGCCGTCCCAAAGACCGAACTCACGCATGCCGGGCGTGTCGATGATGAAGAAGTCGTCGACGCGGAACAGTTCGCGATGCGTCGTCGTATGCTTGCCGCGCTCGTCGCTTTCGCGGACGGCTTGCGTCTCGGCGAGTGTTTTCCCGGCAAGCGCGTTTGTCAGCGTCGATTTCCCTACGCCGGACGAACCGACGAGGACGAGCGTGCTCCCGCTCGGCAGTGCAGTTCGCAATGCCTCGACCCCGTCGCCGGTGATCGAGCTGACCGGGAAGACGTCAATGCCTGGCGTCGTCAGTTGGATGTCTTGAACGAGTGGGGCCACATCAGTTACTTGATCAGCCTTCGTTAAGACGATAAGCGGTATCGCCCCCGTCTCCCAGGCGGCGAGCGAGTAACGCTCGAGCCGGCGCAGGTTGAAGTCGTGACCGACCGCCATCGTGATTAAAATATAGTCGACGTTCGCGCAGATCAGTTGTTCGCGCGTCTCGTTGCCGGCGGCTGTCCGTGAAAGAACAGTCCGTCGTTCAAGGAGACGTCGAACCGTACCTTGACCGTGCTCGCGAACCGTGAACTCGACGAAGTCGCCGATGACCGGATAGTCGCGCTCGCTCATCGCCTCGTGGCGAAATTTGCCCGATATCCCGCATGTGAAAGCAGCGTCCTCTGTCGTTACCGTGTACATATGTTGGAACTGTGCTGTGACGCGTCCCGTTGTTGTGTGATCCAAATCGAATCCTCCTTTTAGTTGTGGAGGACAACTGCCCTCCTGTTGGCTGACAAGGTGTATACGGCTGTTTGTAAGGTGCTCATAAAACATCATCCTTTCATTGTTCGATACATTCAATGTACCACATTTTCTGATAACGCTATCATCTCAGTCTACAGACCGAGGGAAAACAAGCCTTCCGCTCGTCGCCATCTTTTAAATGGCGTATTATGATAAGAGTGTACTTAATGAGGAGGGATGACAGATGAATCGCCAAGTGAAGCAAGTGTTGTTCATCGTGGCGGCAATCTCTCTAGTTCTCGTCCTAATCGGCTTTTTACCAAATATGATCATGTTTGGTTTGGGGGCGCTCTTAGCACTTTGGGCTGGAGTCAGATTCATGGCCGTGACGCATGTCGGCGCAAAAATCGGTTACGGCTTGCTCGCTGTGATCGGGATCATCACGATTTTGTCGAATATTTGGGCGTTAATCGGAATTGTGGTGGCATGGATGTTGTTTAAAGGGTATATGATGTATGCCAACCAAAAGCGGGACGTTGAGATTTTAAATGCGGACGGGTCGCGTGCTAGTCGTAGCAGCTTCCAATCGTTCGATCAAGTCTGGCAAAAGTTTGTAAACCGTCGCTAAGTTTTTAGAAGGAGGATTTTATGATGAAGACACCATTTGATCAGTTTCGTGATTTAGCTAACGAGTTGACGAAAGAATTTTCAAAAGAAATGAAAAAGTATCAAGATAAAGAGGCGCCACGCTCAAGCGGGGAAGCCGAATTGAACCGCCACATCCGCGGTGCTGAAAAAGAGGCGTTGTCGGTCGAACGTCTCGTCGAACGTCAGAAGGCGTTGCTCGGCGAACTCGCGACGAAGCGTGACGATGCCAAATTGATGGCTGACAAGCGCTACGAACAGACAGAGCTCGCGAAACAAGCCGGCGAAGAGAAACTGGCTGAACGCGCCGCTCTCGAGTCAAAACATTACGGTGAACAGTATCGCTACTTCGAAGGCTTGCTTGACGAAGGCGGTCGTGAACTTGACGCCCTTGAGCGCCGTGCCCTCGAGATGCGCCTCAAACTCGACGAGATGCAAAACAAACGTTACGAGTTTGCGATGCGTGAGAACCTTGATTTGTTGAAAGGTGCGCTCGATCAAATCTTCGGAGCGGACACATCGAAGTCGCATCCGTTCACAGAAGAAGAGAAGAAAGACGCAACGAAGGAAGAACCTGCGGCCGAAGAAAAAACCGACGCGGCGGACGAAGATGATTTCGAAGCAAAATTAAAAGAACTTGAGCGTCGCTTTAAACAAGACTGACGCACTGGTTCAGCGATGGTCCAGAGTATTTTCGGGCCATCGCTTCTTTGCTTCATTGTACATATCGTTAGGGAGGGGGAAGCAGAGTGGAACGTTGGAACACACGCCAAATCATCGGCTTCATAATTATTTTATTTGCCATCGGACTATTTATCGACATCGTGACGGGTGGGAACAGCGTCCTCTTCAGCATGATTGTGCCGCTCTTATTGCTTTATATCGGGCGTCGCTTCAGCCGGAAAGGAAATCAGCCGGTTAGTTATATCTTTTATGGAATTGGCGGCGTGATGCTCGTCGGACTCATCTTTTCTTCGGCCGCGTTCGGGTTCGTCTTATCAGGATTATTACTCATGTTCGGGTACCGTTTGTATAAAAATCGACCGCTTGAGTCGAATCGGTTCCGGTCGCATATCCGTCAAGAACAGGCGTTTTCGTTCGGGACGAAAGAGTCGGGCCATTACGTCTTGCAAGACACGAATGAATTCTTTTTGCTACGCGACGTCGAGATGGATTTATCGCGCGCCATCATTCCGGAAGGGGAGACGTTCTTGCTCTTGAACGGACTCGCCGGGGATATCCGTATCCTCATCCCAGCCGGTTACGATTACTCGATCGACGCCTCAATCGGTTTTGGCAAGATCCAAGTCGATGAATCGAACTATTCACCGGTGTTCAACCGCCGTTTTTATACGGCGTCTGATGAGTACCAAGCGGCGACGCGAAAAGTCCGGATTCACATTGTGCTCATGAGCGGAAGCGTCGAGGTGATGACCGTATGAAGAAAGATTCTTACCCAAGGACGGTCGTCTGGCACCAGTTATTCAGTAGTCTACTGACGGCGTTATTCGTGACGATTGCATTTCTAATAGGTGACTCGACTTCACTCCGAGATTTATTTACACGTGAAGCAGGGTTGCCTTTCGGTGTGTCTATCGTTGTCATCGCCGTTTTGATCGGTAGCATATTCGGAGTTGGTTCTTACTTTTACTTGCGCCGGGATTTCCGTGAAGTGGCGATTGCCCTATGGAAGCTCGAGAATCAAAAAGAGATCACGTTCCGGCCGTTATCGCCGTACCGCGACACGCTCGAACGGATTGTCCGCATCAGCAAACAACGTACGGAGATGATCGAAGTCGCCAAACGGGTCGGCGATCGGCCGGTCAGTGTCGAAGAGGCACGAAGCGAGGCGGTCGTCGAAGAACGTCGTCGTGTCGCCCGTGAGCTGCACGACTCGGTCAGTCAACAGCTATACGCGATCTCGATGATGACGACAGCGGTCAAGCAGACGATCGAATCGAAACCGGAACTCGCCGCTAAACAGATCGGTCAAGTCGAAGTCATGGCACAGACCGCCCAGGCCGAGATGCGTTCGCTCTTGTTGCAGCTTCGTCCCGTCGAGCTAGAAGGGATGACCTTGAAGACGGGGATTGAACGTCTGTTAGAAGAACTGTCCCGCAAGCAATCGACCGAGCTCATCTGGCGTCTCGAGGAAGTGAAATTGTCACGCCATACGGAAAATGAGTTGTTCCGCATCGTTCAAGAAGCGATCAGCAATACGCTCAGGCATGCCAAGGCGAAGCGGCTCGAAATCGAAATGCGGACCGTTCAACAGACGGTCATCTTGAAAATAAATGACGACGGGATCGGTTTTAACGTCGAGGATACACAAGTCGCCTCATATGGCTTACAATCGATAAGAGAGAGAACGGCCGAAGTCGGCGGGACGTTACGTCTCGTCAGCGTGCCTGGAGTCGGTACACAAATCGAAGTGCGTGTGAAACAACAAGTGGAGGGGTTAGAATGATTCGAGTCGTATTGATTGATGATCATGAAATGGTCCGGGCCGGTGTCTCGGCATTTCTGTCGACGCAGCCGGACATTGAAGTAGTCGGGGAAGCGTCGGACGGGGCGACCGGAGCGGAGCTCGCCATCGCTGAAAAACCGGACGTCGTCTTGATGGACCTCGTGATGGAACCTGTGGACGGAGTCGAGTCGACGAAGCGTATTAAAGCGAGCTGGAAAGATGCGAAAATCTTAGTCGTGACGAGCTTTTTGGACGATGAAAAAGTGTATCCGGTCATCGAGGCCGGTGCGATGAGTTATGTCTTGAAGACGGCGAACGCGAATGAAATCGCCGACGCGATCCGTCAGACGGCAGCCGGTAATCCGGTCATGGCCGCACAAGTGACCGGCAAGATGCTCGAACGTCTGCGGCACCCGGAGACGACCCTTCATGAAAGTTTGACGGCGCGGGAACGCGAGATTTTGCAACTGATGGCCGAAGGCAAGGCGAACCAAGTCATCGCCGATGAATTATACATTTCGTTGAAGACGGTGAAGACGCACGTCTCGAACATTTTGACGAAGCTTGACGTCTATGACCGGACGCAAGCGGTCGTCTATGCGTTTCAACATAATTTAGTGGACAAATAATCACTCGGACGGGAGGGAACGGGATGATTCCAACGATTGAAACGGAACGACTGCAGTTACGGCAGTTACAATCGACCGATGCGGAGCAGTTACACACGATTTTTTCAAACGTCGACGTGTTGCGCCATTATGGGATGGAGCCGCATCAATCGCTTGAGCAGACGGAACAAATGCTATTCGGGATGCTAGAAGGGATTGCCGACGGATCGATCATGCGCTGGGGCATTATGAGGAAAGGTCACCCTGAGTTGATGGGGACGATCGGATTCCACAATCGCGCCCCGCGCCATCGACGTGCCGAAATCGGTTATGAGATCCATCCGCGTTATTGGCGGAACGGCTACGCGACAGAGGCATTGCAGGCGGCATTGACGTTTGCTGCGTGTTCCGCAGATATCGAGCGAGTCGGGGCTATCGTCTATCCTGAAAATATCCCTTCGCAGCAACTGTTAGAACGCAACGGTTTCATTCGTGAAGGAACGCTGCGCCACTATATGCGCCAAGGCAATCAAACATACGACGTGTACGTATACGGCTACATAGCGAAAAAAGACGGATCACAATGTTAAATTGTGATCCGTCTTTTTTTTATTTTTTCTGAGCTTGAATTTGTTCATCGATTTCAGACAAGTACTCCCAGCGCTCCATTTTTTCTTCGAGTGTTTGCTTGAGGGTACTGATTTCATCGTAAAGATCGTTCACTTTCCCGAGATCGCTACCGGCATCGGCGAGTCGCGCTTCTGCGGCTTCGATTTTCTGTTCGGTTATAGCGATCTCTTCCTCGATCGTCTCCCACTCTTTTTGTTCTTTAAAAGTGAACTTGACGACGTCGGCTTTGGCGCGTTCTTTCTTGTCTTTCGGTTCTTTTTTAAGCTGCCGTGCCTCGTCTTGCAGCTCGGCCAGATAGTCGCTATATTCGGCGTGATAGACGTTGATTGTCCCCTCTTCGAAGGCGATCAGTTGCTCGGCGATACGGTCAAGGAAGTAACGGTCGTGACTGACGGCGATGACGGTTCCTGGGAACGACTCTAAGTAGTCCTCTAAAACCGACAACGTTTCCGTATCGAGATCGTTCGTCGGCTCATCTAAGAACAAGACATTCGGCTCATCCATCAAAATCCGCAGCAACACAAGACGACGCTTCTCGCCACCGGACAGTTTACTGATCGGTTTATATTGGGCGTCCGGTGTGAACAAGAAACGCTCGAGCATTTGACCGGCGGTGATCGTCTCGCCGTCCGGTGTGTAGATGACTTGGGCGATCCGTTCGATCTCGTCGATGACCCGTCGCGTCGTATCGTCAAATTCGACTTGTTGACCGTAGTAACCGATGTGAACCGTCTCACCGTGGACGACCGTGCCTGACGTCGGTTCGATGCGACCGGCGAGCAAGTTCATGAGCGTCGTCTTGCCGCTCCCGTTCGGTCCAACGATGCCGTATCGTTCCCGGCGTCCGAACAGCCAGCTGAAATCGTGAATGAGCGGCGTGTCCGCATACTGGAACGATAACTTTTCGACTTCGATGACTTTTTTTCCGAGCCGGCGTGAACCGACCGATACGTCGAGCGCATCGTCTTCGGCGAGTGCCTCTTGCTGCTTTAAGCCCTCGACACGTTGAATCCGAGCTTTCTGTTTCGTCGTCCGAGCTTTGGCACCGCGGCGTAGCCAAGCGAGCTCGCGTCGCAAGATGTTTTGCCGCTTTTGTTCCATCGACTGAGAGCGGGCTTTGCGCTCGGCTCGTTTCTCGAGGAACAGTTCATAGTTCCCGTCATAAAAGTAAGACGTGCCGTCGGCAATCTCGAGAATATGGTTCGTCACCCGGTTCAAGAAATAACGGTCGTGGGTGATGAGCAAGATCGCGCCTCGGTAGTCCGCGAGAACCGTCTCGAGCCAAGCAATCGTATCGGCGTCGAGTTCGTTCGTCGGCTCGTCGAGTAAGAGCAAGTCGGCTTCGTCGAGCAAGGCCGCAGCGAGCGCGACCCGTTTTTGTTGGCCCCCGGAGAGGGAACTGATCTCGGCCGACACGTCAGGTAACCCAAGCCGATTCAAGATCGACTTCAGCTTCGCTTCCGTTTCCCAAGCGTCAGCGGCATCGACCGCTTGCTGTGCTTTCATGAAACGTTCGAGCCATTGCTCGCTCGATGGGTTCGCCTCGAGTGCTTGGCGAGCGAGCTCGTATTGTTTTAACGCCATGACGGATGGGGTGTTGCTTGTGAACAAGGCGTCTAAAATTGTCTGACCGGGAGCGAAATCAACGGTTTGCGTCAAATAACGAATCCGATAGTCGTTCGGATGTTGCATCGTGCCTTTGTCGGCTGTTTCGACGCCGGCAATGATTTTTAAGAACGTCGATTTCCCAGAACCGTTGACGCCGATGACGCCAATCCGGTTACCGGGATGAATCGTCATCGTGACGTCGTCAAACAAGACTTTGTCGGCGAACTCTTTACGGATGCCTTCGATTGTTAATAAACTCATTTGGAACCTCCTTCAACGACTTGGCGAATCATCGCTTCTACTTTCGCTGTCAATTCTTTATTCGAGACGTCAGCCGGGTCGATAGCCGGTAAAAACGTCACATCGACGATACCCGGTCTAATCCGGTTTTTCATTTCGAGCAGGTGATGGCTGCCGTTGATCGCCACCGGAACGATTTTTGCTCCGCTCGACGTAGCGAGCGTCAGGCTGCCGGCTTTAAACTCTTTCATCGGCCCACCTTTTGAACGAGTGCCTTCCGGGAAGATGATGATGGACTGTCCGGATTGGATCGTCTCGACACCGGCACGGATCGCTTTGACGGATTGGCGGCGGTCACTGCGATCGATAAAGATGCAACCCATCAATTCCATCCAACCCGCGATCATCGGAATTTTTTTGACTTCGATTTTTGAGATGAACGCTTTCGGGTGCTTTGTCGCCGTGATCATAATCGGGATGTCGAAGTTTCCTTGGTGGTTGGCGACGTAGACGACCGGTTCGTTCGGAATATGTTCTTGTCCGTGCACACGGACTCGGACTCCGGCCACTTTCAATAAGAAGCCGGCCCAGTTGTAGGCGATTTTTTGAACGTAATCGTATCGTGCCGGTACGTCGAGTCGTTTTGCTTTCGGATAAAACGGAAGCAAGACGGGCAAGACGGCGAAGAACGAGAAAAACCAAATGGCGGTGCGTAACATAGTATCAATCTCCTTTTCAAAATAGAGCCAAACAGCAAGAAAGAGTCTTCTTCTCACACAGAGAATCTGACTCTTAGACATGAATCTTTATTCCCAGAAGCGAGAATCGGTTTCCTCTTCTTCTTCCTCGAGTTCGAACGTAATTCGTTTATTCACCGGGTCAACGACAAAGTAGGCACCGTCTTGCTCGATGCTCTTAAACTGCATCACGTGATCACTGCCAATTTCTAAGGTTAGGCGGATTCGATTGTCGTCATCGACGAGCAAAATGCCGTCTTCTTTCAGCCACAGCTCCATGACGGGTGAATAGCGTAACAGCCATTCGTTCGATAAAGGGATTTCATTCATTCGTGTTTGTGCCTCCTACGGTCCAAGTCCGTTGTGCTCTTCTATCTAGAATAGAATACCAAAAGTGGCGTGGGAACACGAGCGTTATGTAGAGCGTTTGCGTGAACTGGAGTGCATGCGAGCGACGATGCGAGCGATGCGCTTTTGATTGCGTCGTTCTTTCAGGAGCACGTTCATTTGTGCGATAAGCTGTTTAAATGAAGATAGACCCATGGCGAGCAGTGCCGCGAACAAGAATGTGCCGATCGGATCTTTGAAAAAACCGGTTTGGAGCGAGACGGACAAACCGACGACTGAAAGAATCGTGGTGAGAAAATAAAATAGCATGAGTGACTCTCCCTTCCCAGATGATTCAATTGAAAAAACCGAACGTATTTCTCGTTCGACAAGTGAGCAAAAAATTCCTTTTTTTGTCGAACAAAACAAAAAAACGCCTTCTGACGAGCGAGAGGGCGCTTACTCTTGAACCATCGTGACGGAAGACGACACGTTCGTATCGACACCGTTTGAGAATATGAAACTCAGCGAAGCGAGAAGAGCGAAGAATGCAATCAAAAGGCCCTTCATGAAGCGTTTCGCAAATGAGCGAGATTGAACATCAAACATTTTATTTCCCCCGTTCGGACATTGCTGAAACCTGATTTATAAACAACACTCCTTTAATAATAACGTTTTCAAAAAGTGGATACTAGATGGAAAAACATTGTTCACAAAATTGTCACAAAGTCCTGTCTGATACTCGGTCGATTTAGAAGCTTAACAGTTAGGTGGTTCATTGTCCTGTTCACAAATTGGACACAATTGACCTGAAGCAGGAAAAGGAACGTGATATGATTAAGAACGTGTGTAGGTAGGTATACTGACAGTAATAAGATGAAAAAGGATGTGTATAGAATGGTATTACGTGCAGGAGATGTAGTCGATCTAGTTGCGGAACGTTCAGCCGATTTTGGCGTATTTATTGGGAACGGCCGTGAAGAGGTATTACTTCATCGAAAAGAACAAACAGAAGAAGTCACAGTCGGTCAAACGGTGCGTGTCTTCCTATATCATGACTCGGAAGGGCGTCTCGCTTCGACGATGACGATTCCGAACGTATCGTTTGATGAATATGAATGGTTTGAGGTGACAGGCGTTCGCTACAATACGGGCGTGTTCGTCAACATTGGCATTCAAAAGGACGTGCTCGTCTCGCTCGACGACCTCCCTGAAAACCGGACATATTGGCCAAAAGAAGGCGATAAGCTATGCGTCCGTCTCAAGTACGATCAAAAAGGCCGTCTGCTCGGAGAACCGGCTCATTATGCGTATTTGAACTTGCTCGCCCGTCCCGCCAAAGAAGAGTGGGGCAATCAAGACGTTCAAGCGGTCGTCGTCAACAAACGTGATGTCGGTGTCAACGTCTGGGTCGAGAATGAATCACTCGGTTTCTTACATGAAGCAGAGATGACGCGATGGCCGCGTCTCGGCGAACAGTTAGCAGTACGTGTGACGCAAGTGAAACAAGACGGTACCGTTCTTGTATCGATGAAACCACGGGCGTACGAAGCGATCGACCCGGATGCGGAAAGCATTCGCTCTTACATCGAAGAACGTGGCGGTGAAATGCCTTACGGCGACAAGACAGCCCCGGACGTGATCGACCGTGAGTTTGGCATGAGCAAGGCGGCCTTCAAACGGGCGCTCGGGAAGCTCTTGAAAGAAAAGCAAGTTGAAAAACTCGACAACGGGTATAAATTGAAATAAGATTACTCATGTACAGGTGGCCGAAAAAAGTTTTAGAATGTATTTCTTTCATTTTAGAAACAAATGCGGTATAGTAATAAGAGTTGACTACGAGGAAACATTTAAAGAACGTCTGCAGAACTAACCTCAGACGTTTTTTGCATGAACAAAGGAGAATATAATTTGACAAAATTTCAAGATTTACAGTTAAGTGATGCATTAGTAAAAGGTGTACTCAAAATGGGCTTCGAGGAAGCGACACCGATCCAAGCTGAAACAATTCCAATCGCACTCACAGGAGTGGACGTATTAGGTCAAGCACAAACAGGTACAGGGAAAACAGCAGCTTTCGGTATTCCGACAATTGAGCGAATCGACACAAAGGCGCGTCAAGTCCAAGCACTTGTTCTTGCACCGACACGTGAACTTGCGATTCAAGTTGCAGAAGAATTGAACAAAATCGGGGAAGCGAAGCGTGTATACGCACTTCCTGTATATGGTGGTCAACAAATCGACCGTCAAATCCGCGGCTTGAAAAAGAACCCGCAAATCGTCGTTGCGACACCTGGACGTCTCATGGACCACATGAAACGCAAGACGATCAAACTCGATGAGATCCAAACAGTGATCTTGGATGAGGCGGATGAAATGCTCAACATGGGCTTCGTTGAAGATATCGAGATGATTTTGAAAGGCCTTCCGGCTGAACGTCAAACGCTTCTCTTCTCAGCGACAATGCCACCGCAAATCAAGAAGATTGCTGAGCGCTTCATGAAGTCGCCAACGATCATCAAAGTAAAAGCGAAGGAAATGACAGTTGAAAACATCAACCAACAGTTCCTCGAATTGCGTGAAAACCAAAAATTCGATACGCTTTGCCGTTTGATCGACATCGACTCACCAGAACTCAGCATCATCTTCGCTCGTACGAAGAAACGTGTTGACGAAGTTACAGAAGCACTCATCAAACGTGGTTACACGGCTGATGGCCTTCACGGTGACTTGACGCAATCAAAACGTGACCAAGTCATCCGTCGTTTCAAAAACGGCACGATCGACATCTTGGTCGCAACAGATGTAGCGGCGCGTGGACTTGATATCACAGGTGTCACACACGTTTACAACTTTGACGTCCCACAAGATCCGGAAAGCTACGTGCACCGTATCGGACGTACAGGCCGTGCTGGTAAAACAGGTACTGCCCTTACGTTCATCACGCCACGTGAATTCGGTCAAGTGAAGTCAATCGAGCGTGTGACGAACAAGAAAATGAACCGTCGTCACGTACCGACGATCGCAGAAGTACTCGAAGGAAACCAAAAGCAATCAGCTGAAGATTTGATCGAACGCGTTCAAGCGGGCGATTTCAAAGCTTACACGCAACTTGCGACTGAGCTCCTTGAAGAGTACGAAGCAGTCGAGCTTCTCGCAGCAGCACTTCGTGGTTTGACGAAAGAGCCAGATTCAACACCTGTTGAAATCTCTTACGCAGAACCAGTTCGTGTGAAACGTCAAGGTGGACGCAACGACCGCGGTGGATACCGTGGTGGCGCACGCAGTGGTGGCGGAGACCGTCGCACTGGCGGCGGAGACCGTGGCGGACGCTCAGGCGAACGTAGCGGTGGCGGTGGATACCGTGGAAAACGCACTGGTGGGACTGACGATCGTCGTCGCTCATCAGAAGACCGTGGCCCACGTCGTCCGCGTGACTAATCGATAAAACGAAAACCGCATTTCCTTAAGTGGATTTGCGGTTTTTTTATTTGTCTCATGCTACACTGAACGAGTAGAGATTGAAGGATGAGGTGTCAACGGATGGTAGAACTAGGTTTAGGTCTCGTCATATTATTGGCGTGCGTCCTAGCATTGAAGCCGATTGTTATGCGGACAGCACGTCCGAATTTCCGATATATTCCGGTCGCCACACTTTTGTTTGGCGCGATGATTTGGTTAGTCATGGCCATCGGCGTCGGCGGGAAGATGGGAATCGGATACGGTGTGATGAGTATCGTGTATTTTATTGCTTGTTTCGGTGCCTATATGTATGTGCATACACGAGCGAGCTGAAACCGGCTCGTTTTCTTGTTTCAAAAATGAGGATGAGGTGATCTAATTGGACGCAGTGGATGTGATGATGAATCCAAATGAAGTCGAAGTGACATATGAACCGATCTTCGGGGCGGCCACGTTTCAAGTGGAAGGGTACATGGTACACGGCCATTTCAGGGGCGAGTCGCTCACCCCGTTCTTTTACGATGACGACGTACCGGTCGAGTATCAACTCGACATCGCCAAACGGATGGAACGATTGGCCGCCGAAGCGTTGCGTGACGAAAAGCAGTTCGTCACGTTCCGCTGCCGGTCGGAATGGATCCTTGAAGAAGGGGGCGAAGCATTTTTAGCACCGTTACGGGAATTGAACTTCCCGCTCCACCGGATATTTGTGACACTTCAAGGGACCGAGCTCGTTGATGTGTCTCGTCTGTCCCGCGTCGTTCAATATTATCGATCTTCTGGTGTGAGAGTCGCGCTCGACTTCGCGGAGTCGACGAGTATCGAGGACATCATGACGATTGCACCGGAGTTGTTGCTTGTCGATTTAGCAACGATGGTCGAGAAGAAGACGTTGTCGGTGACTTACCCCCAAATGCTCCAGACGATGGAATACATCGCTTCGAAACTCGGGGCCCCGCTGCTTTATAAGTCAATCGATCATCTCGGTCAGTTGCGTTACGCTTGGCAGCACGGTGGAAGTTACTACATGGGTGGCTTGTTAGGTCGTCAAGAGGATTTCCCGCCGCGTGAAGCAAAAGGAATGAGTGTGCTCACGCAAGAAGTTCCAGCGTTCTTCCTGCACGACCAAGAGCGATTGAAGCGGTTGTATGAGCTGGAATTCGAACTTCACGGAAAAGTCGCGGAGCTCGTCCAAACCGGGAAATGGTCACGGGATAAGAAGGATGAATGGCTGCTCCATATTGCCCCTAAATTAGAAGGGATGCTCGTCCGCTACTACTTGACCGACCAAACTGGCTTCCAGACGAGTGCGAACGTCTACCAAGAGCAACATGTTTGGAAAGTCGACAACACGTACCGGGGCTATAACTGGAGTTTTCGACCGTACTTTATCCGAACGATGGCGGCGATGAGCGTTCGCGGACGTGGCTATTTGTCGGAAGACTATCGCGACTTCAGCTCTAACGAAGTGACGCGGACGTTCAGTTACCCGTTGCCGGACGGCATGTTTTTGTTCGCCGATCTATCAGAAGAATACTTATACCAAAACCGATTATTAGATTGAGAGGGATTATGATGTTTGATTACGATTATGATGCGTTGCGTGAGATTGGAAGAATTGTCGCCCGGGCAAGGGATGAGATGGCTCAGGCCGTCACGCCAGGAATCACGACGAAAGAGCTCGATGCGATCGGGCAACGTATTCTTGAAGAAGAGGGAGCGGCCTCGGCGCCGATTACGATGTATGAGTTTCCGGGCTATACGTGTATCTCCATCAATGAAGTGGCTGCCCACGGAATTCCAGGTAAAGAAGTCATTAAAGACGGGGACATCGTCAATGTCGATGTGTCTGCCGTGAAAGATGGCTATTATGCAGACACGGGACGGACGGTGATTGCCGGTACACCGAAATCGCCAGAACATGTTCGCTTAGTCGAGGTCTCGCTCACGTCGCTCGAAGCAGGTCTCAGCAAAGTGAAGGCCGGTACGAAAGTGAACCAGATCGGAAAAGCGATTTACGCGGATGTCCGCAAAAATGGCTTCACTGTCATTCGAAATTTGGCAGGTCATGGACTCGGCCGCACGCTCCACGGCGAACCGGAGACGATCTCCAACTACTATAGCCGGGAAGAGAATGACATCTTGAAAGTCGGTCAAGTCATCGCGGTCGAGACGTTCGTCTCGACGAAAGACGAGATCGTCTACCAGTCAGAAGAGGACGGCTGGGCGTTATTCACACCGAACGACAGCCCCGTCTCGCAGTTTGAACACACGGTCATCGTGACCGAGGACGGCTATGAAGTGTTGACTGGCACGTTCCGAGAAGAATAATGTAATCAAACAAGGATACAGACCGCGGTCTGTATCCTTGTTTACGTTAACTGGATGATTTGTTCGCTTAACTGATGAATCTTTTTCCAATCCGGAGTGACGACGTCAGGGATCGAGAGCTGACCGTTTTCGACGTCGAGCTGCGTATCGAGCAAGTCAGTCTCGAAATAGGCGCTCGTTCCGGCCATGTCGGCCGGATAGGCGGCACCCGTCAACGAGGCGAATAAGAGCGTATGATAACGGCCGATCGATGATTCGTACATACCGCCGACCCAATACGGAGTACCGCTGTCACGGATTGCGAGCGCCTCGGTCAATCCCCCGACGCGGGCAGGTTTAATGTTGACGATGCGTCCGGCCTGAAGCCGATTCATCGTCTCGACGTCTTGCCGTGACGTGATGGACTCGTCAAGACAGATGGGCGTCTTGAGTTTTGATTGCAGGTCGGCCGAGTCGCCCCAGCAGTCGCTCGGATAAGGCTGTTCGATCATCAAGAGGCGATGGGCGTCGAGTTGTTCGAACCAGTCGAGCGGCTGCTCGTGCGCACTGCCGTTCAAGTCGATCATGAGCGGAGCGTCCGGGAAAAAAGTTCGTACTTCTGCGAGCGCCGTCAATAGCTCATGGGGCGATGCTTTCAACTTGATCCGTTCGAACCCGGAATCGAGCGCTTGTTCGATCGCGTTCAACGTTTCGGTGAGCAAGCCGATCCCAATCGTCCGCCCACAAGCGACGTGATGTCCGGCTTGCAAAAGTTGTTTTAGCGTCACGCCAGCACGGGCGGCCTCGATTTCCCAGAGTGCACTCTCCCACATCGCTTTTGCCATCGGATGTCCGATGATTGAACGGACATGGTCTGAAAATGTGGTCGCGCTGACCGTCTGTCCGTTCAGCAATCGATAGATCAGTTCAGACGTGTCGACGGTCGAGCGGACCGTCTCCGACGTATACCACGGCGTCTCAAAGGCGACACCTTCACCGTATCCGACTGCTCCATCGGTCGTTTCCAGACGGAGAATGACCGTCCGTCTCGTCGTCAAAACGGCATGGGCTGTTACAAGTGGATGTTTGAACGTAAGTGGAACGATGTAAAGATCAGCTCGTTGAATCATAATCGGTCTCCTTTAAGCGGTGCCTCATCAATTTTCCGTTGGCGTTTCGTGGGAGCTGAGTGACCGTGATCAATGCCTTTGGGTGCTTATACTTAGCAAGGTGGTCGTTTAAAATTTGCGTAAGTTCGTGAGGGTCGTACGTCCCGACGATATAGGCGATCGGGACGGCGCCCCATGTCGGGTCAGGCTTCCCGGTGACACCTGCGTCCTCGATACCGGGGCATCGCAACAGGACGCTCTCGATCTCCGCGGGATAGATGTTTTCTCCGCCCGAGATGATCAAGTCGCTCCGGCGATCCAAAACATATAAATAGCCGTCTTGGATCGTTCCGAGGTCGCCGGTTCGCCAGTACCTGTCCTCGGTCCAAGCGTTCGCTTCCGATTCGTTATAATAGCCGGGCGTGACGGTCGGGCCATTGACTTCAATCTCACCATCGCGACTGATACGGATGCGGGTCGGTGCGATCGCTTGACCGCTTGAACCGATGTGGTCAAGCGCTTCAGACGGTAACAGCGTCGCGACTTGAGAGCAAGTCTCCGTCATCCCGTACGTCTGCGCGATCGGCAAGTGGCGGCGGTCTGCTTCTTCGAGCAACGGCCGTGGCACCGGGCCGCCTCCGACGAGGATGACGCGGAGGTGGTGGCTCGTTAATCCGGCGTCGAGCAGTCGTCCGAGCATGACGGCGACGAGGGAAAGGTGAGTGATCTGTTCGGACGCGATCAATTGGATCGTACGCAAGACGTCAAACTTCGGTTCGACGTATAATGTCGAGCCGAACAAGGCGCAGCGGTACACTTGGGCGAGCCCGCTCATGTGGAACAGCGGTGTGACGACGAGCATGCGGTCGGTCGGCTCGTATCCGAGATGTTTTTTTGCGGCCTCGGCGCTCGCACAATGATTTCCGTACGTCTGTTTCACCGCTTTGGCGCGTCCGGTCGTGCCAGACGTAAACATGAGCGACATCACCTCGTCACGGCCCCAACGATGATGTCGGCGTAACGGCTCTTTATCGCGCACACTCACGTCAATTTGAGGGACGTTGAGGTCGATTTCCTGATCGACGAGTAAGATGTCGATGTGGGCCTTGTCGAGTTGAATCGCGAGTTCGCTTGTGGTCAAACGTGTATTCAATGGCACGAGTACTTTTCCGAGCAAATGGACGGCGTGGACTGCGATGATATAGTCTTTACTATTTGACGCATACAGTCCGATGTGACGAGCGTCCGGAACGGTCCGGCCTAAAAAGTGTGCCAAGCGCGAGCTCTCATCGATCAATTCGCCCCACGTCAGACGTTCCGTTGCGGTGACGAGGGCGATTGTGTCGACAGGATGTTGCTTCAAATCATAATCCATCACAATTACCTCCAAAAAGAGAGTAGCGAATTCGCTACTCTCTTACGATTTACGGGAAACGCGGGAATTGACCGAAGTCAGGGTCACGTTTTTCTTTGAAGGCGTCACGGCCTTCTTTTGCTTCATCTGTCGTGTAGTAAAGGAGCGTCGCATCACCGGCGAGCTGTTGGATCCCGGCCAAGCCGTCCGTATCAGCGTTCATCGCAGCTTTCAAGAAGCGGAGTGCTGTCGGCGAGTGTTGCAAGATCTCTTGGCACCATTGGACCGTCTCGGCTTCAAGCTGTTCGAGCGGGACGACCGTGTTGATGAGCCCCATGTCGAGCGCTTGTTGTGCGTCGTATTGACGGCACAAGTACCAAATCTCACGAGCCTTCTTATGTCCGACGATGCGGGCCAAGTAGCCTGAACCGTAACCGGCGTCGAACGATCCGACTTTCGGTCCAGTTTGACCGAAACGAGCGTTGTCGGCCGCAATCGTCAAGTCACAGACGAGGTGCAAGACGTGTCCGCCACCGATGGCGTATCCAGCGACCATGGCGATGACCGGTTTCGGGATGACTCGGATCAAGCGCTGAAGATCAAGGACGTTCAAGCGCGGGATATCATCGTCACCGACGTAGCCGCCGTGACCGCGAACTTTTTGGTCGCCACCTGAGCAGAAGGCTTGATCGCCTTCACCTGTCAAGATGATGACGCCGACTTCTTTATCGTCACGGGCGCGCGCGAACGCGTCAATCAATTCGTTGACCGTGAGCGGGCGGAACGCGTTCCGAACTTCCGGGCGGTTGATCGTGATTTTTGCGATCCCGTTCCACTTCTCATATTTAATGTCTTCATACGTCCGGACCGATGTCCAGTTTGCTACTGATTCCATTTAAATTCCCCCTAAAATCAATTTCTCTATCATTGTACCAAATTGTTGGGCGTTCTCGATATGGGGAGCATGGCCCGCATTCGAAATTTCGTGTATCCGAATGTCTGGACGACGTTCACGCATAGCGCGAGCAATCGTTTGAAACTTCACATCGTGGGCGCCGACGATCAAATCGGTTCGAGGCAGGCGGTCAAGATCCGTCCATAACGACGGCATACTGCCGGTCCCAATGGCGCGCAAACTGTTCGCGAGCGCCGACGAATCTTGAGCGAGCCGCTCATGTCGAAGTGATGCCCGCATCTCGTCCGTTTGGCGCCAAAGCGGGAGCATCTCCCATGCGGCGACGAACGCTTCGATTCCGTCCGTCTCGATCCGTCGCGCGAGCCGTTCATCGGCGTCGCGTCGCGCTCGTCGTTCTGAAGCGATAAGACCGGGCGTCGTACTAATCCCGATGAAGTGGTCCACGCGCTCGTCACAGGCTGCGAGTGTCATGCCGATGCGGCCGCCGAGCGAATAGCCGATGACCGTCCACGGTCTTTCGTCTGTGTCGAGCAGCGTCGATAAATCCTTCACTTGTTGGCTCATCTTCGCGCGGGCGACCGAGCAACTGCCGGTCTGTCCATGTTGAAGCAGGGACGGGGCGACGAGGCGCACCGGCAAGTCAGGGAAATGTGAGAGCCATCCTGCGTTGCTCGTGAAGCCGTGCAACAAGAGGACTGGTCTTCCGGACCCGTGCTCGAGCACTTCATACGACACGTCACGGACAGTGCGTCTCACGTCCCATTCTCCAAAGTGAGACGCGTGCAGATCGATTCCGTCCAGTTCCGGTGGGATAAGACGTTGTCGGCACGGTCGGACGGGAACTCAATCAACTGAATCCCGGCCTCGATCGCTGCAGTCACGTCTTCTGGACGTTCGAGCAGTTGATAGCTAAGCCCGTACGTGTCGGCGAAGCCACGGATGTTCAAGTCGAGCGGTGTACCGAACAAGTCTTCGAACATCTGTGGCTCGATTGATGCTTGCGGTAAGAAGGAGAAGATGCCGCCACCGTTGTTGTTGGCGACGATGATCGAGAACGAGCCAGGATGCGTTTTTAGTAACTGCAGGGCGTTGCTGTCGTGATAGAACGCCAAGTCACCGATCAGTAACGCGGCTCGTTCTGTGTCGTGGCAAGCACCGAGCGCGCTCGAGATGATTCCGTCGATCCCGTTCGCGCCTCGGTTGGCGAAGACGGATACGGCTTGTCCGGCGCCGAGCGTCGTGTCGACGTCACGGATCGGCATGCTGTTGCTGACGAACAAGCGGTCGATCTGAGCGTTCAAGACGTGGCGGGTCAAGGCGCTCTCACCGCTCAGACTTGGTTTGGCCGATTCGGCGACTTGTTCGAATAAGGAAAAGCGAGCCGAGTAGACGTCGTCAAACGGGACGTCGATGACCTCCAAATAATCATTCGCGTCGCCGTAGACGACAGTCGCACGACTCGATGGGTCGCGAAACGAGCCAGGCTGTTCAATCAAGATTTGGTGGGTCTGTTTGAGCCATTCATTCAACCGTTTCGATACAGGAGCCGCACCGAAGCGAACGACCGCATTCGGCGTCCATTCTGGGCTATGCTCACTTGCGAGCCACGTGTCATAATTCGTCAAAACGCCGTCAAAGCAACGCATGCCACTGAGCGGATCGGCGAACACCGGAATTCGGTGAGTGTTTGCTACGTTGGAGATGGTTTCGAGCCAAGACGTCGGCGTGCCAGGTCCGACGACGAAAGCGAGCCGTTCGACGGCCGTCTCTTGTTTGAAGCGAACCAAGTCGTCGGTGACGGGACGAATGTACGAGGTCTCGCTCCGTCTCGAAGTGGCGGTCAATTGTGACTTCAGACGTTCGATATCGGGCAGTAACGGTTCTCGGAACGGAATGTTAATATGGACCGGTCCGAGCGGGGCCTGCGCACTCAAGCGTACGAGACGTCCGACGGCTTGTTCCATATAGCGCAGACTCTCTGGCTCGGGCACCGGTAGATCGAGGCTCGTCTTCACATGTTCACCGTAGAGACGGACTTGATCGATTGCTTGCGGGGCCCCGACGTTACGCAACTCATGCGGCCGATCTGTCGTCAAGACGACGAGCGGGAGCTGGGAAATCGTTGCCTCGGCGATAGCTGAAAAATAGTTGGTAGCGGCTGTGCCGCTCGTACAAATTAATGCGACCGGCCGAACGTCTTCGCCAGCGCGGGTTAGTCCGAGCGCGAAGAAAGCGGCTGAACGCTCATCGACGACGACGTGATGGCGTATATTCGGGTGCAAATACGCGGCCATCGCCAGCGGTGTCGAACGCGAACCGGGACTGATGACGACGTCATAAATCCCAGTTTCGACGAGTCGATTCATCATATGGGATACCCAATTCGTTAACATATCGTTCATTCGTGATTGCCTCCTGAAATGACTTGGTCTAACCCGAGCGCTTGCTTGATCGGGCTCAATTTGACTTCTGTCTCGGCTAGCTCTGATTCGAGTTCAGACTCTTGGACGATTCCACAGCCTGCGTATAATGCCACGAACTGATGCTGGACAAGGGCCGAACGGATGGAGACGACAAATTCACCTTCTCCGTCGGTGTTCAACCAGCCGAACGGTGAGCCGTACCAGCCGCGATCGAACCGTTCGATGTCGCGCAGCAAGCGGACGGCCGTCCGCTTCGGAGAACCGCCGAGTGCGGGTGTCGGGTGCAACGACTCAATGATGGAGAGGAGAGACGCGTTCGTGTCCAAAGTCGCTTTGATCGGTGTGTGTAAATGAAATACCGAGCGGTTCTCTAAAATCGTCGGGGACGGTGCGACATGAATGGTCGCTGCATAAGGCGTGAGAGCGTTTTGAATGTCTTTGACGACGATTTGGTGCTCCTCTAAATTTTTACGGTCATGCAACAACTGCTGTTTCGCCGTCTCGGTTTCCGCGTCCGTATCCGGGCGTTTGATCGTGCCGGCGATGGCCGCGGTCTCGATATGCGGTCCTTGTTTACGGACGAGCCGCTCCGGTGTGGCCCCGAAAAATCCGATTTCCCGTTTCGGTTGATATAAGAACACGTAACTACCTTCTTGATGTTCAGACAAGTGCCGTAGCGTCTTCGCGAACGGGAACGCTTCATCTGACGTCTGGTAAATCTCTTCCCGGGCGATGACGAGTTTCTCGACTTTTTCTTCGGCGATATATCCTTTCGCCTGTTGAAAACTTGATTTAAAGTGATCGACGCCGTCTTTTACTTTCGAATACGTCGGTGTCGACTCATCGGGCGCGTGCAGGGCGTTGAACTGGGCCAATTGGTCGGCTAGTTGAATTAAATATTGTTCAACGGTCTGGTTTGAAGAAACAAGGGTCGACACCGTCAACGTGTGCTTGTCACCGGAACGACGGTATAAAAATTTAGGGACGACTAAAGCCGCCTCGCCGAATGAGTCCCACATGTTTTTTTGAGGTCGGACGAACGTATCGAACGAAAATCCTGAGAACGCATAGATGACGGCATCGACATCTCGGCGATGCAGGCTCCAGTCGTATTGCAGACGTTGGAACCGTTCGGGTCCGGACGCCGTCAAGACGAGCGCGTCGGCACAACCGAGCATTTCAAGTGAGCGATCGGGTGTCGAAAAATAATAGTGTGATGTTTCTGTATTTTGAATGATATGAAACGCGTCGAACGAAGGGATCTCCCACGTGTATGAGGCAAGGACAGGTCGTTGCCATGCGCGTGCGCGTTTATGCGCTTGTTCGATTCGTTGTTTAATGTGTGTTTGAGTATCTGGCATATAAGAAAAGCCTCCTCAATCCGATAGAATATTCATCTTTTAGTGTATCATGACTTAACGGCTGTACTGCCCGTCAAATGCTCGAGAAACATGACTTCAGACGATTGAGGGGCGGGCATTGACAGATTTTTTTGTGGAGACGTAAACTAACGAAGGGAGGGAAGTAGATGAAGAAGAGAGAGAAAGGTGCTTATTGGCGCATGATTCGTCCGCACACACTGACGGCGAGCTTTATTCCGGTGCTGTTAGGAACGTTTATCGTCGTCGGTCAAACCGATTTGAAATGGGGTCTGTTCTTGGCGATGCTCATCGCCTCGGTCTTGATTCAAATCGCGACGAATTTATTTAATGAATACTATGACTACAAACGCGGGCTCGACCACGAGGGCTCGATTGGAATTGGCGGCTCGATCGTGCGAGACGGGTTCACGCCGGGTCAAGTGCTCGGCATCGCGCTCGGGATGTATGGCGTCGCGGGAGTTCTCGGTCTATACATTGCCGCTTCGACGAGCTGGCATTTGCTTTGGATCGGAGCGTTGTCGATGGTGGTCGGCTATCTGTATACGGGTGGCCCGCTTCCGATCGCGTATACGCCGTTCGGTGAACTCGTCGCCGGATTGTTCATGGGCTACGTCATCATCGGGATTTCAGGGTATATCCAAATCGGCACGGTGACGACTGAGTTGTTGCTCGTGTCGTTCCCGATGGCGCTCTTGATCGGGGCGATTTTACTGGCCAACAATATTCGAGACTTGGATAACGACAAGGTGAACGGACGACGCACGATCGCGTGTCTCGTCGGACATCGCCGGGCCGTGCTCGTTTTGGCCGGATTCTTTATCGTAGCGCTGATTGGTATCCTCGTCGCCGTATTCGTTTACGGGGTCACGCCTTGGGTATTGCTTTCGTTAATGACCGTTCCGATCATGATTCGTGCGGTGAAGCGGTTCTGGGTGAAACGTGAGCCGGCCGACCTGATGCCGGCGATGGCGATGACGGCGAAGGTCAACACGTTGTTCGGGGCCTGGATGGTCATCGGATTGATCGTCGCACGCGTTATCGCATAAACATAGAGGAGGGGAACGATATGTCAGTCGTCAAAGACATGCTTGCGTTCAATGAACGGTTCGTGACAGAGAAGCAGTATGAGCAGTACGTGTCAGATAAATTTCCTGATAAGAAAATTGTCATTTTAACTTGTATGGACACACGGTTGACGTCGTTATTGCCACATGCGCTCGGTTTGAAGAACGGCGACGCGAAAATCATCAAAAACGCGGGCGCGGTATTGTCGCATCCGTTCGGATCGGTCATGCGCTCGATTCTCGTCGCCTTATACGCTCTCGGTGCGGAAGAGGTGATCGTTGTTGGACATTACGATTGCGGCATGGCCGCTATCGACCCGAACGCGGTCATCGGCGAGATGGAGCGGCGCGGAATTGATCCGCAGACGTTACAGACGCTCAAAGCCTCAGGCATGAACTTGGAGAAGTGGTTGCATGGCTTTGACTCGGTCGAGGCGAACGTCGTCAACTCGGTCAGTCTGATCAAAAACCATCCGCTCCTGCCGCCGGGTACGGACGTCCACGGATTTGTCATCGATCCAGGAACGGGGCGACTCGATGTCGTAGAGGCATAATCATCCATGCAAAAAGGCGAACTCTCTCAACGGAGTTCGCCTTTTGTCATCCGTACGTGTTGACCGGAATATCTTTGTAGTCATCTTCGTCCGAGTCTTTCGACTTGGATTTTTTGTTTTTCTTATAGTTTTTCTCATACTCCTGCTCGCTCGGGGTTTTGAAGAAGCGTTGCCACGTGGCGTTGATCTCAGAGCCGATCAAGATGATCATGCCGGTCAACTGCAGCCAAAGCAACGTGACGATGATGCCTCCGAGTGATCCGTACGTCGAATCGTAGTTACCGAAGTTCGAGACGTATAGGCTAAAACCGAGTGAGACGAGCTGCCAAGCGATGACGCCGAAGATGGCGCCGGGGACGGTGCTTTTCCAAAACACGTGTTGTTGCGGTGCAATCTTATAAAAGATCGACAGCGTCAAGATTAAGATGACCGTCGTCAGCACGTAACGGAACACGTTGATCAAGACGACTTCGGCACCGGAAATCGGGAGGTAGTCTGAAATGAATTCGATGATTTGTGAACCGAACACGTTCGAGATGATGAGTAGCAAGACGCCGACGCCGAGGAGGAACGTCAAGCCGAGGGCGATGCCTTTACTGACGAAGAAGTTGCGTTCGTTGTCCTCACCGTACGCGTGGATTGCCATATTGATCAATCGTTCGACTCCTTTAGAGGCCGACCAAATCGCTAAAATCGCACCAATCGAGAGCAGTCCGCCTCGTGGCTCGCCGATCGCCTCAAAGATCCCTGATAAAAAATCGGTCGCCGCCGAACCTGGCGCTAGGTTATTTAGCTGTTCTTGAAACGACGCTTGCGTGATATCGAAGAACGAGAGCAACGCTAAAATAAAAATGATTCCTGGGAAAATCGATAAGAACCAAAAAAAAGCGAGCGTTGCGCCGTAATCTTGAACGTCATGCTCTTTAAAACGACGAAACAACTCTTTCCCGAAGGAGAGCCAATTCTTTTTTTCTTTCACTTCTGTAGTATCCATGCACATATCCTCCTGAACGTTATCGTTAGAAACTATCTTTCCCGATTTGTCAGCAGGTTACACATTGATTCAGTCTTCGGCTAACGTTTTGTCAAAGAATCGTTCTGGATTGGTGGTGAGCAGCTCGGCTAAAGAAGGGGGTCTGACCGGCAGGCGGCTCAATGCGCTCCGCTTCACCCAAATCGGGGTGTACGAGCCGTTCGTTTGTTCAGCTTGGAACTCTTCGCCTGTACCAGTTCCGAATTCGCCACTTGTGACGCGGGCCCAAAAATAAGGATTCAATTCACCGTTGAAGGCGACGTAGGCGGCGACTCCTTCAAGCTCGACGTTGACGCCGAGTTCTTCATAAGCTTCACGGACGGCAGTTTCTTCAGCCGTATGGCCAAACTCGACACCGCCGCCAGGGAAGACGTAATAGAGTGCGTTTTCTTTTTCGCGTCGAATGAGCGCGACCTCGTCGTGTTCGTTCGTGAGGATGATGGCGCTGCGTAATTTTGTTCTGACCAATGGGATCGTTCCTTTCGGTAGCTTATAGTGAACAAAACGCATCGACTCACCGTCGATGCGCTTTGTTAATCTGTCGTCGTTTGTTCTAGCGATTTGTACATATCAGAAGTCAAACCGTTCTCGTGAGAACTGATGACTTTTGCGGCGACGCGCATGGCGAGGCGGAGCGCGTCTTCGATCGAATGATGTTTCATCAATTCAGAGATGACGGCCGAAAAGAATGAATCACCGGCGCCTGTTGAATCGGCAACTTTGACTTTCGTCGTCGGGACGTGTCCTTGCTCGTTCGTCCGGAGATCGACGTAGACGGCACCGAGCTCGCTCATCGTGACGATTGTGAGCGGCGCACCTTTCATCGCGAGCACTTCGGCGACGCGCAATGCGTCATCGACGGTGACGATTGACATATCAGACAGGATTTCGGCTTCTTCACGGCTACAGATGAAGCCGGTGAAGCCTTGAAGCAAGTGGCGATTTCGCTCGATGACGGATAAATGACCGCACACCCCGTAAAGCGGGAGCTTCATCTCGCGACAAAGTTCAATCGTCTCATTTAAGACGTTGACCGACAGATCGAGGTCGATGGCGACGGCTTCGCTTTCGGCGAACACCGTATCGATTCGGCGGAGGATACATTGTTCCATCATCGCTTCATCTGGTTGTTTCGAGATCGAGGTCTGGAGGTCGCCGTTATTGTCCATGACGGCGAGCCACATGCCCATACCGTTATCTTCAAGCAGGTCGACATGATCGACGTTGACGTTTAAGTCGCGAAGCTCTTGAAGGACACCCATCCCGATTTGGTCGTTTGTGACGGTTGACACGAACCGGACGTCGTTACCGAGGATGCCTAAGTTTTGCGCGACGTTACGGCCGGTTCCGCCGTTCGAGAACGCGATGTCTCCGACGTTTTTCGCATCTTTATGAAGCGGGGCGAACGATGTTCCTTTAATATCGACAAACACTTTGCCGATCACTGCAATCGTATTCATATGCTGTACCACCTTTAGCCAATCATCTATCTGTTATCGGTCTGTTAGACACACTGTTTCCATTATAGCGAAACCGTCATTCGCTTTCAATGACGGTTTCAAACGTTGTCGAAATTTGTCAGTCCCATGAAGAACTGAGCAAGCGCAGCCCGTTCAAAATAACGAGAATCGTTGACCCTTCATGACCGACGACGGCGAACGGCATGACGAGCAACTCGAAGATGTTCGTCGCGATCAAAACGAGGATGACGCCGAGGGCGAACACGACGTTCTGTAAGACGATCCGGTTCAATTTACGAGATTGCTCGATTGCTGAACTTAAGCGGACGAGGTCGTTTTTCATGAGGACGACGTCAGCCGTCTCGAGTGCGGCGTCGGTTCCTTCGCCCATGGCGATCCCGACATCTGCTGTCGCGAGGGCCGGAGCGTCGTTGATGCCGTCGCCAATCATCCCAATCGTGCCGTACTCTTGTTTTAACAGCTTGATTTGTTCAACTTTCTCTTCTGGGAGGCATTCGGCGATGTAGCGGGTCAAGCCCGCTTCCGTCGCGATGGCGCGTGCCGTTGCTTCATTGTCGCCTGTGATCATGATCGTCGCGATTCCGAGATGGTTCAAGCGCTCAATCGCTTGTTTGGCTTCCGGGCGTAACGTGTCACGCAGTGCGAATGCACCGATCGTCTGCTTATCGTCACTGACGAAGACGAGTGTGTGTCCGGCGGCTTTTAACCGTTCGACATCTTCGCGGTAGAAGTCACCGCTCCGGTCGGCGAACTTTTGTTTACCGACCCGGTAGGAAGTGCCGTCAATCGTCGCCTCGATGCCTGAACCGGTGATGTCTTTAAAGTGATCCATGTCTCCCGTGTGTTTGCCCGTGAACTTGACGAGCGCCTCGGCGAGCGGGTGCATCGAATGTTCTTCGATCAAACTGACGACGCGGTAAACGTCTTCTGCTGCCATGTCAGGATGAACCAACGCCGTTTGGACGACCGGCTTACCGATTGTGAGCGTCCCAGTCTTATCGAATGCGATTGCTTTGAGACGTCCCATGTTTTCGATGTGGACACCGCCTTTGAACAAAATCCCGTGTTTAGCGGACGAGGCGATGGCGGCAAGCGCGGCTGGTGTGATCGCTGCGACGAGGGCACATGGTGAGGCGACGACGAGCAGGATCATCCCGCGGTATATGCTCGTCTCGAGCGACCACGAAGTGAGGACGGGACCGAGCAAGATGATGGCCGTGACCGAGATGAGCACGATCTGGACGTATCGTCCCTCATAGCGGTCGATGAACTGGGCCGACGGCGATTTTTCTTCTTGGGCTTGCTGCACCATTTGAATGATTTTTTGGAACAACGTCTCGGTGGCGAGTTTCGTCACAGATAACGTGAGCACCCCGTTCAAGTTAACACTTGAACCGAACACTTCGTCGCCGACGGTCCGATCAACCGGAATCGATTCCCCGGTGATGGCTGCTTCTTCGATAGAGGCGGTCCCGCTCAAAATGCGCCCATCGACCGGGATGCGTTCACCCGGCCGGACGTAAATCCGGTCGCCGACTTTTAAATCGTCGATGTGCACGACTTCGAGACCGCCGGCCGCATCAAAACGGGTCGCTTGTTCCGGTTGGAGTTCCATTAACGATTCGAGAGCACGTTCGTTTTTGTTCAGCGTGTACGTCTCGAGCGCGCCGGATAAGGCGAAGATGAAGATGAGGATCGCGCCCTCCATCCAATAGCCGATCGAGGCGGCGCCGATCGCCGCGATGATCATGAGTAGCTCGACGTTCAATGAACGGGTTTCCCACGTATCGGTCAATCCTTCTTTGGCTTTGGCATAACCGCCGATCAAGAAGGCGCTCAAGTAGAGCGTGACGTATATCCAAGGGGTTCCGCCTTGTCTTTCTGTGAAATATGCGAGTACAATCAATACACCGCTGATGAGCGCCATGATGAGCTCGATATGTTCGAACCAATTTGCCCGTTTGAAGACGTGGCTTTTTTCTTGTGCAGTAGTTGCGTGTACGTTCATAGTAGGCACCTCTTTCCAATTGAGAATATATATCAGTTAAATGATAATGACTGAGGATGATTATCATTATCTTTCTTTGTTTAAAGGGCTTATCATCCATTTTTAAAATTTCCTTATTTATAATGATTATCATGTAAGTCTATTTTAACACCATTTATAACAACTCACAAACTAAAAGATTAAGGAGATTTCGTGTCATGCAAAATATATTTCAACGCTCTTGGAGCGTCACGCTGTTGGCGTTGTTCAACACGTTTTTATGGGGGAGTGCTTTCCCGTTCATTAAATTAAGTTATGAGGCGTTAGACATCGGAGCAGGCGAGTACGGCCAACAACTGTTCTTTGCTGGCGAACGGTTTTTACTGGCCGGTATTCTGTTGCTTGTGATCAGCCGGCTCGTCTTCAAGCGGCCGATTCGATTAAATCGGGAAAAGTTGAAGGCATACGCACATTTAGGGGCGTTCTTGACGTTTTTGCAATATCTGTTCTTCTATATCGGATTGTCCATCTCGACCGGGGTGCAAGGGTCGATCATCGCTGGCTCGACTTCGTTCTTTCAAATGGCGCTTGCCCACTTCCGTTATGAAGATGATCGGTTGAACCGGTTGAAAGGCATCGCGCTCACTCTCGGTTTCTCAGGGATCGTCATCGCGAACTGGCCGACAGCAAGCTCGGAAATTGGTTTTGGAATCGGTGAAATTCTTCTCATCTTGGCGATGGTGTCTGGCGCGTTCGGAAACTTGGTCGCGAAAGATTACTCGCGACACCACGACGTCGCTCCGATGACCGCTTGGGCGATGGTGATCGGTTCGCTCGGCCTGTTGATCGTCGGATTTATCCTTGACCCGGGAGGCGTGTTCTTGCCTTACACGGTGAAGACGCTATTGTTCCTGTTATACCTCGCATTGTTATCAGCGATTGGTTTCACGTTGTGGAACACGCTCATGAAGCACAACCCGGTGAGCCGGGTGTCGCTCTATATGTTCTTTGTTCCCTTGTTCGGCGTCCTGTTATCGAGTTTACTGCTCGGTGAGACGATTCCTTGGAACGCGCTCGTCGGGTTGCTATTCGTCATCGCCGGCATCTACTTGTCAACGTATTTTCAAGGTCGTCGTCGGCCGGGCGGCTCTGCCGCGAAATGAGTTCGAGGTACAGTTGACGAAAGTTTATTCTCATGGCAAAATATATTAAAAATTCTGAAAATTTTCAGTTATGAATCGGTCCTCGTTGTAAAGACTTGCGTACGACAAGTTAACAGAAGGGAGGGTTTGTGCCATGACGAGAAATTTGATTGTCCGAAACATACTCGTGTCGCGCCAGCCGCGAGATGAGTACGTCAAGTACGTGATGAAGTGCGTGAGTCGCGGATTGAAAGAACATCACGACCAAGTCGATGTGCGCGCCGTCAGGCAAGGCGACGACATCCAGACGAAGTGGCAAATCAATGACCGCGTCATCGAGGTGACGCTCAAGTCCGACGTATTGGCATCACTCGATACGGAGCCGTTCGCTCTTGATGAGGTGTTCATCCGAGCGTTCGAACGAAACGATGTCAGAGTCGGGCCACCAAACGAATGACAAACGAAAAGGATGAATCTCCGCGGAGATTCATCCTTTTCTTATGCTTCGATTGGTTTAGCTTTTGACGTGTATAGGCTGATCGACAGGATGCCGAGTATTAAGGCGTACATGAGGAAATATACTTCTTTAGGCAACGCGACCCAAAACGCACCGATCATCGGACCGCTGATCGACCCTACACTGAACGAGATGCTGTACAGCATGTTGCCGGTCGGCAAGAGTGAGCGGGGCAACACTTCCGTCATATGGGCGAGGCCGAGCGAATACGTGGAACCGAGTCCGGCACCGGCCAAGGCGAACAAGACGAGCAGCCACGCATAGTTGTCGACGGCTAGGTTCGCGAGGGCGAACAAGAGCGTACCGAGCGTCAAGACGATTTGAAGGATACGTTTCTTCCCGAAGTGGTCGGCGAGCCGTCCGAGCGGCAACTGTACGATGATGGACGCGACGATGAACGTCGTGATGAGCGTGCTCGTCTGTGCGAGCCCGATGTCGTTACGGACCGTGAAGATCGGCAGGTTCGCATTCAAGCTTGCTTCAAGAAAACCGTATGTGAACGCCGGGAGCAGCGTATACCCGGCGCCGATTAAGACGAGACGGATGCGTCCGGTCGAGTCCGTCTTCACTTTCTCCGCTTCGGGGTACTCGTTGTCGACCTTGAAGATAAGGAAGAGTGATCCGAGACAGAAGAAGATCAAGATGAGAAACGGGAGCCAAAAGTGAATATCGACGAGCGGTGCGATCAACGGACCGACCGCGAACCCGAGACTGAACGACATCCCGTAATACGCCATCGCCCGTCCGAGACTCCGTTTCTCACTCACGGACGTGACCCACACTTGCGAGCCGTAGTGAAGCGCCGAGTCTCCGAATCCGATGACGAAGCGCATGACGGCCCACATGAGCAGTGACGGCCAGAGCGGTAAAAAGAACGTGGCGAGCGCCGTCAATACGATGCCGAGGACGATCGTCGGGCGGAATCCGTATTTGCGAACGAACCGTTCGAGTAGCGGCGCCGAGACGATGACGCCCAAATAGAGCATCGTCGCGTTCAAGCCGTTCAGCCAGGCCGGGTTGCCGTCACGTTCGATTAATGTGGATAGTAAAGGGATGAGCGCCCCTTGAATCAAGCCCGAAATAAAAACGACGAGCAATAAGATCGAAAAACGAAACCGTTCCATAGTTCACCTCATATACAAAAATAAAAAGCTGAGAGGTCTCAGCTTTTTGGTTCATCAATCGGTTGAGGGGTATGATTTATTTGCAATAACTCATCGTCCCAACTGCCTTGACTGAACACTTCATCATGGTCTACTTTGTCCGAAACGAATGCGGCTGTCAATAAGATGCTGAGCACGCCTCCGAAAATGATGATTCCCATGACGGTAACGATGAACACATAGATCGCTGTCATCATCGAACACCTCGATTCGTTTTATATACTAAATATTTCCCGAATCGAAATAATTAAAACGACTGGGCGACACGTTGTCTAAAGTCGACCGTCGGATAGTACGCTTGTTTGACGAGTGCGTTCGGTCCGAGGCATTTGACGGCGGGGCAATGGCACGACAGTGTGGCGTTCAATGCGCTGTTCGTCCATTGATCGTACGCGTCTTGGAACGACGTATCGTACAATGTGCCGAGTGTGCCGAGTTCGTCGCCGAAGTCGGTGACGATGATCTGACCGTCAAAAATGTTCGTGTTCAACCGGGAGCGTCCGTCCGGGTCGTTGCGGACCGTAACGTTTTTCGCGGTCGAGAGTCGCCGCAGTAAGGCGCGGTCGGCTTCTGAGTCCGAGCAGGCGTAAAACGGCAACGTTCCAAACAGCATCCATACGTTTTCGTCCCGAATGTCGAGTACGTCATGGATAGCTTGACGGATCTCGTCGAGAGAGGCCGACTCGAGCGCGCTAGCGAAGTCTGCGGGGTACATTGGGTGCAATTCGTGGCGTTGACAACCGAGCGAGACGATTTCCTCGTGAATTTCTTTTAAATGCGGGATTGTCCGCTTGTTGATCATCGTCTCGGCCGATACGATGACCCCTTCGGCCGTGAGGGCACGGGCATTGTCCTTCATCGTCTGAAGCATTTTGAGGCGAGCGGATTCGCTCGGCTTGCGGTCCATCATCGCGAAACCGCCCTCTAAGAAATCGGCGTCCGTTCCCCAGTTATGAGAAATGTGCAAAACGTCGAGGTAAGGGGTAATAAGATGATAGCGAGATAGCGGCAACGTCAAGTTCGAGTTGATCTGTGTGCGGGCACCGCGTTCCTTAGCGTAGCGTAGAAGCGGGACGACATAGTTTCGAACTGACTTCATCGACAGCATCGGTTCACCGCCCGTGATCGAGAAGGCGCGCAAGTGCTCGATCTCGTCGAGGCGCGAGATCAACAGCTCGAGCGGGACCTCGGGTTCTTCCGTTTGATCGAGCATATAGCCGACCGCACAATGCTCGCAGCGCATATTGCATAGTTTCGTCGTCGTCACTTCGACGTTCGAGAGGATGAGTCGACCGAACTCGGTTTGATCGAGATACGCTTCCCACGGATCGAACGTCGTCGAGATGTTTTGCATGTGGATTCCACCTTTTCATCAAGTTACACGAAATAGTATGCTATAATAACAACTCTTTGTCACTAAGCGAAGGAGCGATCATGAGATGGGTAAATCACGAACAGATACGGCAGGGAAAATGAACGTGTTAAAATCGAGAACGGAGTTACTGTGCTTATCAGTCAACACGTTAGACGAATTCACGACGCCAGAGGATTTGCATCGATTGTTAGCTGATATTGATTCCTTACGTGCGAAAGTCGTACGTTACGCCAAAGATTTAGAACAAGTATCTCGAAAGGATGAAACACATTGAAATTGATCGTAGGAGAACGTGCAAGCACGAAAGCAGAACGGTTAGGCATTAACGGGGAGGGCATCGCGATGATCAATCGGATGGTCATCTTTATCCCAAACCTGTTACCAGGGGAACGAGCCGACATTGAAATCACGCGCATCGAACGAAACTATGCCGAGGCGCGGGTCACGAAGCGACACAACGACTCGCCGGACCGGGTCAAGCCGCCTTGTCCGATTTATGACGAATGTGGCGGTTGCCAGATTCAACATATGAGTTCGCGTCTGCAGATGGACTATAAAGAAGACATCGTCCGCAATGCGTTCCGTCAGAAGACGAAGTTGAACGTCGATAAGTCCGATATCCGTCCGACGAAAGGGATGGAAAACCCTTGGTACTATCGTAATAAGTCTCAATTCCCGTTGTCAGTTCAGCGCGGCGAGATCGTTTCAGGCCTCTACAAGCCGAATTCGAACGACCTCGTGCCGATCGAGTACTGCATGGTGCAACAACGTGATACGACGAACGTCAACAACGCCATCGTCCGTATTTTGAACGAGCTCGACATCCCGGTCTATGACGCGAGACGTGACGTCGGTTTTGCCCGGACGATCGTCGTCCGTTCAGGTTACAAGACGAACGACGTTCAAGTCGTTCTCGTCGTCGGGAGTGAGGACGTACCGAACTTGGATACGCTCAGCGACCGCATCATGGAATTGCCGAACGTCGTCTCGTTCCATATCAACATCAACTCGAACCGGTCGGGCGTCATCTTCGGTTACCGAACGGTCCACATCGCCGGTCAAGACAAGATGGACGAGCAGCTAGACGACGTGCATTACCACTTGTCGCCACGTGCTTTCTTCCAACTCAATCCGGCCCAAACCGAAGTCATGTACCGTGAAGTCGTCGAGGCGGCCGGTCTGACTGGCGAAGAACGCGTCATCGATGCGTACGCCGGTGTCGGTTCAATCGGACTTTGGCTCGCACCGCACGCGAAAGAGATTCGCGGGATGGAAGTCGTACCTGAAGCGGTTGAAGACGCAAATGCTCACATGCGTGAGAACGGCTACAATCATGCGACATACGTCGAGGGGCGCGCTGAACATTGGATTCCACGCTGGGTGAAAGACGGGTGGATTCCGGACGTCATCGTCGTCGACCCGCCGCGAACAGGTGTGGACCATCAGCTCCTAAACGCGATGATTTCTTCGAAAGCGAAACGGATCGTCTACGTGTCATGTAACCCGCAGACGCTCGTGCGCGACGCGGATCAACTCATGAAAGCCGATTATAAGGTCAACTACGTCCAACCGTACGATATGTTCCCGCAAACGGCTCACGTCGAATCGATTGTCGTCTTCGAGAAAAAGAAGAAGAAAAAATATTGACGGGACCGTGAAAACGCTTGTCAAGAAAACGTTTTCACGTTATAGTTCAGATGTCAGACTTCTTTTTAAATTCAAGAAGCGGAGGAACATTCAATGATTCCACATGAAAAAGTTCAAGAGCTCGTTCATAAGGCGATTGACGCGCGGTCGCGCGCATATACACCTTACTCGAAGTTCAACGTCGGTGCCGTCGTCATCGATGAGACGGGTAAGGAAATCTTAGGTTGTAACGTCGAGAACGCGTCGTACGGTTTGTCGATGTGTGCCGAGCGGACTGCCATCTTCAAGGCGGTATCGGAAGGCAGCAAGTCGATCGACACGGTCGTCGTCGTCGGAGACACGGAAGGCCCGATCTCGCCATGTGGCGCTTGTCGTCAAGTCATCGCCGAGTTTGCGAGTGACGACTTCACGTTAATCTTGGCCAACATGGCCGGTGAGACGAAAGTGATGACAAAAGAAGAGATGCTACCATACGGCTTCTCGCCAAAAGACCTAACATGAAAATAAGGATGCGGACAACTTTGTCCGCATCCTTATTTGTTGCCGTCATATTTTTTCTCGCTGACCGAATCGTCTTTTGAGTGGCGCTTTCGTTTCTCGTCTTTCACTTTTTGATTCAGCTCTTCGACCGGGATCGGGTCGACCGTCTCCATGCCTTCTTGGTCAAAGATGCTCTCTTTGTCTGTATCGACGGCGTCCGGATTATCGAACGGCCGTTTTGACGTATGCTCCTGCTTTTTCATCTCCATCGCCTCCTTCTTTGAGTGTTATTCCACTTCCTGATTTTGTGTAAACGCTTTAGAAAAGTGTTTCAAGTTTCGGGAACAGTGGAATTATCTGTGCATAGTGACTAAGGAGGGGTATTGGATGGATAAGAAAGTATTGATGGGGATCGTGCTCGGTGTGGCCGGTGCTGCACTCGTCGCGCCGAAAGTCGCGGCGCTGTTGACGCAAGACCAGGAGGATAACACGTGGAGCAAGATGGACAAGATGGAAAGTGTCGATTCCGATAAAGACGAGGCGGAAGCAGGGTTGACGCAACTCGACTCGAATCATCGGGCCGAATGGCAAGCGAACGGGTTCCCGCAGACACACGCCGAACGCGAGCGGCTCATGAACGAATCAGATGATGCCTATAAAGGCAAAGATATTTAAAAAGAGGCAGCCGCGGCTGCCTCTTTTATATGTCTTCATCGTCTGGCAAGAGTGGCAAAGCAAGCGACACGGTCGTGCCGCTGCCGACTTCGGACGTGAAATGCATCGAGCCGCCATGGCGTTCCATGATGTGCTTGGCGATGGCGAGTCCGAGTCCGGTACCGCCGTCTTCACGCGTCCGCGATTTGTTGACGCGATAGAAACGTTTCGTCAATTGATCGAGGTCTTCTTTCGGGATGCCCCGGCCTTCATCGCGAATCTCGGTGATGGCATAGTTCTCTTCCGCGAACGTCCTCACATGGATCGACCTGCCGGCTTCCGTGTAACGAAGGGCGTTATCGAGTAAGTTTCCGACGACTTGTTCGAGGCGATCGTGATCCCCGAGAATGATAAGGTCGAAGTCGAAATCCGCTTCGATGGTGACACCTTTCGCGCGCGCGATCGGTTCAAACCGGTATAACACGTCTTCGAGCACTTGTGAGTACACGACCGGTTCTTTCGTCATCGGATAAGAATCGCGTTCGAGCTGGGCGAGGTCGAGCAGATCGTTGACGAGTCGTTGCAACCGCTCCGTCTCGTTCTCGATGATGTCGTAATACTGGGCTTGCGTCTTCTCGTCGAGCGTCGGGTCTTGCAGCATCTCGGTATACCCGCGAATGTAAGATAGCGGGGTCCGGAGCTCATGGCTGACGTTCGCCAAAAATTCTTTGCGCTGCTCCTCGACGAGTCCGAGCGACTCGGCCATCCGGTTGAGCGTCTCGGCCAAGTCACCAATCTCGTCATCGGAATCGATCGGGATGCGGTGCGTGAAGTCACCTTTGGCATATACTTGCGACGCTCGTTTCATTTGGATGAGCGGTTGAATGATCGTGTCGATGATTTGCGTCCCGAAAATGAGCAAGTTGACAATCATCAAGATGAGCAAGAACGTGATCATCAGCCGGATCGGTTGGAACGGCTCACTGATTTTGCTCAGCTCCATATAGAGGATGAGGGCATTATCGAGTTCGCCGTCACGGATGAGCGGGAACGCGGACATGAGAATGTCGACATCCTCGGTCGGGTGCTTGCGCGTGACCGAGATGGCGTAGCCGTCTTGCAAACGAGCGAGATCTTGTTCGCGTAAAAACGTCTTCCCGGAGCCGAGACTATCTTCCCGTACGGACGAGAGGAACACTTTCGTTTCGGTCAGTTCGTTCGTGTACGTCATGCTGTCGGCGAACGCGTCGGAGAAGCCGTCCGCCTTATAGATGGTGACGAGTTTCTCTCCGCGGTTGATCAGCAGTTCTTCTTGCGTCTGAATGTAAAACTTGTCGTACAAGTAAAACGTCATGATGATGAACACGAACGCAGAGAAGAGGCTGGCCGTCCAGATGGTGATCCAAATCCGCTTCCGGATCGTGTATTGCTTCATACGTTTGCCTCGAACTTGTAGCCGATCCCCCAGACGGTCTGGATGTAGCCACCGGCTTCGCCGAGCTTGAGACGGAGCGTCTTAATGTGCGTGTCGACCGTCCGGAGGTTGCCGTGGTATTCGGTACCCCAAATTTGGTCGAGGAGCTGTTCCCGAGAGAACACTTTGTCTTCGTTCGTGATGAACAAATAGAGGAGATCGAACTCCTTACGCGTCAAGTTGACAGTTTTGCCTTTCACGCTTACGGCGCGGCCTTCGATATCGATCGATAAGACACCGGCGTCGAACGTGGCTTCTTGTTCTTTTGAGAAGTTGTGCGTGCGCCGAAGTGTCGCTTCGATTCGAGCGAGCAGTTCGCGCGGGCTGAACGGTTTTGTGATGTAGTCGTCCGCGCCGATCTTCAATCCGTGAATCCGGTCGAGTTCTTCAGACCGGGCCGTCAGCATGATGATCGGGACGTTCGAGAACTCACGGATGCGCATGCAGGCGGTCAGACCGTCGAGCTCGGGCATCATGACGTCGAGCAAGACGAGGTGGAACGACTGTTCTTTTAACAAGTCGATCGCCTCAAGGCCGTTCGTGGCGGTGACCGTCTCATAGCCTTCTTTTTCTAAATTGGAAACGAGCAAATCGCGCATCTGTTCCTCATCGTCGGTCACTAAGATTCGAAATACTGGTTCTATCATCTGGCATTCTCCTTTACAAACCGGTTAACGAAGGATGTGATAATTCCCTCATACTTCTATCATACCTATCTCTTCGAATTAGAACAGAATTATTCATTGTCGTAAAGTTGTCCTCAACAAATCCACACAAAAATGCCACAAAAAAGCCAATTCTTTGTCAGAATTGGCTTATGCTTCGAGTTGGGCTTCGTACGAATGATCGAACTCAGGCGCATGAAGTGAATGCAAGTACAGCTGGAAGCTCGACTTCGACACTTCATACAAAACGTATTCGACGTCACCGCTATTAATTTCTGCTAACAAATCGGGCCGGATCTCGTCGGCGCAAAACGCATAAGGAAGTTTTGCCGCCGCCGCGATCGAACGCTCATTCGCTTTGCGAATCTTTAAAAATACACTCTCAATATCAAGGTCGAAGAACAGCTCTGAGAAGAACGTTTCTTTCGCGACTTGATTGTAACCTTTCCCATGGTACGGTTTGCCAAGCCACGTACCGAGGAAGCCGTAACCGGTTTCCACGTCGAACAAGCTGATCGTCCCGATCGGGGTACCGAACTCGTTCGTAATTGTACGTGAGATGATGTTTCCTTGCTCTTCTAGCTCGATGATTTGCTTCGTGCTAAATAAAAACTCGTCAAAGTGGACCGTCTTTTGACGGACATATGGAAAGACATCTGGGTGTTGCATCAGTTCGAACAACTCCGCGCAGTCGGTAAGCTCACGAAATTTGAGCACCTTTACATTCCTCCTCCTAGTTCAGACCGCTGAAGAATAGTTGTAACGAAAGCATACTTCTGGCTACGTTGTTCGAACTTGCCTTGGCTGCTCTCTTTTATGAGTTACAAGATTATTTTATAGACTTTTTTTGAAAAAGCAAGCAAATAAAATGTAACTTCACAAAAAAAATAAAAGAGCGCTTTCACGTCTGGGGTTACTCACATTTCATGATGGGTTTTCGAGCGATCCGTCGAGTAGACGATACGGCCGTCGACGATGGTCATGATCGGCTTCGACATGTAGTCGAGCGGGAAGTGACTCCACAAGACGAGGTCGGCGTCTTTGCCGACTTCGAGTGATCCGACGCGGTCATCAACCCCAAGTGACTGGGCCGGATGAATCGTGATGGCGCGCAGGGCGACGTCGACCGGAAGGCCTTCACGGGCGGCAAGGCCTGCGCATAGGTTCAAATATTGAACCGGGGTATATGGATGGTCGGTCGTGATCGAGACGATCATACCGTGTTCATGCAAGATGCGGTACGTCTCCCACGTTTTGTTTTGAAGTTCGATTTTAGATTTACGGGTGAATGTCGGTCCGACGGTGACATGTTTGACGCCGAGTTCACGTAACTTCTCCGCGACGAGATGACCTTCCGTACAATGCTCAATCCGGTAATCGAGATCGAACTCTTGAGCGAAACGGACGACCGAAAGAATGTCGTCGGCGCGGTGGGCGTGGACTCGGACCGGCATCTTCCGGTCGAGCGCGAGTTGGATCATCTGACTCCCGAACGTGCCGATCGTTTTCGTCGAATCGACGGTCCGGAACGCCTCGCGCAGTAGTCCCATGATGCCCATGCGGGTCAACTCACCGGATTTCCCCATACTGTGGACGCGCTTCGGGTTTTCGCCGAGAGCAAGTTTCAAGCCAGCATACCGGCGCAACACCATATCCTCGATGAAGCGGCCGTGCGTTTTAATGACACTCGTCACTCCGCCGATGACGTTCATGCTGCCCGGCATGACTTGGACCGCCGTGACACCGGCCATGAGCGCTTCACGAAAGCCTTCATCGAGCGGATAAACCCCGTCGATGGCCCGTGCGTGTGGTGTCATCGCTTCGACCGTCTCATTGGCATCATTCCCGACAGAACCGGTCCCTTCGTCATACAGTCCGAGATGGGTATGGGCATCGATGAAACCGGGGAACAGGAAGTTGCCTTCCGCCTCGATGACGGTCTCGCCGTCCGTTGGGTCTAACAAGTCCGACATTTCGACAATTTTTCCATCTTTTATGCGAATGTCCCCGTAAAAGTTTGGCGCGGTGATTGGGTAAATATGAGCGTTACGAATTAATAGATTACTCACGAGCTGTCTCCTTTCAAGTCAAATGCAGTAGTTGTTTTAGTGCGGGTTCTAACGTCTCATAGCGAAAACGGAAGCCGTGATTGAGTGCTTTTGTCGGAACGACTTTGGCACCTTCAAGTACGATCACGCTCTTTTCGCCGAGTGCGAGTTTGAGGATTGGGGAAGGAGCCGGGGCCCAGTGCGGTCGATGCATCACTTGTCCGAGCGTCTTTCCGAACTCGTCCATCGTCACTGGTGTCGGCGCCGTCCCGTTGACCGGTCCGTGTATCGAATCGGTCTCGATGATGTAGACGAATAAGCGGACGAGGTCGTCTATGTGGATCCAAGGGACCCACTGTTTTCCGGAACCGAGCCGTCCGCCGGCACCGAGCGTGTAGGGTAGCTTCATGAGCGGGAACGCGCCGCCGTCGTTCGACAAGACGACACCTGTTCGCATCGTGGCGAGACGAATGTCCATGTCGGCGACAGGCGCGATTTCTTTCTCCCATAAGACGCAGACGTTTCCTAAGAAGTTGGTCCGGTCCGGGAGCGGTGTCGATTCCGAGTAAGTGATCGACCGGTCTTCGCCGTAAATGCCGATTGCTGACCCGCTGATGACGACGTCCGGTTTCTGCTTCATGTTTTTGATGATGCGAACGACTTCTTTCGTCCCATCGATACGGCTTTGGAGGATGGCTTGTTTTTGTTTGTGCGTCCATCGTCCGTCGTTAATGGAGGCTCCTGCCAAGTGGATAAAGGCGTCGACATCTTGGAGTTCGGTCTCGGGATGGCTGTCTGGCGTCAACCATTCGACGAACGAGATGCCTCCTTGACGTGGGCGCGGATGGCGCGTCAAGACGACGACTTGATGACCGGCCTCGGCTAGCGCCCGAACGAGCGGCCGGCCGATCAATCCGGTACCACCGGTGATTGCAATTTTCATGTGAATCCCTCCATTATTCTTGAAGCGTTTTCAAATCGGGTATGATAACGGTAAATACAATAGCTAGTTAGTATAAATACCCTTTCTTTTAACTTATCAAAAATCCTTCTGAAAAGGGGAACGTGATATGTTAGAAGCAGGAAAAGGAGGGGTTTCATGAAAATCAGCAAGTTTACGGCTCAAAAGAAAAACAAGGACCGCTTGAACGTCTTCATCGAGAAAGATGGGCAAGAAGAGTTCGCGTTCGCCATCGATTTAGACGTCTTCATTAAATATGGATTGACGAAAGGGATGGAACTTGAAGACGATTTTGTCCGTGATGTCCTCCAAGCCGAAGAGGAGCAGAAAGCATACAAAGCAGCCGTCAATTATTTATCGTACCGAATGCGTGCCGTTTCAGAGGTCCGTGACTATCTCGTGAAGAAAGAGATAGACGAGGCAGCCATCAAGCGCGTGATTGACAGATTGATTGAACAACGCTACTTGAACGATGCTGAATTCGCCAAAGCCTACACCCAGACAAAGTTTAATACGAGTCCGAGCGGGCCGAGCAAAATCAAGCGGGAATTGGTCCAGCTTCGAATCACACCTGAAATCATCGAAGAGGTTATCGCTGCGATCTCGTACGAAGATCAGCTCGAGAAAGCCGGTAAATTCGTAAAAAGGAAACAAATGGAAACAAATCGCCGTTCCGCCACAGAAGTGCAACAAAGAATTCAACAAACCCTGGTGCAAAGAGGATTTTCGTTTGATATCATTTCAGAGGCGATCCTTACGTTTTGGGAAAACGAGGATGAGGACGTCGAGCTTTCGGCTTGCTTGAAGCAGGCTGAAAAACTGAGTCGGAAGTATAACGGATATGCCCCATATGAGCGGAAACAGCGCATGAAGATGCAGCTTCGGAGCAAAGGATTTCCGTATGAGGTGATTGACCGCACTTTAGAACGACTCGCTGAACAAGAGACATAACGGGAAATTCATTTACGGCAGGGGAAAAAATCTGAAAAGGTGGGTCTACATTGACGATTTTTGAATGGATTACAGCACTTGTGCCAATTTTGGCTGTGCTTGTATTATTGGTTATTATGCGTTTACCAGCATCGGTTGCGATGCCACTCTCGCTCCTATTGACGGCGCTACTTGCGTTCTTCGTCTGGGAACTTGATGCAACCCGCATTACAGCGGCTGTGTTGCAAGGAATCGTCATCGCGATCACGGCAGCATGGATCGTGTATGGCGCGATTGGGATGATGAATACGATGAAAGAGGGCGGCGGTATGAACGCCATCCGTTCCGGCTTTGTCACCATCACACCGGATCCGCGGATTCAAGTCCTCATCGTTGGCTGGTTGTTCGTTTCGTTCATTGAAGGTGCTTCAGGCTTTGGGACACCGGCGACGGTGGCGGCCCCGCTATTGATTGCACTAGGTTTCCCGCCGATCGCGGCTGTTGTCATCGCCTTGTCGGCCGACGTATCGGCCGTCACGTTCGGTGCAGTCGGGACACCGGCTTTGATCGGGATTGGTAACGGACTCTCGCTCGATGTGAGCAAACCGGAATCAATCGAATTTTTAACAAGTGTCGTCTTACAGACGGTATTGATCGATATGCTCGTTGGTCTTTTTATCCCGTTCATTTTGATTTTGATGCTGACTCGATTCTTTAGTAAAGCGAAGTCGGTCAAACCCGCATTCGAAGTATTGCCGATCGCCCTCGTGGCGGCTCTCGTCTACAGCGTTCCGGCTTACATTTGGACGCTCATCCTCGGATTTGAATTTGGGGGCATGCTCGGTGGCTTGACCGGTCTTGTGATTCTCGTCGCGATGGCACGAAAAGGTATTCTCATGCCAAAACGGGTTTGGACGTTTGACGGTTACGCCGACGAGCTCGACCAACCGGTTGAACAGCCGACGGTCGGGAAAGGGAAACGTGAACTTCCGCAGTGGAAAGCATGGGCCCCTTACTTGATTTTGACGATCTTCCTCATCTTGACACGGACGGTCCCGTTCTTGAACGAGTTGACGCGCAGTGTCCGGATCGACCTCCCGAACATTTTAGGGGTAGAAGGAATCTCGACGTCGTGGGAGCCGTTCTATTCACCAGGGTTCATGTTCATCTTGACGATGATTGCGACGTTCTTCTTGCACAATATGAGTTGGTCGCAAGTGACGTCGGTCTTTAAAGCGACGACACTCGGCATCGGCGGAACGTTAATTACGCTTGCGGCGTCAGTTCCAATGGTTCGAATCTTTATCCATTCAGAGAATGGCGGAGCTGGACTCGCATCGATGCCAGTCGAACTCGCGACGGCTGCAGCGGACACGTTTGGTGGCGTTTGGCCGCTTGTCGCGCCGTGGATCGGGGCGCTCGGAGCGTTCGTATCGGGATCGGCCACGTTCTCGAACATGATGTTCTCGAGCTTGACGACGAATGTCGCCGATTCGGTCGGGATGAGTGAGACGCTCGCCTTATCGATGCAGATGGCCGGCGCGAACGCTGGTAACATGATCTGTGTGCTGAACGTCGTCGCGGTCGCTTCGGTCGCGGGTCTGCTCGGTAAAGAAGGAACGATTATTCGCTACACGCTCATGCCGATGATTTATTACGTGACGGCAACAGGGATCGTCGGGATGATTCTCGCGACGTTCTTCTTAAACTGAAACAAGTTACAATATTTTTACAAAAAAATATTGACAATTTTCTGAACAGTCTGCTAAGGTTTTAGTAGATTTTCAAACTATGAAGAGAGAGGAGCCAGCATGATGAAGTACTTGACTACACTACAACGCACACACACAACATCATATGGCTACTCGTATTTGACTGCGTAACACGGCAGCTGGATAGGGGTAGTGTCCTTTCCCTGACCATGCAAATGACTGAAGACTTTCAAGCGTACTTCATCCGATTGGTTGCACAATCAGGTGGAGTGCGCTTTTTTGCGTGCTCGGAAAGGACGGAAGGGGGAATCAGTCGTGAAACTGATTAAACAATTGGATTGGTTTATTAAGAGGCAGAAACGAACGTATGTCATTGCGATCATTTTGCTCATCATTACCGGGGTCATCGATATGCTCCCGCCATGGATTATCGGGCAAGCAATCGATGCGATCCGCGAAGGAAGTTTGACGACGGAACGGCTCATCACAATCGTCGGCTCACTGCTAGGCATCATGGTGTTATCGTACGTTTTATCGTACTTGTGGATCGCGCGTCTATTCGGGACGGCGTTCCTGCTCGAGAAAAAACTGCGGGCCCGATTCTTCGGGTATTTGCTCAAACAGACGCCGCGGTTTTATCAACAGCACCGCACTGGGGACTTGATGGCGCTCGCGACGAATGATTTGAAAGCGGTTGAACGGACGGCCGGTTTCGGTGTCATGACGCTCGTCGATTCGTTCAACATGACGCTGATCGCATTGACGATCATGGGGGTGTTCATCGATTGGAAATTGACGCTCGCGGCACTGTTGCCGATGCCGTTACTTGCCTGGTCGATGAATAAGCTCGGCCGTCAAATTCACGCCCGCTTCACGGCGGCGCAAGATTCGTTCGGCGTCATGAACGATCAAGTCGTCGAATCGATTTCAGGACTTCGTGTCATCCGTTCATTCGTGCAAGAAGAAGCGGATACGAAGAAGTTCGATACGATCACCGACGACGTCATGGCGAAAAACATGCATGTCGCCAAAATCGACGTCTTGTTCGAACCGGTTATCAAACTGCTCGTCGGTTTGAGTTACTTGATCGGCTTGTCGTTCGGGACGTACCTCGTCTTTACGAATGACATCACGCTCGGTCAACTCGTCTCGTTCAACATTTATCTAGGGATGCTCATTTGGCCGATGTACGCATTCGGTGAGTTGATCAACGTCGTCCAACGCGGGACGGCGAGCTTAGAGCGGATTGAAGCGACGATGAACGAAGCGCCGGACGTCGTCTCGAACGGCACGGTGCAAGTCGACGTACCAGAGAAGATCACCTTCAAATCGTTGTCGTTCCGCTATCCGGGTGCGAGCCGCCCGTCGCTCGAAGACATCGTACTCCACGTATCACGCGGAGAAACGATCGGAATCGTCGGACCGACCGGCGCCGGCAAAACGACGCTCCTGCGTCAGCTGATCCGCGAATATCCGATCGATGATTCGTTGCTCGTCAACGGGATCCCGGTTCACAAAATTAAACTCGACACAGTACGAGGTTGGAGCGGTTACGTGTCACAAGAACATCTATTGTTCTCGAAGACGGTCCGCGACAACATCTTGTTCGGGGCCGATGACGCGACCGAAGCAGACCTCGAGACGGCGATTCGGCTTGCGGCGTTTGATACCGATATCGAGCATTTAGAGAACGGGCTCGATACGGTCGTCGGCGAGCAAGGGGTCATGCTGTCAGGCGGACAGAAACAACGTCTGTCGATTGCACGTGCGCTCTTGAAAGACCCAGAGATTTTATTGCTCGACGATTCGCTCTCGGCGGTCGATGCGAAAACGGAGGCCCGAATCATCGATTCGGTCCGGACGAGCCGTGCCGAACAGACGACATTCATCGTCGCGCACCGCTTGTCTGCCGTTTCCCACGCTGATCAAATCCTTGTCTTGCAAGACGGTCGCGTCACGGAACGTGGCACACATGACCAACTGATGAAACAGCACGGTTGGTATTTCGAACAGTTCAATCGACAAGGAGAGACGGAGTAATCCGTACGAAAGGGGGAATCTCTTATGATCGATCAACACGAATTAGATCCGGTCCGCAGGAAAAAGACGATTCGCTCACTCGTTGGCTATGCCAAACAAGTGAAGCGCTCGATTTTCCTCGGGTTGATCCTACTCTTTTTAGCGGTCGGCGCAGAACTTGCGGGACCGTATATCGCAAAAATTATCATCGATGACCATATCGTCGCCATCGAGCGCGACTGGGTTCAAGTCGAGGCCGGGGGCAGTGTCTCGTTTGACGGCAATAACTATGAGAAAGAGACGCGGTTGGACGGGCAAGACGTCGTCCGTCCCGTCTCGATCGTTCAGACGACCGAAGGCTACTATCTCGTACCGGACGCCGTCATGAGCGGTGGGGTCAGAGAAGTCGATAACGGAGTCTTGACCATCACGCGGAGTGAGGAGACAGCGACGTACGACAACATCGTGCCGTTGTCTTCGACCGACGTCTTCCAGTTTTATGAGACGGATCTTCGGGCCGTCCTCGTCTTATCTGCCATCTACGTCGTCCTGTTGCTCATCGCAGCAGGTCTCAACTGGGGGCAACAGATGCTCCTGCAACGCTCGGCGCATACAATCGTCAAGACGATGCGCCTTGACGTCATGCGGCATTTGCAGACGATTCCAGTCCGTTACTTTGACCAGACGCCGATCGGTAAAATCGTCAGCCGGGTCACAAACGATACGGAGACGATTCGTGATTTGTATTTGGGCGTTCTCGCCCGCGTCTTCCAAAGCGTCGTCATGATGATCGGTGTTTTGATCGCCATGTTCTTCCTAGACGTTCGCCTCGGACTCGTCTCGCTCATCATCATCCCGGTCGTCATCGTCTGGGTGAAGTTGTTCCAGCGTCTCTCGACCCGGAACAACTTTAAAGTCCGGGCGCTCGTCGCCGATATGAACGCACAATTGAACGAGAGCATCCAAACGATGCCGATCATTCAATCGTATGTGCGTGAAGACCTCGTCTATGATGAGTTCGATGTCAAGAACAGCGACAACTTCCAGACACGCCGGAAACTGTTGAAGCTCGACGCCCTTATGTCGCACAACTTGGTCAACTTCTTCCGCAACATGGCACTCGCGCTCCTCATTTGGGTCGTCGGTGCGCAAACGCTCGGAACGGGCAGTGTGCTCACGCTCGGGATACTTTACGCCTACATCGATTACGTGTCCCGTATTTTTGAGCCAGTGACGCAAATTATGAACCAGTTGTCACCGCTCCAACAAGCGCTCGTTTCGGCGGACCGAATGTTCCAACTGCTCGACGAGAAAGGCGAAAACGTCTCGTCTGAACGCATTCCGCGCTTTAATGGCGAAGTCGTGTTCGACAACGTGACGTTCAGCTATGAGGCTGGAAAGCCCGTGTTACAACAGATCGACATTCAAGCTGCACCTGGTGAAACGGTCGCACTCGTCGGCCACACCGGCAGCGGTAAGAGTTCGATCATGAACTTGCTCATGCGCTTTTATGATCCGTCGTCAGGAAAACTTTGCATCGACGGGGTGGACGTGACGACACTTCCGACGCAAGCCGTTCGGGACCATCTCGGCATCGTGTTGCAAGACCCGTTCTTGTTCACGGGCTCGATTCGGACGAACGTGACGCTCGGTGATGAGACCATTCCTGATGAACGGATTTGGCAAGCGTTGACGGCGGTCGGTGCCGACCGGTTCGTCAAGCAGTTGCCGCAAGGACTCGACGAGCCGGTCATTGAGCGCGGCGCTTCACTTTCGAGTGGAGAGCGACAATTGATCAGTTTCGCCCGGGCGCTCGTGTTTGACCCGGCCATCCTCGTCCTTGACGAGGCGACGGCTAGTGTCGACTCAGAGACAGAGGCGCTCATCCAAGACGCGCTGAAGACGCTCACATACGGACGCACGACGTTCGTCATCGCGCACCGATTGTCGACGATTCGTGAGGCCGATCAAATCCTCGTCCTCGACCACGGTCAAATCATCGAGCGCGGGAATCACCAGTCACTCATCGCTGACGGCGGCGTCTACGCCCGGATGCATGAGTTGCAAAGTAAACAGCAAGTGATCAGCTGAGAAAGGAGACGTTATGGAGATCATCGGCAAATATAATCAAGCTACAGTCTTCAATGAACGGATTGACGATATGACGCGTGCACAGATTCAAACGCTCGTCGACCAACCGTTCACGGAAGGGGCAGCGATTCGAATCATGCCGGATATGCATGCCGGCAAAGGCTCGGTCGTCGGGACGACGATGACGATTCACGACAAAATCGTACCGAACCTCGTCGGTGTCGATCTCGGGTGTGGCATGCTTTGCACCGAGATCAATGTGAAGCGGATCGACTTTCAAAAACTTGACGATATGATTCGTCAACTTGTTCCGAGTGGGATGAACATCCGGGAGTCGGCGCATTCATACGCGTCAAAGATTCCGCTAGAAGACGTTCGCGCCCCGTATAAGCTAGACCGGGCGTTACGCTCGGTCGGAACACTTGGCTCGGGCAATCATTTCATCGAGGTGAACCGTGATGATCATGGACGGACGTTTCTCGTCATCCATTCGGGTTCACGCCACCTCGGTGTCCAAATTGCAGAACACTATCAGCAGCGAGCGATCCGTCATATGATGGATACGACAGAAGTACAGAATGAGATCGAGCGTTTGAAAGAAACTGGACGCGAAAGTGATATTCACGCTTATCTCGAGTACGCGAAGGCGGCGAAACAAGGATTGCGAGACCTCGCTTATATCGAAGGTACAGATATGGACGACTACATGCATGACGTGCGTATCGCGCAACAGTATGCGGCAGAGAATCGTCGTACGATGACCGATGTCATCGTCGAAGCGATGAACTGGAACGTCGTCGATCAGTTCGATACAGTGCACAACTATATCGATCACGACGACATGATCCTCAGAAAAGGGGCGATTTCCGCAAAAGCCGGAGAGCGCGTCATCATCCCGATGAACATGCGTGACGGGTCGCTCATCTGTACCGGAAAAGGCAACCCGGACTGGAACTTCTCAGGTCCGCATGGCGCCGGGCGCATCATGTCGCGCTCAGCGGCACGAAAACGCGTCGACTTCAACGAATTTAAAAAATCGATGGAAGGCGTTTGGTCGAGCTCGGTTCGGAAGTCGACAATTGATGAATCACCGTTCGTCTATAAATCGATGAAAGAGATTGTGCGCTATATTGAACCGGCCGTCACGATTGATCAACTGATTAAACCGCTTTATAACTTCAAGGCGAACTGAACATTATTCAGTTTCGCCTTTTTCTTTTACTCGGAAAATCTGATACGCTACAAGTGAGGTGAACGAAATGGAAAAACGGTTGAGTGCATTATCAAAGTATGAGCTCGAGCAAGAAATTCGTGACTTGCATGAGCGGAAACGAAAAGCCGAACAGATGGGTATGGTGAGTGAGATTGAGGTCGTGCTGCGCCGCATCGCCATCGCGGAGAGTTATTTGATTGATCCGGCATCGTTCAAACCAGGTACGACGTATATCGTCACCTACAATAATCGTCCGTTCCGATTGAAGTTTGTCAACGGCGTCATGGGTTGGGGAACGTTTGAAGGAGAAGCGATGGAACATGCGATCCCGCTCTCTGAGCTATCGGAGGTGCGCGTATGAACCGGTCAGATCAATACAAGCGGTTGGCAGAAATCTTAAGAGACAAGAACGATTTGTTGAATGAAGACGAGGCGCTAACGTGGGTCGAGGTGTTGTGGGAAGATTTTGAGACGACACTCGCCCGCGCTGGTGAACCGTACCCAGGGGAGGCAAAGTCGTTCCAATATGTCGTTCAACAAATCGATGCGTACGGGGCACAATTACACTTATTTCAAACGAAAAATGAAAAATTCAAACACCTGATTTCGAAACGGGATCTCCACTAAAAAATCACGCGATTCTTGCGTGATTTTTTGCTTGCAAACGTGGTACAGTTGGTTATAATAAAAGTCGCTATTTGTTTGCTTTAGAGTTGAGTATTTATAAACTTTCTTTAGTAAGTATCATGTATCACTAAACTTTCCTTAGAAAGGGAAGGAGGAATACAGTTTGGAAGTCGGTCAAAACATTAAACGACTCCGCGTCAAAAAAGGGTTGACCCAAGAAGAGTTGGCGGAACGTACTGATTTGAGTAAAGGCTACATTTCCCAAATCGAGCGTGACTTGAGTTCCCCTTCGCTTGAGACGCTGTTCGACTTGTTAGAAGTGCTCGGGTGCTCGCCAAAAGAGTTCTTTGATGAGGAGATCAATCAAAAAGTCGTCTACACGGAGGACGACCGCACGATATATGTCGACGAGAATCGGCTATACCGGACGGAGTGGCTCATCCCAGAATCCAATGAGAAAGAGATGGAACCGATTCTTCTCACGTTCTCAAAACAAGGGGAGTTCAAACGGTACGAGCCGTCACGCGCGGAGACGTTCGTTTACGTACTGTCCGGCCGCGTCGCCCTCAAGCTCGGGAACCACACGTACTTCGCCAAACCGGGCGAGACGTTGTACTACGTCGCTTCAGACGCGCATCAGCTCGTCAACGATTTTGATGGCGCAAGCGAGTGTCTCGTCGTCGCCACACATTCGTATTTATAACAAGGGAGGAAACCAAATGAACCCAGAAACGATCATTCGTTTTGACAACGTGTCGAAGCGGTACGACGATACTGTCGTCTTAGAGAATATTAACTTTGAAATCGAGCGTGGAAAATTCTACACGCTACTCGGTCCTTCGGGATGCGGAAAGACAACGATTCTTCGGATCATCGCTGGATTCACCGATGCGACAGAAGGTGATATCGAGTTCAACGGGAAGCGAATCAACGACGTGCCGGCAAACAAACGTCAAGTCAACACGGTCTTTCAAGATTACGCCTTGTTCCCACATTTGAACGTATATGAGAACGTCGCTTTCGGTTTGCGCATCAAGAAGATGAAAGAAGCGGACGTCAAGACGAAAGTCGAACAAGCGCTCAAATTCGTCAACTTGAAAGGCTACGAGTCACGTGAAATCGACGAGATGTCAGGTGGACAACGCCAACGCGTCGCCATCGCCCGTGCCATCGTCAACGAACCGGAAGTCATCTTGCTCGATGAGCCGCTTTCAGCGCTCGACCTTAAACTTCGGACCGAGATGCAGTACGAGTTGCGCGAACTTCAACAGCGTCTCGGCATCACGTTCATCTTCGTTACCCACGACCAAGAAGAAGCGCTCGCCATGTCTGACGAAATTTTCGTCATGAACAATGGGGAGATCGTTCAAAGCGGGACACCGACAGACATTTATGACGAGCCGATCAACCGCTTCGTCGCTGATTTTATCGGGGAGTCGAACATTGTTCCTGGTGTTATGCCTGAAGATCACCTTGTCACGTTTGCCGGGAAAACGTTCGATTGTGTCGACCAAGGGTTTGACCGCAATGAAAAAGTCGAAGTCATCATCCGTCCAGAAGACTTGGAGATGACGTCGGTCGATGCGGCGAAACTCGTCGTCGATGTCGACTCACAACTGTTCCGTGGCGTCCATTACGAGATTTGCTGTTACGACCAAGAAGGCAACGAGTGGCTCGTCCATTCGACGAAGAAATCAGTCGTCGGGTCGAAAATCGGGCTCACGTTCGATGACGAAGCGGTTCATGTCATGCGTCTAGGCGAGACCGAAGAAGAGTTTGACCGTCGTCTCGAATCGTATGAGGAGGTCGCCCATGAATCAAACTAGTCAAACCGCCAAGACGGTCTATTTGACGACGTACTGGATATGGATTGCGCTGTTCGTCATCGCGCCGCTCCTCCTCGTCGTCTACTACTCATTTTTTGATATCGAAGGGAACTTGAGTTTAGAGAACTATCAGATGTTCTTCACATCGACTTACTTGACGATGACACTGTCTTCGTTCTGGTATGCGTTTCTCATCACGTCCTTCTCGCTTCTCATCGGGTATCCGACCGCGTATTTATTGACGAGAACGAAACATAAGCAGCTCTGGCTGTTGCTCATCATTTTGCCATCATGGATCAACTTATTACTGAAAGCATACGCGTTCCTTGGTATCTTTGGAACGTACGGCATCACGAACCAATTTTTAGAGGCGATCGGCATCGGGACGAAACAGATTTTGTTCACGGACTTCAGTTTCGTGTTCGTTTCGGTTTATATCTTCATCCCGTTCATGATTTTGCCGATCTACAACGCCATCGAGAAGCTGCCGCCGTCGCTCGTCTACGCGTCGCGTGACCTCGGTGCCTCGAACTGGACGACGTTCCGTCGCGTCATCTTTCCATTGACGCTCGACGGGGTGAAGTCAGGGATTCAAATCGTCTTCATTCCGGCGTTGTCGCTCTTCATGATTACGCGCCTCATTGCCGGAAACCGTGTCATCACGCTCGGGACGGCGATCGAACAACAATTTCTCGTCACGCAAAACTGGGGCATGGGGTCAACAATCGCTGTGTTCTTGATTTTGGCGATGGTACTCGTCATGGTCATCACACGTGACTGGGGCGCGAAAGGAGCGGTGCGTCGATGAAGAAGAAAAAATTCAAGTTAGCGAATCTGTATTTGATTGCGGTGTTCTTTATTCTGTACGCACCAATCCTCTATTTAGTGTTTTACTCGTTTAACAGTGGAGGAACGATGAGTAACTTTGAAGGGTTCACCCTCGAGTGGTATAAATCGTTGTTCACAGATACCCGTTTGCTCGTCATCGTCTTGAATACGATCGTCATTGCACTCTTGTCGGCGACCATCTCGACTGTGCTCGGTGTCATCGGGGCGCTTGCCATTTATACGGCACGGCAACGGTTCACGAAGACGTCGCTCTTATCGCTCAACAACGTCTTGATCGTCAGCCCGGACGTCATCATCGGAGCGTCGTTCCTCATTTTGTTCACGATGCTCGGCATTCAACTCGGTTTCTATTCGGTGCTCTTGGCGCACATCGCGTTCTCGGTTCCGATCGTGGTCATTTTAGTGTTACCGAAGCTTCAAGAGATGAGCCCGACACTGATCGATGCGTCGCGTGACCTTGGAGCGAGCTCGTGGGACGTGCTCACGAAAGTCATCTTGCCGTATATCACGCCAGGTATCTTCGCAGGGTTCTTCACGGCGCTGACGTATTCACTCGATGACTTTGCGGTGACGTTCTTCGTCACAGGTAACGGCTTCACGACGCTTGCCGTCGAGGTCTACTCACGGGCACGCCAAGGGATCTCACTTGAGATCAACGCCTTGTCGACGCTCTTGTTCGTGTTCACGCTCATACTCGTCCTCGGTTATTACGTACTCGCACAACGGAGTGCGAAGGAGGTAAGACGATGAAAAAACTAGTCATCATGTTGACGGTGCCGCTCCTCGTCAGTTTTGGTTTGTTGGTTTGGGTGTATCAAATCAACATGGCCCAAGGGTTTGGCGGCGATAACACACTCGTCGTCTACAACTGGGGTGATTATATCGATGAAGATTTGATCGGCGAATTCGAAGAAGAGACCGGACTCAAAGTCATCTACCAAACGTTCGACTCGAACGAGGCGATGCTGACAAAGATTCAGCAAGGCGGTACCGCGTTTGATATCGCCGTCCCGTCCGATTATGCGATCAGTAAGATGATCGAAGACGATCTGCTCTTGCCGATCGATTACGACAAACTCGAAAATTTCGATAACATCGACCCACGCTTCCTCGACAAGTCGTTCGACCCAGGCAACACGTACTCGGTCCCTTACTTCTGGGGGACGGTCGGGATCGTCTACAATCCTGAACTCGTCGATGGTGAGATCACATCATGGAACGACTTGTGGGACATGCCGCTCGAGAATGATATCTTGCTAGCGGACGGGACACGAGAAGTGATGGGCTTCGGTCTCAACTCGCTCGGCTATTCGCTCAACACGACGGATCGTGATGAACTGCTCGAGGCAGAAGCGAAGCTCGAAACGCTGTGGCCGAACATTAAAGCGATTGTCGGCGATGAAATCAAAATGCTCATGGCCAATCGTGAAGCAGCCGCAGCCGTCGTCTGGTCGGGTGATGCTTCTGAGATCATGTACGAGAACGAAGAGTTGACGTACGTCATCCCGGAAGAAGGGACAAATCTTTGGTTCGACAACCTCGTCATCCCGAGCACGTCTAAAAACATTGAAGGGGCACATCAATTCATCGACTTCATGCTCGATGCGGAAATCGCGGCACGGAATACCGATTACGTCGGGTATTCGACGCCGAACGAAGCAGCGCTTGAATTTTTAGATGAAGAAGTCACATCGGACGAACGGTTCTATCCGTCTAAAGACGTGACAGATGAGCTTGAAGTGTACGAAAACTTAGGCAAACGCATGAACGCGTATTACAACGAGTTGTACTTGCGCTTTAAAATGCAGAGTAAATAAAGTAAGTCCCGCTCAAGCGTTTGAGCGGGACTTTTTAGGCTGATTCTTATATTAACCGAGCGGAGATTTTGTCTGCCTGATGGCGTCGATGTGCGCTTCCTTGACCTCGATGCTCGCGTTCATATACGGAAGGAGTCGTTCATACACTTCAATCCGTTCAGCCGCCGTCAATCGAGGTTCACGAGAGGCCATCATTTGCTTCGCCCATATTTTTCGATTCAACACAGGAACGCTAGACGACTCAATCCGCTTCAACGTAGAGCGGTCACTGAAGACAATCCAGGAGTGTAAATAGCTTCGATCGAGATGTAGTAGCTGTTCGATTGCCCGCATATGGAGTTCATTTTGCTTAATCGGATTGTAGAATTTAAACTTCTTTCGATTGGATAAAGCCTGTGTCCACTGTCGATCTTGTTCCCGTCCGAAGATCCAACCGCTATAATTTTTGGACTCGATGACGTGAACACCGCTCTCATCGATGAACACCACATCGACTTCTGTCGTCCGGTCACGTTTTGTTGGATGAGGCAAATACAGGTTCGTCAAGATGAGCGGGGCGAGCCGGCGCGCCTCAAGTTCAGCAACACAGCGGTACTCTCCATATAATCCGATATCTTGCACGACTTTGATGTAGCGATGACCGGTCTGAGCAAAATATTGACTTTGTTTATACCTTTTTACTTTTGTGTACACGATTGTCCCGCAAATCAAAAAAAGCGGGACGGCAAAACTGAGTAATGCGACGAATACACTTCCAAGTACTTCGTTCAATAATTGGCTCATCATCATTCTCCCTTCTTATCTACGTTCACTATACAAGATGACGAGAAACGATTGAGTGATTTTTGGGGATTATTGGAAATGAGAAACTGGAAAGTATATGGTGAATCACAAAAAAGACCAGCCATCTGTTAAGATGACTGGTCAAAAAAACAATCAAGACTGTTGCAACTCGGCACGCTCCTCGTCTGTGAATACGCGGGAACGGCTCAAAAACCGTTTCCCTTCGACGCCTTCGACCGAGAACATGCCGCCCCGGCCGTCGACGACGTCGATGATGAGCTGGGTGTGCTTCCAATACTCATACTGCTTCTCGTGGATATAGAACGGACAGCCGCCGATCTCTCCGAGCAGGACGTCGTGATCACCAATCAGAAATTCGCCTTGGGGGAAGCACATCGGTGAGCTCCCGTCACAGCAACCGCCCGACTGGTGGAACAGGAGCGGACCGTGTTTCGCAGTCAACTGCTCGAGGAGCGCGAGCGTGGCGGGGGTGGCCTCGACGCGACGCACCATCTTAAAAGAACCCGAGTTTTTGTTCGCTGTAGCTGACGAGCATATTTTTCGTACGTTGGTAATGGTTGAGCATCATCTTATGATTTTCCCGTCCGATCCCAGACATTTTGTAACCGCCGAACGCAGCATGGGCCGGATACTGATGGTAACAGTTGATCCAAACACGACCCGCTTGAATCTCACGGCCGAACCGATAAGCCCGGTTCATATCGCGTGTCCAGACGCCGGCGCCGAGACCATAGAGCGTATCGTTCGCGATGGCGAGCGCGTCCGCGTCGTCCTTGAACGTCGTCACCGACAAGACTGGACCAAAGATCTCTTCTTGGAAGATGCGCATCTTGTTGTGACCTTTAAAGATGGTCGGTTGAACGTAATAGCCGTCGGCGAGGTCACCGTCCATCATGTTGCGCTCACCGCCGATCAAACATTCGGCTCCTTCGGCTTTTCCGATCTCAAGATACGATAAAACCTTCTCCAGCTGTTCGTTCGATGCTTGAGCACCCATCATAACGTCAGGGTCGAGCGGGTTGCCGAGCTTGATCGCTTTGACGCGCTCGAGGACGCGTGCCATAAACGGCTCATAAATCGACTCGTGGATGAGGGCGCGCGATGGACACGTGCACACTTCGCCTTGGTTTAACGCGAACATGACGAGCCCTTCGGTCGCTTTGTCAAAGAAATCATCGTCCGCGTCCATAATGTCGGCGAAGAAGATATTTGGTGACTTGCCCCCGAGTTCGAGCGTCACTGGGATGATGTTTTGCGACGCGTATTGCATGATCAATCGGCCCGTCGTCGTTTCGCCAGTGAACGCGACTTTGTCGACACGGTTACTTGAGGCGAGCGGCTTCCCGGCCTCGAGTCCGAAGCCATTGACGATGTTGAGCACGCCTGGCGGCAGCAAGTCTTCAATCAGCTCCATCAGTACCATAATCGAGGCCGGTGTCTGTTCGGCCGGTTTTAAGACGATGCAGTTGCCGGCGGCGAGTGCCGGTGCGACTTTCCAGATTGCCATCAAAATCGGGAAGTTCCATGGGATGATTTGAGCGACGACGCCGAGCGGTTCCGCGAAGTGATAGGCGACTGTGTCGTTGTCGAGCTCGCTGATGCCGCCTTCTTGCGAGCGGATGACACCGGCGAAATAGCGGAAGTGATCGATCGCGAGCGGCAGGTCGGCGTTCAACGTCTCACGGACGGCTTTTCCATTCTCCCACGTCTCCGCGTAAGCGAGCATCTCAAGGTTTTCTTCCATTCGGTCGGCAATCTTGTTTAAAATGACCGAGCGTTCGGTGACCGATGTTTTGCCCCAGGCGCCTTTGGCGGCATGGGCCGCGTCCAGTGCCAGCTCGATATCTTCTTTCGTCGACCGAGCGACCTCGCATAACACTTTACCATTTACCGGAGAGGTGTTCTCAAAATAGTCTCCCCCTGAAGGTGCTGTCCACTTTCCGTTGATGTAGTTCTCATAGCGGTCCTTGAACTGGACTTTCGTGCCTGCAGAGTTCGGTACTTCATAAATCATGATCGTTCCTCCCTTTTCCGTAAAGTATAGGGGCTCTATGTATGCGCTTACATTTTATAGTAAGCCAATAGCTCCCTTTTTCATCCTAACGGGTTGCAGTGATAAAAGTCAAAATTTTTTGACAATAATTTGACACAATTATTTCGAGATGTTTTGAAGTCAAGATTTGTGGTAAAAACAGTATTGTGGAATCAATTTCAAATCGAAGGAGTGGACGTATTCATGGCAAAAACTTATCAAGTCGACCCAGCACACAGCTCAATCACGTTTACGGTGAAGCATATGATGATCTCGAAAGTGAAAGGCGAACTTAAAGAGTTTGCGGTTGATGCGAACGGACAGCCTGACGATTTAGCGAATGCACGGGTAAGCGTGACGATCAAAGCGGCCTCGATTGACACGAACAACGGTGACCGTGACGCACACTTACGGTCGGGCGACTTTTTCGACGCCGATCAACATCCGGACATCGTCTTCGAGTCGACATCATTCCAAGCGAAAGGTGGTAACGAGTTCGCTTTGACCGGTAACTTGACGATTCGTGGAACGACGCGCGAGGAGACGTTTGAAGTCGAGTATGAAGGCAGTGCGAAAGACCCGTGGGGCAATATGAAGCACGCCTTTACCGGAGACGGGACGATCAACCGGGAAGATTACGGCTTGACGTGGAACCAGGCGCTTGAAGCCGGCGGTGTCCTCGTCGATAAAAAAGTGAAATTTGAATTTGAGCTCCAATTCACGGAGTCTGAGGCATAAGAAAAAGTCGCTCGTGAGAGCGACTTTTTACTGTTCATAGACAAGTTTCTTTTGTAAGCTTTCTTCGCTGAACACCCAACCGGTGAACGAAGACAAGACTTCGTTCGACTCTTCGTCGACGATGACGACAGCAACGAACGGGTAGATGTCTTTCGAGAAGTAGCGCAAGTTTGTGAATCGGTACTCGATCATGCCGTTATGACGTGTGACCGTGTACGTGTGAATTTTTGAAAATGCCAAGAACGACTGCAAGTCTGCATTTTTACGAGCTTCGACGAAATGCAGGTCGTCTTCGCCAGGCATCGCCTTGTCACGGAAGCGGCCACATTCGATGACTTCACCTTTTTTCACTTTGACCGCACCGAGTCCGTTGCGGAAACGAACGGCGACGTGCCAGTCGTCCCAACCAATACCTGGTGAGATAAAGAGCTCATGGGCACCGGCGAAGTGACGGGCGACCGTTGCGAGCGCACGGTTACGTAGTTTGAACTGAATCGCATAGTAACTGATGACGAGCGCAATGAGCAGTGCAAAAATCGGGACAGTTGCCCCTGTGATAAGCCATAATACATATGCTCCGTAATAAGCAGAGAACAAGTAGGGGTCAAACGTTCCGATGACGCCCCAGCCAATCCATTTCTTCGAGAAAGGTTGCAGGGCTTGCGTCCCGTAAGCGTTGAACAAGTCGACGGTGACGTGTAACAATACCGCGATTTGTGCCATGACCCATAATGAAGCAGGGTTGACGCCAAGTACCATACCGATGATGGCACTGACGATGATCGGCCAAGCAAGAAGTGCGGTGATTCCGTGTGAAAGACCGCGGTGCTGGCGTAAATACGTGCTGTTTCCTTTAAGTTTGAAGACGGTGTCAAAGTCTGGCGCATGCGAACCGACAAGAGCGGTAGCCGTCATAGCCAAGAACATTTGCGAATCATTTGCTACTTCCGGGCTAAGTGTCGCAAGGGCGCTTAAACCAAGGCCCATTCCAATGTGTGTCGCAGTATCCAATGTGCTTCAGCACCTCCGTTAATAAAGAAACGACGTTCAATGATCGCTACCATCATACAATATTTTTAAAACGAGGGGAAACAAAATGCTCGATATTGATAAATTGTTCACAAATTATACTATTCGTCAGTTCAATGAAAATTTACTCACTTGGTTCAATCGTGAAAAACGCGATTTGCCGTGGCGACACGGGAAAAATCCGTACCGGGTGTGGGTGAGCGAAGTCATGCTCCAACAGACGCGCGTCGATACCGTCATCCCTTATTACAACCGATTCATGGACCGCTTCCCGACGATCGAGGACTTAGCAGAGGCTCATCCCGACGAGGTCGTCAAATATTGGGAAGGGCTTGGATATTACTCACGCGTCCGTAACCTCCATCAAGCGGTAAAAGAAGTCGTCTCTACGTATGACGGCGTCGTACCGGAGGAAAAAGAACTGTTTGAAAAATTGAAAGGGGTCGGTCCGTATACGACCGGAGCCGTGCTCTCGATCGCCTACAATCAGCCCGAGCCTGCCGTCGACGGGAACGTCATGCGCGTCATGGCCCGCCAGTTTGGCATCTATGAAGATATCGCCGTACCAAAAACACGGAAGATTTTTGATCAAGTCATTCGGCGCCTGATGGACCCGGAGCACGCCTCCGATTTTAATGAAGCTGTCATGGAGCTCGGTGCGACCGTCTGTACCCCGAAAAATCCGATGTGCTCGCTCTGTCCGGTCCAAGACGAATGTTACGCCTATGCACATCATGTCCAAGATGAGCTTCCGGTCAAGACGAAAAAAGGCGCGGCCCGGATCGAGATGTTCGATGCCCTCTACTGTAAACGTGACGGTCGCATCGCCTACGTTCAGCGGCCCGATACAGGTCTGCTCGCGGGAATGTGGCAATACCCGCTTACAGATCGTGGAACGGGGGAACAGTTAAACGGAACCTATATTGGACAAGTGAAACACGTGTTTTCACACATCATCTGGTACGTCGACTTATATGAGGTCGAAACGTTGCCGGACGAGGAGTGGATTTGGCTCGCCGGGGACGAGCGGGATGTGTTGACCGTGTCGGTTGCCCAACAAAAACTAGAACGATTGGTAGGGGATAGAAATGAGACAGTTTGACGTCGAAACGCCGTTCGATACTTCCGTCGAGGCATTGTGGAAATTGTTGCAAGACGCGTCGCTTTTATCTGAACTGACGACGTTTCCAGAAGTGACGCTCGTCGGAGATGGCGCGTCCGTAGAAGGTAATCGAATCCATCTCCGTGTTGGTATCGGACCGGTCACGCTGCCGTGGATCAGTGCGATCACGTTAGCGGGGCGGCACGCATTTTGTGACCAAGGTGTGACTTTGCCGTTCCCGTTCAAACGGTTTTGTCACGTTCACAGTGTGAAAGAAGTCGATGGGAAGGCCGTCATGGTCGATGAAGTGACGTTCGATAGTTACTTACCCGAAGCGATTGTCGAGCAGTTTATTCTTCGCCCGATGTTCGCAGGACGAGCCGTTGCCTTCCAAAAAGCACTAAATTCGTGAAAATAAGAGATTTCCTTTTTCATTGGTTCTGAAAGTCGCTATAATTAAAAATGAGAATGTACAGCATCATAGCGGAAAGGAGGAGCTTATGAGCTTATTTCCCAAAGCAGGTAGCAAGATCGAGATACAGAGCTACAAGCACAACGGGACTTTGCATCGCGTTTGGGAAGAAACGCTCGTCCTTCAATCGTCAAAAACGGATATGATTGGGTTCAACGACCGCATTATGGTCAGTGAATCAGACGGCCGGCAATGGAGAACGAGAGAGCCGGCAATTTGCTACTTTTCATCTGAGTTTTGGTTTAATGTCATCTGTATGATTCGCGAAGACGGGATTTACTACTACTGTAATCTAGGTTCGCCGACAACGTTCGATGGGGCAGAACGAGCCATCAAGTACATTGACTACGATTTAGATATTAAAGTGTTCCCGGATATGTCGTACACGATTTTAGATGAGGATGAATATGAGCGGCATCGTCGCGAAATGAATTATCCGAAAGCGATTGATCGAATCTTGAAACAGAACGTTCAAGAACTTATCAACTGGATTCGAGGACGGAAAGGGCCGTTCAACCCAACATTCGTCGATGAATGGTATCGCGAATACGAAGCACGTTACCGGAGATGAGTACTCATCTCCGCTTTTTTTCTTGAAGGAGGACTCCATGGGCAGTATTAGACGGTATTTACAGTTCGTAAAACCATATAAAAAACAAATTGCATTGACGATTTTCGTCGGAATCTTAAAATTTTCAATCCCGCTCGGATTGCCGCTACTTTATCGATATGTGATTGACAACTATTTGACGGACCTGGACCCGGCGGCGGATTACACTGAGCTCGTTTGGTTGTTCAGCATCGTCTTCTTCATCTTCCTCGTCTTGAAGCCGCCGATCGAGTATTTGCGGCAATATTTAGCGCAATGGGCCGCGACGCGGATTTTGTTCGACGTTCGGAACCGATTGTTCGACCACGTGCAAAAGCTATCGCTTCGTTACTATTCGAACAATAAGACCGGGCAAATCATCTCGCGTATCATTAACGATGTCGAGCAGACGAAAGACTTTGTCATCACGGGACTCATGAACATTTGGCTCGATATGGTCACGATTTTGATCGCGATCGCCATCATGTATACGATCGACCCGCAATTGACGCTGATTGCCGTCTTGCCGCTCCCGTTTTATGCGATCGCCGTCCGCTACTTCTATGGACGCTTGCGCCGCCTCACACGAGAACGCTCGGCCGCGCTCGCTGATCTTCAAGGCCATTTGACCGAACGTGTCAACGGTATGGCCGTCATCCGCAGCTTCGCGCTCGAGCCGTATGAGAACAAGGCGTTTGAAGAACAGAACGGTGGCTTCTTGAGAGCCGCGCTTCGCCATACAGGTTGGAATGCGAAGACGTACGTCGTCGTTTCGACAATCACGGACATCGCGCCGATCTTAATCTTTACGTCGGCTTCTTGGCTCGTGTTACAAGAACAGGTCTCTCTAGGCACACTCGTCGCCTTCATCGCTTATATCGATCGCCTGTACGCACCGCTCGGCCGTCTCGTCAACTCGGCGACGACGCTCACGCAGTCGGTCGCGTCGATGGACCGTGTCTTTGAATTTCTCGATGAGCCGTATGATATCGAACAGAAACGCGATGCGTTCGTGCCGGTGCAGACGGCCGGGGACATCGAACTCGACGGTGTCGGCTTTGCCTATGAGAAAGAAGGGACGCGTGCTTTGCATGACGTCAGCCTGCACATCCGGTCCGGGGAACGCGTCGCCTTCGTCGGCATGTCCGGCGGTGGGAAATCGACGCTCGTCAGTCTGATTCCGCGTTTTTACGACGTGACGGACGGCAGTATTAAAATCGACGGCGTCGATGTCCGTGACTTTAAACTCCGGGCCCTTCGCGACCAAATCGGCATGGTCATGCAAGATTCGGTTCTCTTCAGTGAGTCGGTCGCCATGAACATCCGGATGGGGAATCCGGAAGCGACGGACGATGCCGTCATCGCCGCTGCGAAAGCGGCCAACGCCCACGAGTTCATCATGAACTTGCAGGACGGTTACAACACGCCGGTCGGAGAAAAAGGCGTGAAGCTGTCGGGTGGACAGAAGCAACGTCTTGCCATCGCCCGCGTCTTCCTCAAACATCCGCCGATCATCATTCTCGATGAGGCGACGAGTGCGCTCGACCTCGAGAGTGAGTCGATGATCCAAGATTCGCTCGCAAGATTGACGAAAGGACGGACGACGCTCATCGTCGCCCACCGCCTATCAACGATCACCGACGCCGATAAAATTGTCGTCGTCGACAACGGTAGAATCATGGAAGCGGGAACGCATGAAGAATTGATGCGTCGCCGTGGCGCTTACTATGATCTGTATATGATCCAAGACTTAGCTGTCGTGGAGTGAGGCTTCGAGTTCAACTCGAAGTCTTTTTTTGTTTTCCGTATCTAGTAGACGGGAATGAAGAAACGACATGCCAAAAGGGGGATGACACGATGATGAATGGGGAAGGATTGATCAATGTCCGTCCGCTCAACGACGGGTTAGAGTTAACATGGTCGTTTGATGGGAAAGTGCGCGTGACACGCAACGGGAAGTACGTGTATGAGGGGACGGATCAGCATTATGTCGACCGGGAGACGAGCGTTGGGGAACAAGTCGCTTACCGCATCTCGGACGAGTTTGGCGAAGTTGCAAAACTGTATACTGCGGCCGTTAATCCAAACGACGACTTGTATTGGAATCGTCATCTGACGTCGGCGGTCGTGGCACCGAGCGGAACATATTTACAGTGGGATCCGATCGCGGACGTCGACACGTATGCGGTATATCGTGAAGGACGCCGTATCGCGGAAATCGTCGGGAGCGGATACATCGATGAGACACCGCTCGAACAACCTACGCTCTATGAAGTTCGGGCTTTGCGTCCGGTCAAGCGAGATGATAAACCGGGGACCCGTATCGTGCATATGGTCGGAAAAGTGATGTCGCTCGCGAAAGAGATGAAGTCGGATACGAGACGTGACAAGGAGCTCTACACGATGTATTTCCTCGTCAGTCCGACACGTCCGGACGTGGCCACGGTCGACGGGATTAACCTTCGTGTCCAGACGTTCATTCGTCCGCCGATGATTAAAAACCCGAACCTGATGTCACCGCACCCGTATTTTGAAGGGGACGGACGTCCTTATAACGTCCATGCGACCGAATACCGGACCCGGACGGAAGTGAAAGTCGAGGGGTTGACCGATATTCCGATTATCTCGTTAAAAAAAGATGCGAACGTTACCCGCGGGTATACGAAGCATCATCGATTGACGGGCGAAGACGTCGCTTCGGTCGACCGCGTGTATGTAGAAGATGTCGACATCGAGCGGGGGAAAGCTGCATTTCGTTTGCAACATTCGGTAGGCAATCCGCTCGTCGTTGCGCCTGATATTAAATACACCATCGTCACGGCACTTAAAAACAGTGCGACGTTCAAACTGTCCGGAAGTCACACCCAGTCGCCGCATCATGAAGTCTACGTCCAAGTCGGCGATGCGCCGTGGATGACGATCCACCGAGCGGACGACCTTGGGGTCAGCTTTATGGGCAATCCGATGCCGGAGTGCCACTGGACGTACTTGACATGCATGGACTAAAAAACCAGCCGGCTCATTGATGAGTCGGCTGGTTTGGTGTTTGGTCGATAAAGCGACTCCGTTCTTCTGGGGTCGGTAGTTTGCACGTCTCTTTTTGACCGAACCAGCGATAGCGGTTGTTCGCGATAATGTCGTAACCAAAATCACGAAGCGGTTTAGGGACGAGTCGGATGAAGCGAAGCATCCGCCAGTTCCCGTCCAACCCCTCGGCGATTCGGGTCGCCGCGTCCGATTTCAAATAAGGGACGCCGTCTTTGATCAAAACGATGCTATCGACCGTATCCGGGATACGATGACGTTTTCGGATTGCTTGTCCGGCCTCGCCTTGGAGTGAGGCGAAATGGAAGTTTCCTGTTGAATCACGATTTAAGATGAACTGCACACTGGCGTCACAAAAGTTGCAGTCTCCGTCAAATAACACAATGGCTGGCATAGGGAGCGCCTCCTTCTCTCCTGACTTTATCCGTTCGGACGAATGCTCAAACGTCAAGCGGCGAGCTGACGGGCAGGCTCCATCTTGTAGAGCGAGACGTAATAGAGGTAACCTCCAAGGGCGCCGAATAAGAACATGTAGCCGCTCATGAATACCGGCCCGATGAACGCGCCGACGACGATGCCGGCTGCGGCGACAAGTTTCGCCCCGTGGAACGTCAAGCCTCCGAAGGCGAGGTATGAGGCTCGTCGAGTCGGGTCGATCAAGTCGATTTGTTTCACTTGTCGAATCGGCGAATAGAGCAACTCACCAATGGTGAAGACGATGGCGAGGACGGCAAGCGTGATGAACGAGTTCATTGACGTAATCGCGGCATAGGCCGTCACGTATAAGGATAAGCCGATGAAGAAGATATACTTTTCCCGGTAGCGTTTCACGAAAGCGGTGACCGCGAACGTGATGGCGACGACGAGCAACGTGTTTTCAAGCTGCATGAACGCCATCATGCGGACACCGTCGAACGGGACGCCGACGATCGACCGTTCTGTGAACGATTCGGCCAAATGGACACCGATATAGTTTGCCATATGGAACTCGGTCGAGAAGACGAGCATACTACCGAGGACGAACAGCATCCAACGACGGTCGCTGAGTGCGATTCGATAGTTTTGATACACGCCGACGAGCGGGTTAGCAGACGTCGAACGGTTTCCTTTATAGCTATCAACGAGAAAACGTTGCAAGACGAGCGTCGTGATCGTCAACACGAGCGTCATTCCGACGAATAGTCCGAAACGATAATCTCGATAAAAAGCACCTCCGAGCATGACGCCCCCAGCAATCGCCAAATTGACGAACCAGTAGTCATATACGTAAATCGCTTTACGGTTCGACTCTTCCATCGAATCGATGACGATGGCTTCGAGAGCCGGGTAGTTCAAACCGTTCGCGACGGCGTGACCGAAGTAAAGCACGGCGACGGCAAACGCCCAGTTATTTGACGGATGAATGGCGACCGTCATCCCCAGAAAACAAAGGATTTGGACGATCTGACCGATTTGAAGCACGTGCTTGCGGTTGAAGCGGTCTGAAAAGTACCCGCCAAACAAGCCGGTGACGTAGCCGACGACAACAAACGACGTCATGATGATTCCGGCAGCGATTTTGCCGAGTTCTTCGGAAAAATATAAAGCCATGAATGGAAAGATAGCCGAGCCGACGATGCGGATGAAAAAGCCGCAGACGAGCCGGAGTCGAACGTTTAAAGGGAAATCTTTGAATTTCATGCGAGCACCTCCTTGTTACTAGTCTAATCGTGGACTACACTTGGTAAAAAGAGACAAATGATTTTTGAATGTCCACTTTTAGGGGGAACGACATGAATGCGAAGCTGGTGGCGATTTATCGTCGTGCGTTGGAACAGAACAAAGTGGAACTGACACTACGGGAAGCGGTCGATACGGTCGGCTATAGCGAGAAACAAGTGAAACGGGATATGAAGATGTGGGAAACGTTCGGGTGGGTGGAGTATCGGCCGGGGAAAGGACGAGGCCATGAATCGGTGCTCCGCTTTCAGCCGGAGTTTGACCGGACCCTGAGAGCTTGGATTGATGAGTCTTTCGTTCAGGCCTCGATGGCCGATGCGGCTAAGTGGTTGGAGTGGGACTGGCCACCTGCCTTGCGAGAAGTGATTCAAGCACTTATTTGGAGCCGTTTTGGCTTTGAGCAGACTGAAGAAGACCGGTTCATTTTTCCGCGGACGAGGGCGCTCGAATCGCTCGATCCGCTCGATATCCACATCGCGATGGAGGCGTCTTTGTCACGGCACGTCTTCGACCGCCTGTTCGAATGGGACGGGACGACTGTCCAGTCCTCGCTCGCACATTATATAGAGGAAACACCGTTCGGATTTCGTTGCTATATCCGCAAAGGGGTAACGTTTCATAACGGGGTGACGCTTTCGGCCAAGGACGTCGTCTATTCGTTGAATCGGTTATTGGATCATGGCAAACAAGTATGGTTGTTCGCACCGATCGAACGAGTCGAGTCCCCGGCGCCGTACGTCATTGATTTACATACGAAAGCACACCTGGCCTATATTGAACGACTTCTCGCCCAAACCCCGGCCTCGATAACGTATCAAGGGGCCGAAGGGGTCGTGGGGACGGGACCGTTCAAGCTGGAGCAGACGTCGGAGGAAGTCGTACGTTTAAGAGCGTTCGAGCGTGGGCTCCGGCCGAGACCGTCTTTGGATGTGGTTGAATTCGTCACGTTTTCCGAAACGGATTATGCGAAATGGAGCACCCGTGACGACCATAGCCTCGTGAAGTGGATCGCCGAGGCGGGAGCACGCTATCTCGTGTTCAACATGAGGCAATCTTGGTTGAAGGACGATGCGCCGGCGCGCCATGCGATTCAACGAGCGATTCAAAAAGAGGCGTTCGTGGAGATGGGAGGAGAGCGTCACCAAGTGGCGCATGGATTTTTTCCGGAGATGAGTCGTCCCGTTCACGTGCCCGGGGAGGGGACAATCTGTCAGCGTCCGCTCCGGCTGTTGCACTTGCCGTTTGAAGTGGCGGCGCAAGACGCGGCGCTCGTGGCTACACAGTTACGGACGGCCGGGTTTACCGTCGAGACTGAGACGTATACGATTGGGTCTTTGTTACAAGATGAGACACTTTGCCGTGCCGATTTGATTTTATGCGGAGAGATGATGAGTGAAGATCTTGATTTGGCGTTCCTAGCCTTTTTGACGAGTGAACTGTCGCTTGTCGGCAAATTGCTCGCGAATGAAGAAAAACTCCGGGAGATGATGGACCACTATCAACAAACTGACATGAGCGCTTGGTCGATGCTGCATCGCGAAGTCGAACGCTATTTGACTGAGGAGGCCCTCGTCATCCCGCTGTATCATGTCGCTCGTGAGCGCCGCTTTCCGAGTTTCTTTGGAGATGTGCCGCTCGATGTGTTCGGTCACCCGCGATATGATCAATTGTGGATTCGTCCGTCCGTATGAACATAAAAGGAGATGCCGCGGCATCTCCTTGTTTTATAGCTGTGCGAACGCGCGATTTACTGCGGCAATCGTCTCATCGATATCTTGTTCCGTATGTTCCGTCGTCAAGAACCACGCCTCATATTTAGAAGGGGCCAAGTTGACGCCGTTCTCAAGCATCAATTTGAAGAAGCGACCGAATACTTCGCCGTCCGACTTCTCGGCTCCTTCGTAGTCCGTGACAATCTCGTCCGTGAAGTAGACGGTGAGCGCGCCTTTTAGGCGGTTAAGCGTGATCGTGACGCCGTGAGTTTTCGCGGCTTCACGGATCCCTGCTTCGAGACGTGCGCCTAACGAATCTAATGTTTCATAGACGCCTGGTTGCTCGAGCACTTCGAGACAAGCGAGTCCGGTCGCCATCGAAGCGGGGTTTCCGGCCATCGTCCCGGCTTGGTAAGCGGGTCCGAGTGGAGCGACCGTTTCCATGATTTCTGCTTTCCCGCCGTATGCTCCGATTGGAAGTCCACCACCGATGATTTTACCGAGCGCCGTCATGTCTGGCTCGATGTTGTACACTTGTTGGGCGCTTCCGTACGTGAACCGGAACGCTGTGATGACTTCGTCGTAAATGACGAGCGCGCCGTGTTCATGGGTGATCTCGTTGATGGCTTGCAAGAAGCCGGGTTTTGGCTCAACGATCCCGAAGTTTCCGACGATCGGTTCGACGAGAACGCAGGCGACTTGATCGCCCCATTCGTTCATCATCGCCCGGTACGACTCGACGTCGTTGAACGGGACGGTGATAACTTCTTTCGCCGTGGCGCGGGTCACGCCGGCTGAGTCGGGTGAGCCGAGCGTCGCCGGTCCGCTTCCCGCCGCAATCAGCATCAAGTCGGAATGGCCATGGTAGCAGCCGCTGAACTTGACGACGAGTTCGCGTCCAGTATAGGCACGGGCGACGCGGATCGTCGTCATGACGGCCTCGGTCCCGGAATTGGTGAAGCGGACTTTGTCCATCGACGGGATCGCCGCTTTTAGTTTCTTGGCGAAGTCGACCTCAAGCGCGTGAGGCGTCCCGTAAAGAAGCCCTTTTGAGGACGCTTCGATGAGGGCGTTGTGGATATGGGGATGGGCATGGCCGGTAACGATTGGTCCATATGCGGCCAAGTAATCGATATAGCGGTTGCCGTCCACATCATAAAAATAAGCACCTTCGCCGCGCTCCATATAAACCGGGGCACCGCCGCCGACCGCTTTGAACGAACGTGAGGGACTGTTGACACCCCCGACGATATGCGTCAATGCGTCTTCATATAGTACGTCTGAAATTTTACGATTTGATGATGTTGTCATATGTATTGCCTCCTTTTACAAATTCGCAATTATTGTATCACAGCCGTCAACCGCATAAGCTCAACGTTTGACGAAGGGTTTAGAAATCAGTACACTATTTATAAAGATTACTATGTAAGAAATAGGTTAATTCTAAACAGACACTTCGCATAAATTCTAATAGAAGAAATGAGGGATTGACGTGGGAAGCGAAATGCTTGACCATGCTGTTCAGTCGCTCCGAGAACATGGAGTCAGAATGACGCCTCAGCGACAGGCGATTTTGGAGTACCTCGTCACGGAGCACAGTCACCCGACAGCGGATGACATTTATAAGGCACTTTCGGATAGGTTCCCGAACATGAGTGTCGCCACCGTCTATAACAACTTACGTGTCTTTAAAGATATCGGACTTGTTCAAGAGATGAATTATGGTGACGCTTCGAGCCGTTTCGATTTTGTGACATCACGTCACTATCACATTATCTGTGATGCGTGCGGGAAAGTCGTCGACTTTAACTATCCTGTCCTTGACGAGATTGAAGCCGTCGCTTCTCAATTGACAGGGTTCAAAGTGGATCGCCACCGCCTCGAAGTATATGGAACGTGCCCGGCTTGCCAAACTGAACAAGCGCATAAACATTAAAAACATCCTCAGGCTGAGGATGTTTTTTTAGTCGTTCTGGTGTGATTGACGTTTGTTATACTTCTCATCGAAGTCTTTGCCTTCGAGCGATTGATCGATCGTCAACGGTTCATCGCAATGCATACATAGATCGACACGTCCGAGCATCTTTGTTTCTTTCTCACAGTTCGGACAAGTGACGATGATTGCTTTCGTCGACGCCATGCCGACGATGAAGTAAAGCGCCGAGCTCGACAATACCATCACGAAACCGAGCAACATGAAAATGATCATCAGCCACGCGATGCTTTTAGCGAGGAGTCCGAGATACATGACCCCAATCCCAGCGAACACGAGCAGCAAAGCTAGGTTTCTGGCGCGGTTGATTTTATTCCCCCGTTTTTTCATACATAATCCCTCCATGTCTGTCTTTACTATAGCTCATCTGCTCGAAGCTGAGAAGTTCGTACAATCGGTGGCAGGAGAATTTTAAAAGAAGGCGAATCATTTTTGTATCAGATTAGATAATCGTGTGAACCGATTGACGTTTACTAATTAGAAAGAAGGTATCAAGGTGACGATGGAATATGCGACTCGAACGATTTATTCAGAATATGCAGCCTTGAAAACAACACTTGGCATCATTGAAGTGAAGAAGAAACGGCCGCGCGATCCACTGACAGATCAATCGGATCGATTGTTGATCGTGATTGAAGCGAAGGACGAACCGTTTTGGACGGTGAAGCACTATCAAGTCGGACAAGAAAAAATCGTTCTTCATATAGTCAGTGATTCGATGATGGATCGTTGGATTCTAATGAACGAGAACCGGCGTGCCATCCATTGGATCGAAGACGGCATGGTGCTGTTCGAACGAAATGAGTTTTTGCTAGAGCTCAGGCAGCGGTTGCGCAATTTCTCGAACGAGGAGCAACGACTGCAACTCTCGCTCGCGTTCGCCAAACTGCTTAGACGTTTCGAAGATGGGCGCGGACTGTTCTTACAGGGGGAGCATCAAGATGCGTTCACCCAAATCCACCATGCGCTCACGCATTTGGCGCGGCTCTCCATCCTGGAGGCGGGAATCCACCCGGAGATTGTATTATGGAAGCAAGTTCGTAAACTCGACCTAGAAGTGTATAAGCTTCACGACGAGCTCGTGAACGGGCATGAATCACTCGAACAACGTATTCACCTGGTCATCATCGGCATGGAGCATTTAATCCAATCTAAAGTCTTGCCGGGTACGTTGTTACTTTTGCAGGCGATGCAACAACGTGACGAACCATGGTCGTTCTCGGAGTTGATGGAGCACCCGAACTTACAAGAGTTAAAAGTCGACCTCGGCAGCATCGTCGGCTTCTTAGTCCGGAAAGGTTACGTCCGGGCAGTGACACGTCCGACAAAAGGAGTAGGTGTCGAAGCGGTCGCTTATGAAATTGCTTAACTAGTATAGAAGAGAATGGGGAAACTGAATCGAATGAAGGTTACTAAATTTTTGTTTGGCAGTGTGTTTATTATAGTTGCGGCTGGATTCTTATCAATTGTGACAGGGTTGTTCGCGATGGGCGATCCTCTCGGGAGTGGGCGACCGATCATTTGGACGATCTGGTACGTGGTCGTTCTCTTGATTGTTATTATGGCGCTATATGACTTTTCGTCGTTATCGAAAGGACAACTCAAACGTATCGCTTTAATTGGAACGGTTGTCGGGATTGTTTTCTTTAGTTCCGTGAAAGGATATTACGTGTATACGGCGGGATTACGAATTGAAGAACGTGGCGTCTCGCTGCGTGACTATCAACCGTTCAAGCCTAAGTCGGATTTGGCTAAACTCGATAAGCCTTCAACGTTTGAAATCGGAAAAAACATTCCCCGACTAGACGGCGCGACGGCGCTATATCCGATGTATGCTTCATTCGTCGAGGCGGTTTATCCTGAAGCGGATTATAACCCCGATAGCCCTGGAGTCAGCTCGGTCGTCTCGACGACGACAGGTACAGCGTATGAGCGATTGGTTAAAGGGGAAACGGATATCATCTTTGTAGCCGGACCGTCCGATCAACAGTTGGCAGTAGCTGAGCGACAAGGAGTAGAGTTTCAGATGACACCGATCGGCCGTGAGGCATTTGTCTTTTTCGTACATGAAGACAACCCGGTCGACTCGCTTGAATTGGAGCAAATTCAAAACATTTATGCAGGGGACATTACGAGTTGGAATGAGGTCGGTGGTAAAAAAGATTCGATTCGAGCGTTCCAACGGCCAGAAGACAGCGGGAGCCAAACGGCTTTACAGCGTTTGATGGGTGATAAAAAGCTTATGGATGCCCCGATCGAGGATGTCCCAGAAGGAATGGGTGGCATCATCGAACAGACAGCTTCATATCAAAATTATAAAAATGCTATCGGATTCTCGTTCCGATTTTATGCAACGGAGATGGTAGATGAACATGCGATTAAATTACTGCGGGTCAATGATGTCGCGCCTACGGTCGAGACGATTGGGGACGGAACGTACCCGATCACATCCGAGTTTTATGCGGTCACGACGACTGATAAGTACGAGCAATATAAGCCGTTCATCGAATGGATGACGTCTGAAGAAGGACAGTCACTTGTTGAACAGACAGGATACGTGCCATTGGCTACAAATTGATTGGGATTGGGTCTCTAAATACAGAGATCCAATCTTTTTTTATTTTTTTGTTATTTTTTATTGACGCGGTGGTAAATAGGCATTATAGTTATAAACGTTGTCACAGCAAATGATTATTCTAGAAAAACAATTTTCGAAAAAGTTGTTGACTTCTAATCAGGAAACGTGATAAATTAATTGAGTCGCCAAGCGCGACAGACGAACTTTGAAAACTGAACGATGAGGCAAAAAAAGTTTTACAAGTTTTGATTGAAGCGCAAGCTTCGTCATTTTCAAGAGCTATATCAAATTCTTTGGAGAGTTTGATCCTGGCTCAGGACGAACGCTGGCGGCGTGCCTAATACATGCAAGTCGAGCGCAGGAAATCGACGGAACCCTTCGGGGGGAAGTCGACGG
>NZ_SJUY01000005.1:0-215410 GCF_004337175.1 Exiguobacterium sp. SH1S21 | reverse complement strand
CCATAGAGACGTCATGAGCCTCCTCGATTTCCTTCCAGGTGCATGTTCCTTCTTCCAGCATACGTAGTGCACTCAGTTTTTGTTCAATCGAATGCCGACTTCTCGCCATAAAAAAACACTCCCCAATTGATAAACAGATTTGTTATTTCATCTGTCTACCTATTGGGGAGCATATCAAAGCGATGGGGTCTTTGTCATATGGAAAAATGTATGTATTTGTTCGATGAGACGCGGAAATGGGAATAAGTCCGTAGAGACATTTTACAGAAAGAAGGCACGTATCATGAAGCTGACACGAGGACGACTGTTAGAATTCGGATTCGTCTTGTTCATGGGGATTATTCTCATCACGTCCATCATTCAAGGAGCGTGGTTTAACGCGAGTGTCGCCGGGGCGGGGATCGTCTCGGGACTGATTCCGTTCATGTTGGAGAAGATATTTAAAACCGAGTTCGATGCCAAGATGAAAATCGCCTATATTATTTTCCTGTTCGCCTCGCAATATTTGGGTTCGATCGTCGGATTATACAGCAATGGATGGTGGGACACGTTTTTGCACGTGTTGAGCGGGATATTTTTGGCGTTTCTTGGTTTTGACTTCTTTAGTCGTCTCGATGAAGACACACGGCTCGAGATGCCGAAGCGCTTTCTCTTCGTTTACATCGTCGTCTTCTCGATGGCGGGCGCGGCGTTATGGGAGATGTATGAGTTCACGTCAGACATTGTGTTGCAGACGACGATGCAAGGGAACGGGAACGATGACACGATGGTTGATATAATTGCCGGATCGCTCGGAGGGATCATCGCTGCCTTATTGGTGACAGAAATCCATCGGAAAGAGCAGATTAAAAAGAAGAATGGAACCACCTAAAAATAATAGCGCTTACAAAACGCTCGAGACGTCTCGAGCGTTTTATTTGTAATAATTATTATCTTTTAATATTATTAATTTAGTAATAATGATTATTAAGAGGAGGCAACAATATGGATCAACATCGTCATCTAACTACTAACCAAGGCGTTCCAATCGGGGACAACGCCAACTCCATCACAGCCGGCCGCCGCGGCCCAACGCTTCTCGAAGATTATCAGCTAATTGAGAAACTCGCCCACTTTGACCGTGAGCGCGTGCCGGAGCGGGTCGTTCATGCCCGTGGTGCCGGAGCACACGGTGTCTTCAAAGTTAAAAATAGCATGAAACGATATACGAAAGCCAAGTTCTTGCAAGAAGTTGGTCAAGAAACACCAATTTTTGCCCGCTTCTCGACGGTCATCCACGGTCTCGGTTCACCGGAAACGCTTCGTGACCCGCGTGGATTCTCAGTCAAGTTCTACACCGAAGAAGGGAACTACGACTTCGTCGGAAACAACTTGCCGGTCTTCTTCATCCGTGATGCGATCAAGTTCCCAGACGTGATCCACTCGCTCAAACCGGACCCACGGACGAACCTTCAAGACCCGGACCGTTTCTTCGACTTCATGTCGCTCACACCGGAATCGACGAGCATGCTCGTGCACTTGTTCAGTGATGAAGGCATCCCGGCGTCGTACCGTCACATGCGCGGTTCATCGGTCCATTCGTTCAAATGGGTAAACGAATTTGGGAACACGGTGTACATAAAGCTCCGTTGGGTTCCGAAGCAAGGCATTAAAAACTTGTCGATGGACGAAGCGGCCAAAGTGCAAGCGGAAGACTTCAACCATGCGACGCGCGACTTGTTCAACGCGATCGAAGAAGGCGACTTCCCGGAATGGGACCTTTACGTCCAAATCCTCGATCCGGCCGATATGGACAACTTCGACTTCGACCCGCTCGATGCGACGAAAGACTGGTTCGAAGACATCATCCCGTATCAACTCGTCGGCACGATGACGCTCAATAAGAACGTCGACAACTTCTTCGCCGAGACGGAATCGGTCGGGTTCAACCCGGGCGTGCTCGTCCCTGGGATTCAACCGTCTGAAGACAAGATGCTGCAAGGTCGTCTGTTCTCATACTCAGACACGCAACGCTACCGGATCGGAGCGAACTATCTCCAACTCCCGATCAACTGCCCGTTCGCACAAGTGTCGAACAACCAACGTGACGGCGCAATGCCGTTCAAACAACAGACGAGTCCGGTCAACTACGAGCCGAACCGTTACGAGGACACACCGAAACCGGATGCGGCTTATATCGAAACCGAGCAACCGATTTCAGGAGTAACGGGTCGTCAGAAAATCGAGAAGACGAACGACTTCGGGCAAGCGGGTGAAGTGTACCGCCGCTACTCGCAAGACGAGAAAGATGGTCTCGTGCGTAACTTGGTCGCCCACATTAAAGAAGTCCGTCATGAGAAGACAGTCCTTCTCTTGATCTGCAACTTCTATCGTGCTGACCGTGACCTCGGGGAACGCCTCTCGAAAGAGTTGAACGTCGATATCACGCCGTTCTTGAGTCAAGTGACGGAATAAATCATCAGCAACAGAGATACCTAACCGTATCTCTGTTTTTTTGTTTACCGTGGATACTCTACGAAGTGCAAACGTGAATGAAAGCCTCCAAAATTGTCGGGAGTCTTCCCGTATGCCAAGATAAGAAAAAAAGGGGGAAGTTACATGAATCAAGTTATCGAAACATTACTGAACCATCGCTCCGTCCGTTCGTTCACGGACGAGACGCTCACGGAAGAACAAATCCGTCTCATCGTCGAGAGTGCCCAGCGCGCCTCGACGTCGAGCTTCATCCAGGCGTATTCGATCATCGGCGTGACCGATCCTGACAAAAAGGCCCGTCTCGCAGAAATCGCTGGCAATCAACAGTACGTCGTCGACAACGGTCATTTCTTCGTCTTTTGTGCTGACCTTTACCGGCACGAACTGATCGGGCAACTGCAAGAAGCCGCCGTCAATCCGACGCTCGAGACCGATGAGAAGTTGCTCGTCGCCGTCATCGACGCCACGCTCGCGTCACAGAATGCCGTCGTCGCTGCCGAATCGATGGGGTTAGGCATTTGTTACATAGGCGGGATCCGCAATGATATGTCGGCGGTCAAAGAGTTGCTCGGTTTGCCGGAGCGGGTGTTGCCGCTGTTCGGGCTCGCGGTCGGTGTCCCGGCGCACGTCGAGGATCAAAAACCGCGGCTCCCACTCGAGCATATCTATCATGAGAACACGTACGATGCCGATCCGAATCAACTGAAGCAAGAGCTCACAGCTTATGACATGACGATTCACGATTACTACGCAGCACGCGGGTCGAACCAACGGAGTGACACATGGACCGGACAGATGGGACGGATGTTGTCGAAACCGACACGACTCGATGTGAAAGACTTCTTGAAGACACAAGGCTATTTGAAGCAATAAGAAAACCGCCGGGAGGCGGTTTTCAGTTTGGGGGATACGTCGTCTTAAAAATGAAGGGAGACAATCACAATTAAAGGAACTAAATCTCTATTAATCTGTATATTGATCGTTTCAACTATACTGATTGTCTTTATATCTTTCGAATTTCTAATTTTGAAGATACTTGGTCTACAGTATGAATCGTTGTGGAGTCTGCTACTCTTCCTCATCGTATATGGAATTTCTGAAATCCCGACCAACTTGTTTCTATCTGCATGCTTGAAGGCGTTGACTACTCTCGATATCATCCCATCCCATACAGGGGTGTTAGCCCTGTTTCTGCACATCGCGAGTACATATATCATACTGCACATCATCGACCGATTGATGGCATCGGTGTCGATTTCTCAACTCGGGATTCTTGTTTTCTCCCTTGTTATCGGTCTAGTAGGTTGGCTATCCATTCAAAATGATCCTGGACCTCCAAAGAGAGGATCGAAAGAATTTGAAGACTACAAAAAAAGAATCAATTGAGTTTCAGACGAGAGAAGCATGGTGCCCGTCATAGGAAACAATTCGAGACGAACAAAGGAGCGGCTAATCTCAATCGAGAGAAAGCTGCTCCTTCGTTTTCAATTTGTATGGGCATTGAGCCAAGCGTGGTCAATCGCCCCGAACTGTTTGGCTGTGATGACACCATTTTCATCGAGCACATACGTCGTCGGCATCGCTTGGATCCGGTAGGCGTTCCCGACGGCACCGTCCTCATCGTAGACGACTTGGAACGCGTCTTCATAAGGCTCGACGAACGACCGCGCCTCGTCGACGTCACGTTCACTCGTCGTCGTGTTGACGGCAACGATCGTCACGTCATCTTGCTCGCGGGCAAACTTGGCCATGTCTGGCATCTCGGCCCGGCACGGTGGGCACCATGACGCCCAAAAGTTGACGACGACACGCTGCCCGCGTAAGTCTTCTAAGTTAAGCGTCGTCTCGTCCGTTCGTTTCAATTCGAAATTCGGCGGAACTTGACCGATGTTCAGTCCTGCCGCTTGAGACGAGTCGGCAACGAGCGTTGGTGTCTCGTCCGGTAAGCTCGCGTTGATGATCGCGAGCAGGACGACGAGCCCGAGCCCATATTGGATCGCCTTTTGAGACGGTCGCGCCACGTATATGGCGATGGCGAAGAGCACGATGAGCAGGATTAGCCCCCACCATTCGAACGTGCCGGTCACATAAGTTCCGATCGACCAAATCGCCAACGCCCCGACTAAGGTCCAGAGTTGTGCCCCGAGCGTGGGTATCCGCATCCAGCGCCACGTTGCGACGAGTAATAAGGCGATGAGGAAAGCCAGGTATAAATGGAGAGGCTGCGGCGATGAAAGCAATGGGAGCGTTCCGTACTTCGGCACGACGATCGTCACACCGAACCATAAAAGTAGGGCTGAAAATAGCCAATAGCCCCGAAGCCCGGGAGCAAGTCGGAAGACGAAAAATCCGATCGTTGCAATGGCGACGAGGATCGACCAGATGCCGCCCGTCGCGTACAGCGATAGCGCCAAACTGCCGGTCGAAGCGAGGCCGATGATGATGGCGCTCAGTTTCCAGGCAAGAAACCCGGCGAACCACGTCCCGAGGACGGCGTCGCGGTCTTTTTCCGTTAAGCCGATTTTTTTGAAGCCGATGTAGAGACCGAGCAGACTGACCATGAAGACGAGCAGGTCGAGTCGGACGTTCAGTGGACCGATTGCAAACACGATATCCCTCCTAGAGAAAAAGCGCCCAAACGAGTGGGCGCTTTCTTTGTTTTTAGTATAGCATTAGCCGATTTGTTCTGCGTTGAGGACGGTCTTCATCGCGGCATAGCCACCGAGGATGTTTTGAATATCCTTGTAGCCGAGCGATTGAAGGACGCTCGCGGCCATACGTGAACGGACGCCTGACGCACAGTGGACGGCGATCGTCTTGTCTGTCGGTAGACCGTCGTGGTCACGCATGAGTTTACCGAGCAAGATGCGCTCTGCTTTCTCATAGTGACTTGCGTTCCATTCTGTCGCGTTGCGGACGTCAAGGACGAACACGTCGTTCTTCTCAGCTGATTCGATCGCTTGTTCAGCCGTCACGTCCGTGTACGTTTCTGTCAATAGTTCTTGACCGAGCTCTTCGACAGGGACGATGAAGCGGAGACGGTCAAGACCGATCGATTGAAGGTCTGTCTGCACTTCTTCGACGTCTTCCGCGCTCGCGATGAGCGTGATGTCTTTGTCGAAGTTCACGAGCCAGCCGGCCCATGAGACGAATTTTGTGTTGTAAGGGATGTTGATCGTCCCAGGGACGTGACCTTGCGCGAAGTCTTCGCCTCGACGTGTGTCGACGACTTGTGTCGCTTCGACGAGTGTGTCGAGACGGTCCGTGCCGACGACTTCCGGACGAGCGATCTCGTTCGTCACTTGGATGCCTTCTTTGTTCACTTTTTTCATCATTGCGAAGTAGTTCGGCGGTTCTGGTTGGTCCGTCGTCAACTCTTTGATGAATGCGTCTTTGTCCGTCATTTGGAGCGCCCAGTTCGTCGCTTTCTCATAACCGACCGTTGACGTTGGGATCGCGCCGAGCGCTTTCCCGCAAGCGCTGCCGGCACCATGACCAGGCCAGACTTGAACGAAGTCAGGGAGAGCCTTGAACTTGTTGAGCGAGTGGAACATTTGCTCGGCACCGATGGCCGTCGTTCCTTTCACGCCGGCGGCTTCTTCGAGCAGGTCAGGGCGTCCGATATCGCCGACGAAGACGAAGTCGCCTGTGAAAATACCCATCGGTTGCGTTTGGTTGCGGTCATAGAGCAAGAACGAGAGGTGTTCTGGTGTGTGGCCTGGTGTGTGCATGACTTCGAGCGTGACGTTACCGACTTTGAACGTGTCGCCGTCTTTGACGAGTTTCGAGTCGATGTCTTTCGCGAACGCGTATTTCCATGACGCGTCACCTTCATCTGACAAGTAGGCTGTCGAGCCAGTGCGTTTCGCAAGTTCGAGCGAACCTGAGACGAAATCGGCGTGGATGTGTGTCTCAGCCGTCGCGACGATCGTCATGCCTTCTTTTTCAGCTTCTTGCAAGTACGGTGTGATGTTGCGAGCCGGGTCGATGACGACCGCTTCGCCGGTCATTTGGCAACCGACCATGTAAGATGCCTGTGCTAATTTTTGATCATAGAAATAACGTAATAACATATGATATACCCCCTAGAATAGTTGACTGTAAACGTTAGTTGTCGTGCTGCTTTATATTAAGAAGTGATTAAACCGTTTCGCCTGTCCAGCTCATCATGCCGCCGTCGACGTTGATGACGTCAAAGCCGAGTGAGTCGAGGTAAGCTGACGCGTTCATGCTGCGTCCGCCTGCCGCACAGATGACATGAATCGGTTTCGTGCGGTCGAGCTCATCGACTTTCGCACTGAATTCAGACAACGGTAAGTTTTTCGCTTGTTTGATATGTCCGCCTGCAAATTCATCCGTTTCACGAACGTCGATCAAGTTGAGCGTTTCATCCGTGCTTAGCAATGTTTCTAATTCAGTCGTCGTAATCGTCTTCATGTGGTGTTAATCCCCTTTTCTAATCAAGTTATGTTTAAAGTGAGTAACTTTCGTTGTTTTTAATATACCCCCTAAGGTATACTCAATGCAAGGAAAAGAATTGGAGGTCAAAAATTGCGTAAATTAACGATTATCTTAACGATTTTAGTGATTGTGACTGTCGGAATCGTAGTTTTCACTTCGAAAGAGGATGGAATCACCCAAATTGACGTCGAAACACTACAAAACAGATTGGAAAACGAAGAAATAACCTTATTGGACGTCCGTGAACTAGATGAATACGAGGGGGGGCATATTGAAGGAGCGGTGAACGCACCACTTTCTTCATTAAATGAAACCAAATTACCTTATGCGAAAGATGAACCGATCTATATCATTTGCCGCAGTGGCAATCGAAGCGCCCAGGCGGCCGAGTTGTTGCAGGATCGAGGTTATACGGAAATTTATGACGTCTCAGGCGGTATGATCGCTTGGGAACAAAAATAAAACTTACTTATCTAATAGGGTAGGAAACTGGAGGAGCTAGTATGGAGTTAGAGTTTATCATCACAATCTTTTTGATTGGCTTTATCGGATCATTCATCTCAGGAATGGTCGGGATCGGCGGATCAATCATCAAATATCCGATGTTGTTGTACATTCCGCCGCTTCTTGGCTTCGCGGCGTTCAGCGCCCACGAAGTATCTGGAATCAGCGCGATTCAAGTGTTCTTTGCGACGATCGGTGGGATTTATGCGTATCGTAAAGGCGGCTATTTGAATAAACAACTCATCCTTTATATGGGTGTCGCCGTCTTGATCGGAAGTTTCATCGGGGGCTACGGCTCGACGCTGTTGTCGGAGAACTTGATCAACGTCGTCTATGCGGTCCTCGCGACGATTGCGACGATCATGATGTTCTTGCCGAAAGCGAACGTCGAAGATTTGCCGCTCGACCAAGTCACGTTCAATAAACTGATCGCGGCCAGTTCGGCGTTTATCGTCGGGATCGCAGCCGGGATTGTCGGAGCGGCTGGAGCGTTCATCTTGATGCCGATCATGCTCGTCGTGCTCCGTATCCCGACGAAGATGGCAATCGCGAGTTCGCTTGCGATCACGTTCATCTCATCGATCGGGTCGACAGCAGGTAAGATCATCACCGACCAAATCGTCTGGGAGCCGGCCTTCGTCATGATTATCGCGAGTTTGATTGCGGCACCGATCGGGGCTAACATCGGGAAAAATATGAAGACGAAGTCGCTCCAGATGATTTTGGCGTTGCTCATTTTAGCGAGTACGGTCAAAATCTGGATGGACATCATCGGCTAAATGAATCGTGTTTCAAAAGCTATCGAGTTCACTCGATAGCCTTTTTTAGATGAAGATTGCAATAAAAATGTTAAGTTTGTGTAGCATTGTAAACGTCAAAAAGTTGAATTAAGTTCAAAAGAACGTTAAAATACTCTTTATACGTCTGTACGTTTGTTAGTCGACGCACTAACTTACCATATGAAAATGACCTAAGGAGTGTTTGAATGAATCACACGAATCAATCGAAAGGGAAATTAGAGCGGTTCCGCCACGCGGCAAGCGACTCGTTCCGGACGCATCGCCTGTTTTGGATGTTTACGATCCTGTTATGGACGAAGTCACTGATTGCGTATCAGTTCTTCTTTAACATGCCACCTGAGAACGCGGTCCAAGCGTTCATTCTGTTCATCAACCCGTTAAGTTTCACGTTGTTCTTGTTTGCCTTTAGTTTCTTCTTCGGAGGCAATAAACGGAAGTGGGCATTATACGGTCTTTACACGGTGTCCTCGCTCATCTTGTTTGCGGATACGACCTACTACCGTGAGTTCACTGACTTCTTGACTGTGCCGTTATTGTTCCAATCGTCGAACCTAGAGACGTTATCGTCGTCATTCCTGTCGTTGCTTGAATGGAAAGACTTGCTTCTGTTAGGAGATCTCGTCGTGCTTCCGTTCTTGCTCTGGAAACTAAAAGAGACAGGTAAAGCGTCGCAACGCCGCGTGTTGCTCACGTTCGGTGCAGCTGCCGCCGTGTTCGGCTTTAACCTTGTCCTCGCAGAGACAGAGCGTCCAGAACTGTTGACGCGTTCGTTCGACCGTGAACTGCTTGTTAAAAACTTAGGCACGTTCAACTTCCACGTCTATGACGCGATGATTCAAACGAAGACATCGGCGCAAAAAGCGCTCGCGGACGGTTCTGAACTCGATGAAGTCGAGAACTACACGCGTCAGAACTATGCGGCGCCGGACCCGGACATGTTCGGGAAGTATAAAGGCAAGAACGTCATCGCCATCTCGCTCGAATCGACACAGAGCTTTACGCACAATATGAAAGCTTCGAACGGCGAGTACATCACGCCGAACTTGAACAAGTTGATCGACGAGTCTCACTTCTGGCCGAATTATTACCATACGACCGGTCAAGGGAAGACGTCGGACTCTGAGTTCGCGCTCGACAACTCGCTGTACGGATTGTCGCGTGGCGGCGTCTACTTCACGAACGCCGACAACGAATATGATGCGCTTCCTAGTGTCATCAAAGAAGACAACTACTATTCGGCGGTGTTCCACGCCAACAACAAATCGTTCTGGAACCGCGACCAGATGTATCAAAACATCGGAATCGATGAGTTCTTTGATGAGAAGAGCTACGATTTAGGCGACCCGGCCAACATGACGGAATGGGGTCTCCTCGACGATGAGTTCTTCTTACAGTCGGTACCGATGCTCGAAGAACTGCCGGAACCTTACTTCGCGAAGTTCATCACGCTGACGAACCATTTCCCGTTCACGATGCCGAGTGCGGACCATGAACTCGTTCCGAAATTCGAGACGAACTCGACAACGCTCAATAACTTCCCGCAAGCGCTCGCGTATCAAGACTACGCCCTCGGGTTGTTCATTGATGAGTTGAAAAAGAACGGGACATGGGACGATACGATCTTCGTCGTTTACGGTGACCATAACGGCATCTCGACGAACCATAACGCTGCCATGGCCGATTTGCTCGGGAAAGACGAGTTGACGCCATATGACGTGGCAAAACTTCAGTCAGTCCCGTTCGCGATTCACTTGCCTGGTCAAGACAAAGGTGAAGTCCACGAGACGGTCGGGAGCCACGTCGATATGAACCCGACGATTCAGCATTTGCTCGGGTTCGATACGTCTGATCAAATCGGGTTCGGTAACGACTTGTTCGCGCCAGAACGCAACGATCGCGCCATCTTCCGTGACGGTACGATCGTGACAAGCGACTATTTGTTCACCCAGTCAACGTGTTATGACGCCGAGACAGGAGAAGTCGTCGATGACGCGAAAGTATGTACGCCACTTGAAGACGAGGCGAACAAAGTGCTTGAGATGAACGATAAGATCATCTATTCGGACTTGCTTCGCTTTAAAGAAAATAACTAAACACGCGAGAGAAAAGATTTTAAAAATCTTTTCTCTCTTTTTTTGTTGTCTGAAAAATAAATCGGCGGCAAAATCGAATCGACTTTGGTGAAAATCAGGGTTGGTGAGGTAAGCGGTTACATGGTTGGTGTGAAGGGGGATACCAAGCCGGAGCAGCGAGGGGACGTGAAGAGAGAGAACGAAGTGTGTCGTTATATCCTTATAAAAATGAACGAATCCGCATGCGGACATCTAGGAAAAAGTTGAGGCTCATCGGTTGTCATCGTGCTCATTCTCGGGTAACATCTGAGTTGTTGTGAAGTTATGAACGAACTGTGAATACGGCTTCTATAATTTGATTAAGTTGATTTCTGTGAGAGTCAGAAATCAATTTAAAAATTTTTATAGAGAGGTGTGTTCATTTGGAAAAATTGAATACGGTAAAACAAGAATGGCTCGGGAATCCCCGTGCTGAAGTGATGGCAGGGATCGTTGTGGCCCTTGCACTCATTCCGGAGGCAATCGCCTTCTCACTGATCGCTGGATTAAACCCGATGGTAGGACTATATGCGTCCTTTATCATCGCGATGGTCATTTCGATTACAGGAGGACGCCCCGCGATGATTTCGGCCGCGACGGGCGCGATGGTACTCCTTGTCGTCGATCTCGTAAAAGATTATGGACTTCAGTACTTGCTCGCTGCAGGGATACTAGCTGGTGTGATCCAGATCTTGCTTGGTTTTCTTGGTATAGCTCGTTTAATGAAGTTCATCCCGCGTGCGGTTATGGTCGGCTTCGTTAACGCCCTTGCCATTTTGATCTTCCAAGCCCAGCTTCCGCAATTTGGAGGCGAGACGTGGATCATGTGGGCCATCGTTGCAGCATCGCTTGCGATCATCCTTGTTTTCCCACGCATCACGTCAGCAATCCCGGCGCCGCTTGTCGCCATCGTGGCGATGACGTTGCTCGTGTTCTTTATGGGACTTGAGACGAAAACGATCGGAGATATGGGGACGATCACGGCAACGCTGCCGATGTTCCTCTTGCCGGACCTCCCGCTCACACTCGAGACACTTATGATCATCTTGCCTTATTCGTTCTCGCTCGCCTTTGTCGGTTTGATTGAGTCGCTATTGACGGCTCAAATCGTCGATGACATGACGGGTACAGATTCGAATAAGAACCGTGAATCAAAAGGTCAAGGGATCGCCAACATCATCGCTGGTTTCTTCGGTGCGATGCCAGGATGTGCGATGATCGGACAATCGGTCATCAACGTCTCGTCTGGAGCACGTGGTCGCTTGTCGACGTTCTCGGCAGGACTTGCGCTCCTCATCATGATCATGACGATGAGTAACATTTTAATGCTGATTCCAGTCGGGGCACTCGTCGGTGTCATGTTCTTCGTCGCCTATGCGACGTTCGACTGGGGCTCACTGAAAACGCTCAAGACAGGTCAAAAGACCGATTCGCTCGTCATGGTCACGACGGTACTTGCGACCGTCCTCACGCACGACTTGTCGATCGGTGTCATCACCGGAATCGTGACGGCCGCCGTCATCTTCGCCGCGAAAATTTCGCGTGTCGAGCTGAAGCGTCGCCAAGACGGACAACGTGCACACTATGAAGTGAACGGACAGCTGTTCTTCGCGTCTACGTCTGACTTTGTCAACCAGTTCGATGTCGAAGCAGATGTCGAAGCAGACGTGAAACAAGTCAGTATCGACTTCGTCAACACCCATCTTTGGGACGATTCGGCCATTGGGGCCATCGATAAAGTCGTCTTCAAATATCGGACGGTCGGAATCGAACCAGAACTGTTAAACTTAAACAAAGATTCAGAGAAGCTGTTGAACACGCTGGCGCTCCATCTTCGTCAACAAGATGCGAACGTCGGCCACTAAGAGGGGGAACTTACAATGAGTAAAATCTTTCTAGCGATTGATGGTTCAGACCATTCGATGCGTGCCACCCAAAAAGCGGTCGAACTCGCCAAAGTGACATCATCTTCAATCGATGTCGTCCATGTCGTGTCACCGAAAGAATCAAAAGAAAGCGCCCTTCAATCGACGGGTAAAATCGATCTTGAAGTGAGACGGAAACAACGTCTTCAAGTGTTTTTCGATGCGATCACCGAAGCGGGCGTTTCGTACGAGTATATCGAACTCCGCGGCGAACCTGACGTTGAACTCGTCAACTACGCCAACCATGAACCGTATGAATTCGTGGTCGTCGGCTCGCGCGGCCTCAATACGTTCCAAGAGTTCGTATTGGGCAGTGTCAGCCACAAGCTTGCTAAACGTTCGTTGTCACCTGTGATCATCGTTCGTTAACAGAAAGCGCCACGAGACTTTCGTGGCGCTTTTGCTGTATAGAAAAAGGAGGAGCTTATGACATTGAATTATACGGGAGAACGGGTCATCCCAGATCAAATGGACCCGCTGAACGGTATGTTACTTGAACATATTGCCCGTTATCATTTTTCATTGTTGTACATGGACGGACGCGTGCTCGACTTTGCGAGCGGTGTCGGATATGGGAGTCAGTTGATTGCGAAAAATTTGAAGGGGCAAGTCGATGAGGTCGTCGCCCTCGATTTATCAGAAGAGACGACACGTTATGCACGAGGCCGATATTATCATCCGAACGTGACCTATGTCGTCGGGGATGTGCTTGATCGAACCTTACCCGAACAACTCGGCACGTTCGACTGTATCGTCAGTTTTGAGACAATCGAGCATGTGGACGATTTTGAAACGTTCATGGCGAACGTTTGGGAGTTGCTTAAACCGGGTGGTACGCTCGTCTTGTCGACGCCGTTCGGTCAAGGAGTCGGTAAACCGACGAACGAGCCGTTTCACGTCCATCAATTTACAGAACAAGAGTTTACAGCGTTGTTCGATCGGTTCGCCTCGACCGAGTTCTATTACCAACGGGGTGTGCTCGTCGAACCGAAACGACTTGAGCGTCATTATCCGATCGGGATCGCTGTCGCTACAAAAAAATAATTGAAAAGGCGATGGAAATGAAATCGTCTTACATAACAGAGGAAAAGGAGCAAGATGATGCGAAGACTTCGAAAACCATCCTACTACGGATGGTATATGGTCATGATCGCGGGCCTCGGTGTATTTTTCTCAGGCCCCGGTCAGACGTACTTTATCTCAGTTTTTATCGACCAATACATAACCGACTTTGGCTGGTCACGCTCTGAAGTATCGAGCGTTTATTCGGCCGCGACGCTCGCCTCGGCCGCCTGTTTATTTTTCGTCGGTCGATTGATCGACCGCTTTGGGCAACGGGCGATGATGGTCATCGCCTCGATATTGCTGGCGGTCGCTTGTCTGTTCAACAGTTACGTCACGAACTTGACGATGCTCTTCTTCGGCATCTGGATGCTCCGCCTGTTCGGGCAAGGATCGATGACGCTCATCCCGAACACTCTCGTCCCGCAGTGGTTCATCACGAAGCGTGGCCAGGCGCTCAGCTATATGGCAATCGGAGGATTCTTGAGCTCGGCCGCCTTTCCGCCGCTCAACGTCTGGCTCGTCGGTTTGATCGGTTGGCAAACGACGTGGCAAGTATGGGGACTACTCGTGCTCGTCTTGTTCACACCGCTCGCTTATCGTTTCGTCCGCAACCGCCCGGAAGACATCGGACTGTTGCCGGACGGAGGGACGAATCCTCATCCGAGCAACAAATCGACGACACCGATTCATATCGACGTCGATTTCACGTTCCAAGAAGCGCTCAAGACACGTGCTTTTTGGCTGATCTTGTCGTGCATCGGCATCCCAGCGCTCGTCAACACAGCGATCACGTTCCACTTGATCTCAATCTTTGAAGAGCAGAGCCTACCACCGGTGACGGCCGCGATTGTTTTGAGCTTGATGGCGATCCTCGGCTTCCCGGTGACGTTCATCGCGGGACGGATCATCGATGTCGTGAAAATCAATTATGTATTGATTGGCATCTTCGTGACTGAGATCATCTTCATGATCATCCTGCAATATACGTCGACGTTCTCAATCGCGATGCTGTTCGGAGTGATCTGGGGCATCAGCAACGGCTTTGAGCGCATCGCTTTGAACTATGTTTGGCCGTATTACTTCGGTCGGGCCGCGCTCGGTAGCATCAGCGGGCTGGCGACGTCGGTCATGGTACTTGGCTCGGCGGTCGGACCGTTGCCGTTCGGGATCGCCTACGACTTGTTCGGCAACTACGAGTCGATCATTTGGTATTCGCTCGTCTTCCCGGTCATCGGCATCCTCGCGGCCTCATTCGCCGTCAAACCGACGCTCGTGCGAGGGCCACCTCTTTTCCATTAACAAAAACGTACCACAAAAAAACTCGATGAACGAGTCATCGAGTGATGAAATAGTATAGCAGTCCGAGCGCCACGAATGAGACCGGGAATAGGACGATATACGTCCAAGACACCAGCGACCAGCTTTTCTTTTGGCTATAGTCTGATTTGTCTTTTCCGAGACCGACCATGATCGTGAAGACGAGGGCAATCAAACAGACGACTAGCGATAATCCAATTGTGAGATACATCATGTCACTTCCTTCATCATTTCTTCATATCTTTAGCATAGCCGAAATTCGATACAAAAAGCCTCTGAAATGTTGGGATTGTGTGTCCAACAATCAGAGGCTTTTATCACATTTCTAGAGTGATAGGTGCGGATTTATTCCGCAAACGTCTTGCTGCGGAACATGAACGCCGTGATGATATAGAAGGCGATGATGTGGATCAATACGTAAAACGCCGAGAACCAAATCGTCACGTCCATCGTCTCCATGAAGCCGGGGCTTTGGTAATAGATAGACAAGTCCGTGTGCAAAAAGACGATCCACTTGGCGATGGCCGGCTTCCACGCGATGAGGAGGCCGCCGATCATTGTCGAGACGAAGTTCGCGAGCACAGTGAACCCGATGACGACACCGACCGATTTGAAGACGACCGAGAACATGAGCGTCAAGAAGATGACGAACACGCCGCTCGACACGCTAAGTAAGACGTTGCGGAACTGCTCGAACGTCAAGTTCCCGTCAAGCGTCAAAGCGAAGCCATACGTCACAGCAAGGATGAACACGAACTGGGCGAGCATGATCAGGATTGCGGCAACGAGTTTCGACAGCAAGATCCGGTCACGGGAGTACGGACTCATGAGCAAGTGTTTCAACGTGTCGAACTTCAGTTCATTCCCGATCATCTCAGCGGTGAACACGATCGTGAAGATGCCGAGGAATGTCATCGCGGCCATCGTGGCATAGTTGACGAACGTTGTCGCATCTCCCGACTCGTTTCCACTCGTGACGATGACGTACGTTAAAATGATAATCCCGGTATACATGCCGAGGGCGATCAGCGGCTTGATCGTGCGCCGCCATTTCATAAACTCATTGGCTAGTAATGAACGCATTGTTCGTTCCTCCTTCTTTCTTCGTCACTTTGAGGAATTGATCCTCGAGCGTCTCGTACTTCATCCCGATTTGGAAGACGTTGATGTCTTGATTGATGAGTCGTTTCAATAGAACCGGGATATCCGTCTCAGGGCGGGGGACGAGGAACGTCTCAGCCGATTGCTGAACGATTTTCACATCGTCAAACAGCATGGCGGCCACGTCGAGCGCCTCGTTCATTTGCTCGCGTGATACTTTACATAGAATGACGCCTTCTTCACGCGTCGTCCCGTCTTGGACCGATTTGATTTGACCGTGGTCGATGATTGCGAACCGGTCCGTGATCAGTTCCATCTCGCTGAGCAAATGGCTCGAGATCAATATGGCGATGCCGCGGTGCTCGGCGAGATGCCGTAAGTAGTTGCGCAGGTCGGCGATACCGGCCGGGTCGAGCCCGTTCGTCGGTTCATCGAGAATGAGCACTTTCGGATTGTGGAGGAGAGCACGGGCGATCCCGAGACGTTGCTTCATCCCGAGCGAGTACTGTTTGACTTTCATGTCGAGCTTCGATTCGAGCCCGACTAGTGCCCCGAGGGCGTTCAAGTCGACTTTTTTCAAATTGGGGATCAAGTTCTTGGCGTGGATCAAGTTTTCTCGACCAGTCAAGTAAGGGTAGAACGCCGGGTTTTCGACGATGGCACCGATGCGACTGAGCGCCTCTTGGCGGTCGGTCGATACGTCGAACCCGTCGACGGTAACGGAGCCGTGCGTTGCCGGCATTAGACCGGTGATGATACGGATCGTCGTCGTCTTTCCGGCACCGTTCGGACCGAGGAAGCCGAAGATTTCGCCGGGTGTAACTTCGAAGCTGACGTTGGTCAGAACGTTCGTCTGGCCCAGTTTTTTGTGGACATTTTGGACGGATAACATGTTGTCACCTTACTTTCGTTGAGATATATTTCCAATCTTGCTAACATTGTATACGACAAGACTGAAAGAAGGTTTCACCTTTTTTTGAAACAATTGAATCAAACGACAAGTGTCACAATTAGTCGATAAGTAAAACTTATTGAATTAGTATGGACGAATTGTGAATTTGAAAGGGTCTTTCGACCTGGAAAGGTGTAGTATGAAGAAGAGAGTAAGAGGCAAGATTTGGCTCTTTTCACGGCCTGAATCAGATGGATGAACTGATTCGCGCGGCCTTAAAAAATGAAAGCGTTCACACATCGGACGCATAGGAACGGACAGGGGGATTTATTCAATGGGAGAGTCGTCGAACGGTCGCGAGCAATCGCAAACATTTTATGGTCCAAACTTAGGCTACATCGTTGAATTGTACGAGCAATATTTGGAAGACAGAGAATCGGTCGATGCGGAGACGCGTCGTTACTTTGATGAGAACGGTTCACCCGATCAAGCGGTACCGGTCGCACCGGTCGCTTCATTTGATTTGGAGAAAATCGTGGCGGCGACTCGGCTCGTCAACGACATCCGGGCGCTCGGTCATAAAGCGGCTGATATTTATCCGCTCAAAGACCATCCGCGTGAGCACGGATTGTTTGCGTTCGACCGTTACGGGTTGAACGAGTCAGACCTCGAGCAGATCCCGGCACATTTGTTGTCAGAAGACGTACCGAAGCCCGGCGCGAACGCACTTGAACTCGTCCGTCATTTACTCGACGTCTATACAGGGACGGTCGCCATCGAGTTGCGCCACTTGGATGACATGGAAGAGAAGCGCTGGATTCGCCGCCGCATCGAGCAAGGCGCATTGAAAGCCGCGTACTCGAAAGAAGAGAAGCTCGAATTGTTCGAGCGTTTAGCCGAGACGGAACTGTTCGAATCGTTCCTTCATAAGACGTATGTCGGACAAAAACGTTTCTCGATCGAAGGACTCGACAGCATGGTCCCACTCCTTGACGCGATGGTCGGACGGCTCATCTCGAGCGGTTCGGAACATATCAACATCGGGATGGCACACCGTGGACGTTTGAACGTCCTCGCCCATGTGCTCGGTAAACCGTACGAAATGATCTTTGCCGAGTTCCAGCACGCACCAAACAAAGAACTCATTCCGTCAGAAGGTTCGATCGGCATCAACTTCGGCTGGTCGGGCGACGTGAAATACCATCTTGGACTCGACCGCCGCGTGTTAGATGAGAAGAAAGAAGTCCGCTTGAACCTCGCCAACAACCCGAGCCACCTTGAATTCGTCGGCTCGATCGTCGAAGGTTACACGCGTGCCGCCCAAGACGACCGCTCTGCAAAAGGAATGGCGGTCCAACACGATGACAAGGCTGCTTCGATCTTGATCCACGGGGACGCCGCGTTCCCAGGCCAAGGCATCGTCGCCGAGACGCTCAACATGACGAACTTGACGGGCTACCGCACAGCCGGGACCGTCCACGTCATCGCCAACAATACGATCGGCTTCACGACGGACCCGAGCGACTCGCGCTCGACACGTTATGCGAGCGATATCGCCAAAGGCTACGAGATCCCGGTCTTCCACGTCAACGCCGACGACCCGGAAGCGTGTGTCGCCGTCGCGAAATTGTGTAGCGAATACCGTGCCAAGTTCCATAAAGACATCCTTGTCGACTTGGTCGGCTACCGCCGCTATGGGCACAACGAGATGGATGAGCCGATGAACACGAACCCGGTTCTGTACAAAGCGATCAAAGAGCATCAATCGGTCCGTCACGTCTATGCCGATCTTCTCGAAGCTGAAGGCGTCATGACGAAAGAAGACAAAGCGAAGATCGAGCAATCGATTGAAGATCGCTTGAAGTCAGCGCGCGACCTCGTCCCGGCTGAGGAAGAAGATGCCGACATCGTCTTGCCGGAAGCGGTCCATAAAGGATTCCCGTACGTCGATACGGCAGTCGAACGCGACTTGTTACAGCAGTTGAACGATGAGCTTCTCGTATGGCCTGAGGGGTTCGGCGTGTTCCATAAGCTTCAAAAAGTACTCGACCGTCGTCGTGACGCGTTCGGGGACAACGGGAAGATCGACTGGGGCCATGCCGAGACGCTCGCCTACGCCTCGATCATCTCGGACGGGACACCGATCCGGTTGAGCGGTCAAGATTCAGAGCGCGGGACGTTCGCGCAACGTAACATCATGTTGAACGATGTCGAGACCGGCAAGAAATTCTCGCCGCTCCACGAGTTGTCGACGGCAAAAGCCTCGTTCACGGTGCATAACAGCCCGCTCTCGGAAGGCTCGGTGCTTGGCTTTGAATACGGCTATAACGTGTTCGCACAAGACACGCTCGTGTTGTGGGAAGCGCAGTACGGTGACTTCGCCAACTCGGCCCAAGTCATGTTCGACCAGTTCATCTCGGCCGGTCGTGCGAAATGGGGCCAAAAATCGGGTCTCGTCATGCTGTTGCCGCACGGTTATGAAGGACAAGGTCCGGAGCACTCGAGCGCGCGGATGGAACGTTATTTGACGCTCGCCGGTGAAAAGAACTGGACGGTCGCTAATTTGTCGACGGCTGCCCAATACTTCCACATCTTGCGTCGTCAGGCGAAGATGCTCGGTACTGAAAAAATCCGTCCGATGATCATCATGACACCGAAGAGCCTGCTTCGTCATCCGCTTGCAGCCTCAACGGTCGAAGAGTTGTCAGATGGAAGTTTCTGTCCAATCGTCGAACAAACAGGTCTTGGCGAACAGCCGGACAAAGTCGAACGGCTCGTCTTCTGTTCAGGGAAGATGGCGATCGATCTGCAAGAAGCGACGATGAAGTCAGAGGAGTCACTCGACTTCCTCCACATCATCCGCGTCGAAGAAATCTATCCGTTCCCGGTCCGTGAGATTCGCGACGTCATTAGTCGCTACCCGAACGCCAAAGAAATCGTCTGGGTACAAGAAGAACCGAAAAACATGGGAGCTTGGACATACATCGAGCCGCGTCTTGAAGCGGTGACATCGAACCGTCTGAACGTCCGTTACATCGGTCGCCGTCGCCGGTCAAGCCCGGCTGAAGGAAATCCGACAGCACACAAACAAGAACAAGCACGCATCATTCGTGAAGCCTTATCCCGTGACGCCGTCTCAAGTGCGGCTGGAGCGAGCACATACCAAAAAGATCGTAAATAAGTTAAGGGGGAACTCATTGTGATCGAAATTAAAGTACCGGAATTAGCAGAGTCCATTACGGAAGGAACGGTCGCGTCTTGGCTCAAGCAGCCAGGCGACCACGTTGAAAAAGGGGAGGCCATCGTCGAGCTCGAGACAGACAAAGTCAATATCGAAGTACCGGCCGATGAGTCAGGAACGTTAGAAGAACAACTCGCCGGGGAAGGCGATACGGTCCAAGTCGGTCAAGTCATCGCCCGCTTAAGTTCAGGTTCAGCCGGCGGCACGGCCGTCGCGACGAAGACGAAGACGGAAGCAGCGACAGAAGCTGCTCCGGCTCCAGCCGAGACGAAAACAGAAGAAGTCGGCGAAGCGAAAAAAGTCGAGCGGCGTGAAGAGCACGTGGCAAGCCCAGGTAAAGGCCCGATCGCTACACCGGCGGCACGCAAGCTCGCTCGAGAGAAAGGCATCGACCTCTCGGCCGTTCAGACGAACGACCCGATCGGCCGCATCAACGTCCATGACGTGTCGAACCACAACGCAACACCGGCTCCAAAGCCAGAAGCACCGAAAGCACCGGCTGCGGCACCACAATCGGTCGCGAGCGGCAAAGACGAAGAGCGCATCAAGATGACGCGTCGTCGTCAAACGATCGCAAGCCGTCTCGTCGAAGTCCAACAGACGGCGGCGATGCTCACGACGTTCAACGAGATCGATATGACGGCGGTCATGGCGCTCCGGAAACGTCGCCAAGAGAAATTCATTAAAGATAACGATGTCAAACTGGGCTTCATGTCGTTCTTCACGAAAGCGGCCGTCGCGGCTCTAAAACGGATGCCATATTTGAACGCTGAAATTCAAGGTAACGAGATCGTCTTGAAAAAATATTACGACATCGGCATCGCCGTATCGGCACCGGACGGACTCGTCGTCCCGGTCGTCCGGGAAGCGGACCGTAAAAACTTTGGCGAGATCGAGAAGGATATCATCCATCTTGCCGACAAGGCCCGCAACAATAAGCTCGGGCTTAGCGACCTGACTGGCGGCACGTTCACGATCACGAACGGCGGCGTGTTCGGTTCACTCTTATCGACACCGATCTTGAACGGACCGCAAGTCGCCATCCTCGGGATGCACACGATTCAACTTCGTCCGATCGCAATCGATGCTGAGACGATTGAGAACCGTCCGATGATGTACGTGGCGCTCTCATACGACCACCGCATCGTCGATGGCCGTGAGGCCGTGACGTTCCTCAAACACATCAAAGATATGATTGAAGATCCAGAACAGTTGTTGTTCGAAGCGTAAAAAACAGGTCCATGTCGCAAGTGACATGGACCTTTCTTATGCAAGCAGCGTCTCATCGAGCGTGATCTGGTTCTTGCCGCTCGCTTTCGAGCGGTAGAGCGCTTGGTCGGCCCGTTCGATGGTAAGATGCGGCGGCGTGTTCGAACGCCAGAGCGCAGCGCCGATACTCACACCGACAGCAGCCGTCCCGCCGTCAAACGATACGGGCGCGGACAACGCGGCGATGACATCTTCCCCGATCTGCTGGACGTCGCGGTCACTTTGGTTGTTTCGTTCGAACAGAAGGAAGAACTCATCTCCGCTCAATCGGACCGGGTATAGCCCTTCGAGAGGCAGTTGCTTCAGCCGGTCGGCGATCTCGACCAACACTTCGTCGCCCGACGCGTGCCCGTACGTATCGTTGACTGCTTTAAAGCCGTCAAGGTCGATATAGAAGCAGATATAGTCGTTCGTTGTCAGTTGTGCATCATTCAAGTACTGACGGAGCGACGTCCGGTTGGCGAGACCGGTCAATACATCGTGGTTGGCGAGTGATTCGAAGCGGATCCGTTCTGTCTCTGAATTGGTCAGCGACGTGACGAGTGACTCAAGGGCGAACGCGAGCGACTCGATCTCACGGATACCGGACTGATGCGGGAACGTTTTCACTTTCCCTTGCTTCATGAGCGTCGCCGTCTCGGTGATTTTTTGTAATGGCCGCGTCACAAACAAGGCGAGCAGCCAACCGAGCAGGGCGGTCACGATCGAAGCGACGAGACCGATCCATAAGATGTTGTTTTGCAGCGACGTAACGGGGGCGAACGCCACGTCGATCGGTTGCCGGACGACGACACTCCAGCCGAGACCAGCGTAGTCGTCGTAACCTTCCCCGATAGCGACACCGGTCAAGTATGACTTTCCATCTTCCCACGTCTCGACGTGCCAACCGTCATTGAACGTCGTCGGCAGCGGTGTCCCGACGAGATGATCGGGCCCGAGCAACACGGTGTTGTCACGTCCGCTGACGACGAACATGTCGGTATAGTCCGAGTGATGGTGCAACGTGCGGTTAAAGTGTTGGAGCATTTCATCTCCCCATTCCCAGCTCAGGTGGGTCGCCAAGACGCCTTTAAACTCACCGTCGCGCATGATCGGAACGCTGATGTCGACGAACTGGAGAGGTTCTCCACTCGGATTTGGGAGCTTTTCAGCGAGGAGAACGGCCTCGTGGACGTCCCCGATGAACGGTTGTTGTTGCGCTTCCGAGAAGACGGGACGTTCGGCGATCGACATCCCTTCTAAAATCCCGTCCGTCGAGGCGGTGACAGTCCCAGACGCATCGGTCACCCCCATCCACGAGAAAGCAGGGATGTTCGTTTGGACTTCATCGAGAAGGGCCCGGCTTTCGCGCGGTTCGGTCAAGGCGTCGAGTCCTTGGAGCAATTGGACTTCCTGATAGCGCGACCACATATAAAAGTCGAGCTTATCGACGAGTTGGTGCGATGTCGTCGACAGACGTTCCCCGATCTCTCGTTCAAGCGACGCGGCCGACCGCTCGCTGATCGTATATGTTAAAGCGAGTGTTAGAATAAAGACGAGACTGGCAATGCTGAGCCCCAAGATTAACCCGAGGCGCATCGAGAACGATTTCATGAAGTATTCCTCCTACAATAAACATCCACTTTATTCATCGTCAAAATGTGGACGACTTAAAGCAAAGTCAGTAATAAACAAGTCGATTTTGTGGAAACGGATAGCGCTTTCGCTATAATGAAAGACGAATCGATAAAAATAGAGGTGAAACGAATGAAACAAAATCAAGCATTGGTCATCGGGACGCTCATCGCGGTCGCACTCATCGCGGTCGTGGTCGTTCTCTTGAACCGACCGGCCGAGCAGGCAGAGACGGCGGCGCCGGCTACGAGCGAGCACGTGCCGACGGACGGGCAGCCGACGCTCGGGGAAGCGGACGCACCGGTCTCGATCGTCGAGTTCGGGGACTACAAATGTCCGTCTTGTAAACAATGGGGCGAGACGATCTATCCGCAACTAAAGGCGGACTATATCGATACGGGCGACGCGAGCTTCAGCTATATCAACGTCTTGTTCCACGGACAAGAGTCGATTTTGGCGTCACTCGCTTCAGAATCGGTCTATAAGCAAGACCCGGATGCGTTCTGGGACTTCCATAAAGCACTCTATGACGCACAACCGGCGAGTCAGCAACACGACGAGGCGTGGGTCACTGTCGAGCGGTTGAAGCAGATCGCAGGCGAGACGACGTCGGTCGACATGGCGAAGTTCGAAGACGACTTGAATGAAAACTCGAGTGTGCTCGAACAGGTGAGTCTAGATGACGGACTCGTCAAAGAATACGAGGTCCAGTTCACGCCGTCGATCATGATCAACGGCGTCATGCTAGAAGACCCATTCGACTATGAGGCGATCGAACGGTTGATTGAACAAGGGGCACCATGAAGCAGTCGTTCCTGAGCCGCTACGGCTTGTATCTCGCTTGGCTCGTCGCGCTCACGGCGACGCTCGGCAGTTTATACTTCAGTGAGATCCGCGAATTCGTACCGTGCGAACTGTGCTGGATCCAACGTATCTTCATGTACCCACTCGTCTTTGTGCTCGGTATGGCTGTATTCACGAACGATCGTCAAGTGAAGAAATATGTATTGCCGCTAGCAATTACAGGCGGTATGATTTCACTTTACCATTATCTAGTGCAAAAAGTACCCGGTTTTGCCGACATCAAACCGTGTGTCGAAGGTGTGCCGTGCAACGTGCAGTACATCAACTGGTTCGGCTTCGTGACGATCCCGTTCCTCGCGCTCACGGCGTTCACACTAATCACGCTATTAATGCTCAACATAAAAACGGACAAGTAAGGGGATGGAACGTTTGAAAAAATGGATGCTGATCGGGCTAGTCAGTTTACTCATTGTGCTCGCCGCTTGCGGCAATGAGATTGAAGACCCGCTCAACTGGGAGATCGAATCGTTCGACTATATGAACCAGGATGAAGAGATGGTCAGTCTCGATGACTTGAAAGGGAAAGTGTGGATGGCCGACTTCGTGTTCACGAACTGTGAGACCGTCTGTCCGCCGATGACATACAACATGACGAAGCTAAATGAAGCGCTCGTCGAAGAAGGTGTCGAGGACGTCCAGTTCGTGTCGTTCAGTGTCGACCCGACCGTCGACACACCGGATAAGATCAAACAGTTCATGTCCGGATACGACTTGGCAGAAGCCGACTGGCAGTTCTTGACCGGCTATTCGCAAGACGAGATTGAGGCGTTCGCGCAACAGAACTTCAAGGCGCTCGTCCGCAAGCCCGACGAAGGCACGCAAGTCGATCACGCGACATGGTTCTATCTCGTCGACCAAGACGGGAAAATCATCAAGGCGTACCAAGGATTCCAAGACGTACCAATCGAAGAAATCGTCAACGACATTAAAATTTTGCAAAAATCTTGAGGGCGACGCGTTGTCGTCCTTTTTTGCGTATTCAAAAACAGGGGAATCCGGCATGTTGCCGTATAATAAGCAGTAGAGGAGAGGATACTTTTGAAAAAATCATTACTCGTTTCATTGATGGGTTTGGCTGCTGTGACGGGTACAGCACTCACACAATATAAACCGCTCGGACGCAAGCCAAAAGCGCTCCAGTCGCCGAATCTTGTCAACGGCAAGTTCCGCAATCAGCTTGAGACACCGATGCGGTTTTCAAGCGATGATATGATCTCGATGTCGAAAGAATTTTTGCATCCGGACTCGCTCCGGAAGCCGAGCGTTCGGTTGCCGGTCGTCCCGATCGACTTCACCGAGACACTTGGCTCGAGCTTCACCCGCATCTATTGGCTCGGCCATTCAGCGATGCTCGTCCAAATGGACGGCAAGACGATGCTCGTCGACCCGATGTTCGGCCGGAGTCCGTCACCGCTCCCGTTCGCGAAGAATGAACGGTTCAGCGAGGACTTGCCGTTCGAGCTCGACGATTTGCCGTCAATCGACGTCGTCTTGCTGACGCATGACCATTACGACCATTTGGACTATGCGACGATTCAAGCGATCAAAGACAAAGTCGCCATGTTCATCGTCCCGCTCGGCGTCGGCAGCCATTTGAAACGTTGGGGCGTCGGGGCAGAACGCATCGTCGAACGCGATTGGGGCGATACGTATCAGTTCGGGACGTGGACGTTCGTCTGTACACCGGCCCGTCACTTCTCCGGTCGATCGCTCACCGACCGCAATGCGACGCTTTGGGCGTCATGGGTCGTCATCGGTGAGACGGACCGTTTGTTCTTTAGCGGCGACGGCGGTTACGGTCCTCACTTTAAAGACATCGGGGACGAGTACGGCCCGTTCGATTTCGCGGCACTCGAATGCGGGCAATACGATGAGCGTTGGCCGGATGTGCACATGCAGCCACGAGAGACGGCTCAGGCGTTCCGCGACGTGCGGGCCGATAAGATGTTACCGATCCATTGGGGCGCGTTCACGCTATCATTCCACGCCTGGTACGACCCAGCCGAACAGATGACGCAATTGTTGCCGCAAGAACACGTACTTACTCCGATGATCGGGGAACGGATCACGCTCGACGGTCGTAACGACACAAACACGTGGTGGCGCGACATCGAGGATATGAACAAGCGCTGACCGAATTCGGTCAGCGCTTGTTTTGTTAGGAGGAGATCCGTTCGGTCTCGTCCGTTTCGATATAAAGCTTGTGTTTCCGCGTATAGACGAGGAAGGAAGCGGTCATCGCGATCGAACTTACCCCGAACAAGACGACCATGAGCTGCAGACCGATCAAGTCGAGGAAGAAGCCGGTGACGAGCAGGACGACTTGAAAGACGATACGGTCGAGCATGTTGCGGAACGAGAAGAAGCGGCCGTGATAGTCTTTCGGCATCCGCGTCTGGAAGATTGTCACCGCGGTCGGGAAGAAACAGCCGACCGAGAAGCCGAACAAGACGAACGCCGCGATCGAGACGACCGGGATGTCGGCGAAGTACAGCATGAGCTGAGCGATCCCGATCAAAAACGAGAACGTGAACAAGATCGAGAACACGGAGAACTTCTCACCGATCCGTTTGATGACGAACGCGCCGACCATGAAGGCGATTCCTTCCGCCGTATAAATCCAACCTTTGATTGCGGTCGAATCTTGCAGCTCGCTAATGTTGATGACGAGCAAGTTGAACCCGCCGATGAAGAGGAGCGGGATGAGTGTCATGACGAGCGTCATGAAGATGACCGGAATCGACTTGATGATCGGGAAGACGTCCTTGAATCCGCCTGACGACTTCGTATCGACTTTTCGGGCGGACGGTGTCGTCGTCTCGTCGATGTTCAAGAACCACGTCGCGACAGCGAGCAACAAGTAGGCGACGAGCGAGAGCGCATAGACGTCCCGCAGTGAGATGAGCGTGAGCAGAATCCCGGCGATCGCCGTTCCGATGACGCGTGATAACGTCGACACGTTCATATGGACCCCGTTCAAGGCGAGCAGCTCCCGTTCCTTGACGATGAGCGGGATGGCTGCTTGGAGCGCCGGGAAGTAAAACGCGGCCGACCCTTGCAAGAAGACGAGGAAGACGACCATCCAAAGCACGCTTCCCGTCTCGATGGCGACGAACATGAAGAGAACGCTCAGCGCCCGGACGATGCTCGAGATGAGCATGATTTTCTTTTTGGAGCCCTGATCGGTGAGACGACCGGCGAGCGGTCCGATGGCGACGCCTGCGAGCAGCCCCCCGGCGAGGATGAGCGCCTTGATGAAGTCGGACGGCACTTTCTCCTGCATGAACTCCAAATTGCCGATGATACCGAGCCAAAGCCCGAGACCGGCGACGAACTCCCCGGTCAAGATGATCCAGACGTTCCGATTTTTCCACATATGTTAAGTCCTCGATTCTTATCAGTTAATAATAATTATGCTTGAGAATGATTCATTAAGCCACAAAAAAGAAGCCGGGATTTTAGCTTCTTCTCCCATTCATTAATTCGTGTGAACTGATTATATAAACACTCTGATTTCGTAATACAATGTGTATGAAGGAGGGTGATTGTATGGGAACGATATCTGTGCGACTCAATGAGGAAGACGAACTTCTCATTAGAGAGTATGCGAAAACGAAAAATCTTACCCTCTCTATGCTTGTTCGGGAAGCTGTCCTAGAACGAATAGAAGATGAATTAGACATAGTGCTTTATCATGAAGCAATGAGTGCACATCAAGAACATTCTGAAGCAATTTCATTCGAGGCCATGCTAAAGGATTTGCAAACTTAGATTAAACCTAAAAAAGCATTCGTCCGTATTCAGACGAATGCTTCTCTGTCGTTCTTTTGAAGTCAAATATCGCAGTTATCGTCCGTGCACGTCGCACCGCCCGAGAGCACTTGAAGTGTCGGTGCCGATTCGGCCCACGTCTTCTCGAGTACTTGTGTGAACGCCTCGGTCGGTTGGGCGCCTGAGACGCCATACTTGCCGTCGAAGACGAAGAACGGGACGCCGGTGATGCCGAGATCGCTCGCGCGTCTTTCTTCAGCGCGGACGTCTTCCGTGTATACGTCTGAAGCGAGTACGTTTTTCACGGCGTCAGCATCGAGCCCGACGCTTGTCGCGATCTCGACGAGGACGTCGTGGTCGCCGATATGTTTCGCCTCGATGAAGTACGCTTTGAGGAGCGCTTCCGACAGTTCCTTCTCTTTACCGACCGTCTTCGCATAGTGCGTCAACCGGTGCGAGTCGAGCGTGCCGGTGACGACCATGTTGTCAAAGTCATAGTCGAGTCCGACTGATTGAGCTTGAGCGGCGACTTGGGCCGTCGTCGTTTTCGCCTGCTCGAGCGGCATGCTGTATTTCTTCGCGAGCACTTCATAAATCGAACGTGAATCGGTCGTCGGGGCGTTCGGGTCGAGTTCGAAGCTCTTAAACTCCACTTCGACCTTGTCCGCGTGTGGGAACTGTTCGAGTGCTTCTTCTAGACGGCGCTTACCGATATAACAGAACGGACAGACGTAATCTGACCAAACTTCAATTTTCATAGTGAATCCCTCCTACAGTCAGTGTAGAATGTCTTGAATTTGAAGTAAATGAATGTGCTCACAAAAAAAGCCCTCACGATGAGGACTTAAAAGACGTACCAGAACACGCAGACGAAGTGGGCGAAGCTGCCGAACAAGATGAACAAGTGGAACACCTCGTGGAAGCCCCAACCGCGCCAGTTGACGAACTTCGGCTTAAAGCCGTAGATGAGACCGCCGACCGTGTACATGAAGCCCCCGAGTAGGAGCCAGAAGATGCCGCCGTTGCCGATCACGCTATGGAGCGGTCCGATGAAGAACACCGACAGCCAGCCCATGCCGATATAGAGTGCCGTCGACAAGAAGCGTGGGGCGTGGAACCAGACAAGTTTGAAGATGATGCCGAACAAGGCAAGGACGTGGACGATACCGAACAGCACCCAACGCATCGGACTTTCGAGCGCGAGCAGTGTGAGGGGGGCGTATGTCCCAGCGATCAAAGCGTAAATCATCGCATGATCGATTCGTCGGAAGAACGCGATGACTTTCGGCGAGGCGATGATGCTGTGGTAGAGACCAGACGATAAGTAAAGAAAGACGAGACTGATCCCGAACAAAATCGCCGCCATGATGGCGAGCGGTGAGCCGAGCAGTGACGCTTTCACCGTCATCGCGATCAAGGCGATGAAGGCGAGTACCGCCCCGGCGAGATGGGTCAGCGCGTTAATTGGTTCCCGAAAAATCGAATTCATGCAAAAACACTCCTTATGACGTCATGTAGTATCCATAACTACATGATAAGCGGTATGGGCAAGAAGAACAAGGTTTTTGTTTCGACAAACGACGATTGTCCGTATACTGAAAGTGAGGTGATTCGATGAAACCGAACGAGATTGTACGGACGGAAGGCACGCTCCCGAAAGCGGTATTGCCGACGATCGACTTATACATGGACCAAGTCATCCAACTGTTCGAGCAACATTACGGTAAGATGAAACGTAATGAAGACGAGACGATCTTGACGAAGACGATGATCAACAACTACGCCAAAGGCAAGTTGTTCCATCCCGTCAAAAACAAGAAGTATACGAACGAGCATTTGATGCTCCTCGGGTTGATCTATGAGATGAAGGGGCTGTTGTCGATCAACGACATCAAGGAGACGCTCAGGCCGCTGAACGAATCGGACGAGGCGTTCTCGCTCGAAGACTTTTATGACGCCTATCAAGCTCAGAAAGAACAGAACTTGCAGGCGTTCGAGACGCAAGCCGAGACGTTGCTCGAGAACGTGAAAGCGACTGAAGCGAGTGAAATCCAACAGTCGCTCGCAATCGCCTCCGCGGTGCATATGAGCCACTTGTACCAACGGCTCGCCGAAAGGTTGATCGACGAAGGTAAATAAAAATGTCCCCTAGACTCCGTTTGTAGTCTAGGGGACATTGTGTCATTTTAGATGTTCGCGTTCGAAGCGCTCACCTTTGTTGTATAGTTTAACGACGAGAAGTGGTGCTAAATAACTGATGGTCACAAGAATGAAAAGCGTCCATAAGAGATTATAATCTAACATTAGACGCTCATACGTGAACGACAAAAACAAAATGACGGTGATATGAACTGACGGGTGGAGGTTCCTGAGCAAGGCGTTGAGCACACTACTGATGAATACAGTCAAAATCACGAGCATGAACAAGAAAAACGCAATCAACAACCACATATAGTCCATACGTCACCACCAAGTTAATTATTGATGTACTTCTCGAACACGTCACCGAAATCTTTCCGGTTCCATTCGTGATAGTGGCCTTGGAGCCAGTCGAACGATTGTTGCGACAAGTCTTTAAACGTCGTCGCGACGTTCATGTCGCCTTGACGGAGGCCGCTCATCACCGACACGGAATGCGTGAGCGACGTGTTGGCAAATTCAAGCATCTTCCGGCCTTCGCGTTGTTTCTCGGCGATGGCGAGGAGTGATTTGTACAAGTCTTTGACGTGCTCGATTTGCTTCTTGTTCACGTCGATCGAGTATGGCTTGTCACCGATCGTGAACTTGATCTCGACGTCTAAGTCGACCGTGCCGGCCGTCTCGAACATGACGTGTTGGAGCGGGTGTTGCGCGTACGGATAACGATACAAGACGCGCTTCGAACTGATGGCGCTCGCGCCGTCGAGATGGATCATCGCGAGGTTCGTGAAGCAGTACTCATCCGATTTCGACTTGATCAAGAAGTAAATCTTCTCGTTGTCCTCATGTAAGACGTAATCGTCGGCATCGGCCTTGTCGAAGTCTTTCGGGTCGATGACTTCACCGATATCGCTAAAGCCTGTCAAATCAGAAGCTAGTTTTTTGAACATGTCCAGTCTCTCCTCAGTAGTGGATTTTGTGCATCTCGACCGGGTCGGACCCGGTCCGTTCGTTCCGGTTGAGTCCGTCGATCGCTGCCATGTCTTCTTTCGTCAACGTGAAGTCAAATACCTGTATATTTTCACGAATCCGACTCGGTGTGACCGATTTCGGGATGACGGCGACACCGTTTTGAAGATGCCAGCGCAAGATGACTTGGGCCGGGGACTTGCCGTACTTGCTCGCGATGTCGACGATCGTCGCATCCTCGAGCGCCTCACGACCTTTCATGAGTGGACTCCATGCTTGAATCTGGATGTCATAACGCTTGCAGAACGCGATCAATTCTTTTTGGGACAAGTATGGGTGGATCTCAACTTGATTCACCGCCGGTACGATCGCGCACGATTGGATGATCTGTTCGAGGTGTTGAATCTCGAAGTTCGAGACGCCGATGGCCCGTACTTTGCCTTCCTCATACAACTGCTCGAGCGCTTTGTACGTCTCGACGAACTTACCGAAGCGCGGCATCGGCCAATGGATCAAGAACAAGTCGACATAGTCGAGGCCAAGTCGGTCGAGGCTGTCTTGAAACGCCTGGAGCGCCTCGTCGTAGCCGTGAAATTCGTTCCACAGTTTCGTCGTCACGAAGATATCTTCGCGCGGGACGCTCGACTCACGGATCGCCTGTCCGACGCTCTCTTCGTTCTGATAGATAGCGGCCGTGTCGATCAACCGGTAGCCGGCGTCGAGTGCCGCCTTGACCGTGTCGACCGTGACCGTCCCGTCTTCAACTTTGTACACACCGAGCCCGAGCATCGGCAGCTTCACATCATTATTGAGTGTTGTCCATTCCATAATTTGATTCCCTCCCTCTCACATCTAACGTTACCGAAAATCACGACAAAGTGAAAGGGAAACCTATAGCCGAATGCTTTCTCCGTGCGCTTTGATCACGATTTGGTCGCGTTCGAGCTTGGCCGCGGCGACGAGGCGGTCATACGGCTCTTCGACCGGCTCGTACGATAAGACGAACGTGTCCCAGTGCATCGGGAAGAACCGTTTCGCACCGCTCTGTTTGAACATCGTCCACGCCTGTTCCGGGGTGCAGTGCGCTTCTTGGAACGAGTCGGGTTGATACGCACCAATCGGGAAGAAGGCGAGGTCGATCGGTTCTTTGTTCGCGAGCCCGTTGAACGCTTCGGTGTACGCCGTGTCACCGGCGAACAGCATACGGACGCCTTTATACTTCAGGACGTAACCGTTATAGCCCATGTGCTTGTCCCACGGGAAGCGGTTGCCCCAATGCTTGACAGGAATGGCACGGACATCGAGCCCGTTCGCGAGTGTCAACTTGTCGTGGGGATGCATCTCGAGCGTCTGTAGGCTCGGATAGTTGCGCAACAGTTTGCTCGTTCCCGGTGCCGAGATGACGACCGTGTCGCGGGTGATGAGTCGCTTCAAACTTTTATGGTCGAAGTGGTCCATATGGGCGTGGCTGAGCAAGATGACGTCGACGTGGCCGATTTCTTCAATCGTGAGGGCAGGGGCGGTATGCCGTTTCATGCCGAACGTGACGGGACCGACGTGGACACCGATCCGTTTTGAGAATACCGGGTCGGTCAAAATTTTGAGGCCGTACCAATGGATGAGCACGGTCGAGTGGCCGATCCATGTCGCGCTCACGCTCGTCTCGTCGAAGACGGACAAGTCAGGTTTGATCGACGCCTCTTTAAAGTCTGGACGCGGTAACCGCTGTTTCAGTCGTGTATAAAAGAACGTGCCGACGCTTGCCAAGACAGCGCTCGGGACGAGTAAGTTGCGTAATTTCATGTGAGTCACCTCGATATATAGAATAGTTTCATCTTAACGCTGACGACTAAGACATGCATCCGCCCATAGGCGTAGAAACGATGGGAGATTGTGGGTTTGCTGGTTGCGAATCCGCTTACAATTTGGTAAGGTGGCAGTAGATTAGGAAAGGAAGGTACATCGCGCCATGAAAAAGTCACGCTCACTCAACTGATGAAACGAATCATCACTGTTCGCACGAACAGTCACGGGTGAAGTGTGTCCAATCTCAAGCTGCGGGGTGACCCTTTTTTCCGCTTGACCGGAGATCTTCACACCATCGCTTTGTAGCGAATGGTGTTTTTGTTTCATCGCGTATCGGACAAACAAGCGAGGTGAGACAACTATGTTATCAGTAAATCAAGTTCGGTTCGACTTCGACCAGCAACCGCTATTCGACAGCGTCTCGTTCGATGTGGCAACAGGCGAACGGGCCGTCTTGTTCGGCCAAAACGGGTCAGGGAAGACGACGTTGTTCAAATTGCTCGTCGGTGAACTGAGCCCTCAGGCCGGTCGAATCGAAGTAGCAGGGAAAGTCGGTGTCGTCGAACAGACCGTTTTTGTTGGGGAGGGGACGACGCTCGCGTACGTCATGAAATGTGACGACGAACGGTTCCGTTTGTACGAAGAAGTCACATCGGGCGACACTGAGCGCGTGCTCGCGGTGTATGACGAGGCGATGGCGTGTGACGCTTTCGGACTCGAGGCCGAGGCGAACCAGGCGTTGAAACGGATCGGCATGGACGGAATGGGATTAAGACGGCTTTCTGACTTGAGCGGCGGCGAACAGACGCGGGCACAATTGGCCCGGCTCATGATGCGTCACGTCGACGTCGTCTTGCTCGACGAGCCGACGAATCATCTCGACGTCGACTCGATCGACTGGCTGACGCGCTGGGTGCGTGAGTTTCCGGGCACGGTGCTCGCCATCTCCCACGACCGCCAGTTCATCGATGACGTCGCAACGGTCATCCTTGAACTGAGTGGCGGCGAGGTCGTCCGCTATCCGGGCAACTATAGCGCCTATAAGCAGCAAAAAGCCGAGGAACGGGTGCGTGACGAGCGGGCCCACGCGCGCTATGTGGCGCGCAAGTCGGAACTGCTCGATATGATCGCCCAGTACAAAGGCTGGCACTTGAAGGCGAAAGCGACGGCGAGCGTCCGCAGTCCTGGTGCTCAGAAAGGGGCGGCGAACCTTGCCGTCAAGATGAAAGCAAGGGAACGAAAACTCGATCAGCTCGAACAAGGGCGTCCCAACAAACCGAAAGACGCGGGGCGCGTTTCGGTCCGCTTCGAAGCGGAACCGCTTGAGGCGAAGACGTGGATTACGGTCGAGAACGTCGTGTTCGGGTATGACGAGCCGTTGTTCGAGCATCTTTCGTTCACGTTCAATCGAGGAGATCGTCTGTCGATCGTCGGACCGAACGGGAGCGGCAAGACGACGCTGTTGAAGCTGCTTTTAGGGCAGCTTGAGCCAAACGAGGGTGCTGTGCATCGTCATCCGAAACTGAAAATCGGCTACTTCTCACAGACGCTCGAACGGTTGCCCGAGGATGGGACGCTGCTCGACGTACTATTATCCGCGAGCGACATTCCGGAGACGGAAGCGCGGACGCTCCTGGCCCACTTCTTGTTCCGTCGTGACGACGTCTATAAACCGATGCATGAGGCGAGCATGGGCGAGAAGTGTCGGATCGCATTCCTCATCCTTTACTTCTCGGATGCAGACATGCTCGCGCTCGATGAACCGACGAACTATTTAGACGTTGCGACACGCGAACAGATCGAGGCGGCCTTATCGATCTACCGGGGCGGTCTCATCCTCATCTCGCACGACCGGACGTTCCATCAGCTGACGGACCGGACGATCGAGCTCGGCGAGACGGTGCGGATTTTAGAAGCCGGACAAGACACGCCTCCCATCGACGTCGAAGCGACGATTCAGACGCTCGAGGCGCTGACGAATGACGAACAAAAATTTGTCGACGAGGCAGGAAACGTGAAGCCGTTTGACGAATCGGAACAGATGAGACGAAACGAGTAGGAGTGGAGAATAATGAAGGAAGAAGTTCGGTCATCACGGGCCGCGTCAAGGAAACGAAAACGGTTGTTACGGTTAGCGACGGCGGTCTTGTTGATCGCTTCATTGATCGGTGTCATCGCGTTCGCGGCGTACATCGATTCGCAAAAGCAGACGGCACTGCCTGAGTCGGACAACATCTCGACAGAAGAAGTCGATAGCGGGACAGAGGCGGAACCTGAAGAGGAAGCGACTGAAGAAGAGCCGAGTGAGGACGTCGTCTACATCGCGACGCCGTACACGAAAGTGTATGCTGATGATCGTGTGACCGTTCTATATGAAGCGGATCTTGGAGATCGGTTCGAACGGCTCGAAGCCGTCAGTGGATTCGTCAAACTTCAGTTGAACGAGCGGACGACCGGATGGGTGACGGAAGAGCGTGTGGCCGAGGAAGCGACTAGCGTCTCGGACGATGAAGTGGAACAGGCTTGGCAAACGGTCGTGCCGACGGCTTCAGCGTCTGCCTTGGACTGGCTCGGTCAGGACGTGGCGACGGTCCGGTCGACACTCGGGGCACCGGCGTCTGTCCAGCGCGACCAAGTGAACGAATACCACTTCTACAATGGTTTCTTTTTAATGGTGCGTGACCAACGAGTGAAAGCGATCGATTGGGACCGTCAGACGGCCATGACGCCTGAACTTGAGGCGTCGAGCGCCCAAAGTGCGGGCAGTTGGTATGACGGGGAGACGCTTCAATTGAAGCTATTCCCGTATAACGGGGTCATGCGGGTCCGAATTGAACAAAAGTAAGTGCTGGCGTCGAGAGGGTGCATCCTGTCGGCGCTTCTTTTTTTTTGAATTCATTCAAACGAACGTTTGAATGAAGGGGGGAAAAGGGATATAATGAAGGGAGAGAGGAGCGATGACGCATGGAACAACATAATCATGGCCACGAAGGCCACCACCACACAACGAATCAACGAGCATTATTCCTAGCATTTCTGTTGATTGTCACGTTCATGGTCGTCGAAGTTATCGGCGGTCTGTGGACGAACAGTCTCGCGCTCTTATCGGACGCGGGTCACATGCTCGGCGACGCGGCAGCGCTCGGGCTCAGTTTCTTGGCGGTCCGGTTCGGCGCCCGGAAGGCGACACCGAACCAGACGTTCGGGTACCGCCGCTTTGAGATTTTGGCGGCGTTCGTCAACGGATTGACGCTCCTTGTCATCTCAGGTTATATCATCATCGAGGCGTATAAGCGCTTGTTCGCGCCACCAGAGATTTTAAGCGGCGGCATGCTAGCCATCGCCGTCATCGGGTTGCTTGTCAACGTGCTCGCGGCGTGGATCTTGATGCATGGCGAGCGGGACAACTTGAACGTCCGGAGCGCGCTCCTGCACGTGTTCGGAGACTTGCTCGGATCGGTCGGGGCCATCACGGCGGCGCTGCTCATTTTAATGTTCGGGTGGACGCTCGCTGATCCGATCGCCAGTATGTTCGTCGCACTCCTCATCTTGGTAAGCGGGTACCGCGTGACTCGGGACGCCGTCCATATTTTGACGGAAGGGGCGCCTGACAAAGTCGACGTCGTGGCGATGCAGCGTGACCTTGCGACCGTCGAAGGGGTCAAAGAAGTGCATGACCTCCACGTCTGGTCGATCACGTCTGAGGAGTACGCCGTCACGTGCCACGTGTTGATTGACAAAACGACAGATGATCAACGCGTGCTGCACGATGTGACGGAGCGGATGAAGCAGTACGGGTCGTTCGGTCGTTCGACCGTTCAAATCGAACGAGAGACGGCACACTGCGAGGAACGAACGATCTGGTAAACGCACGAGCGGTCCCTGACAAGAGTCGGGGACCGCTTTTGTTATGGTTTCAGGACGACTTTGACGCAGTCGTCGAGGTGGTCGTTGAACATCTTGTAGGCGTCCGCGGCTTGTTCGAGCGGCAGGCGGTGGGTGATGATATCGGTCGGATCGAACTTCTTGTCGACGATCATCTGGAACAACTCAGGCATGTAGTGGATGACCGGAGCTTGACCAGTCTTAAGCGTGACGTTGCGCGTGAAGAAGTCACCCATCGGAAACTGGTTATAGTTCATCGGGTAGACACCGGTCAATTGGACCGTACCGAACTTGCGGACGGCTTCTTTGGCGACTTTGATGGCGCTGAGCGTTCCGCCTTGGATCATCAGTTTTTGCTCGACTTTCTCGATCGGGGTTTTCTTCCCATCGATGCCGACACAGTCGACGACGATATCGGCGCCGCCACCCGTGATTTCCCGGATGTATTTGCCGGTCTCGACCGGGTCTTTCAACAAAACGGTTTCGACGTTGTTTGAGAGTTTTGCTCGGTTCAATCGATAGATCTCCGGGTCGACAGCGATGACGCGTTTTGCGCCGCGCACCCAGGCGAGTTTTTGTGTCATCAAGCCGACAGGGCCCGACCCGAGGACGACGACCGTGTCGCCGGCCTGCATCCCGGCGTTGTCCAAGCTCCACCATGCGGTCGGGATGACGTCGGAGAGGAACAACAGTGCCTCATCCTCGAGCTCGCACGACTCGGGGATGACGAGCGGCATGAAGTTACCATACGGTACTTTCAAGTATTCGGCCTGACCACCCGGGTGGTTCCCGAACTGTTCAGTGTAACCGAACAGTCCGCCCGCATCTGTGTGCGGGGCGTGGTTCGAGTTGTCGCACTGGCTCTCCATTTCATTCTCACAATAGAAGCAATGGCCGCAAGAGACGTTGAACGGTAAGACGACGCGATCGCCTTTTTTCACTTTCGTCACGTCTGGTCCGATGTCTTCGACGATGCCCATCGGTTCGTGTCCGATGATAAACCCGTGCCGGGCCGGCATGTTGCCTTGGTAAATGTGAAGGTCAGACCCACAGATGGCCGTCGACGTGATCTTGACGATGATCTCTTCTCGGTTCTCGATTTCCGGGTCCGACACATCTTTCACTTCGATGTTTTTCGTCCCTTGATAAGTAACAGCACGCATACGTTGGTTACCTCCTTTTAAAAAAACAGGTGAACGACGACATGGTTACTGTACCCGTATGGTGCGAGCATGAATCTACCCGCGAACGGGAATAGAAAAAGGGACTCACAAAGGAGTCCCAGTGCCCGCGATGTCGATAACGACGATCTCGGGTGGATTGAAGATACGCGGTACGCTGACTGTGTAGTTGAAGCCGCGGCCGATGATATGGGTGAACGAATCGTGTTCATACAGGCCGCCCGCATATTTTGGAAAGAAGCCTTGATCAGGCGCGTAAAGCCCGTTCAACAGATAAGGGATACGGACCTGGCCGCCGTGGGCGTGGCCCGACAAGACGAGGTCAAACGGAAGCTCGGCGTACGTCTCGACTTGTTCTGCCCGGTGGGACAAGAGCAGGCTGAACGTGTCGTCCGTTTCGACGTCGTCAAGTGCGGTCAAGACGTCCTGCTCCCAGCTCCCGTATATGTTTTCGGCGTACGTGCGAAGCGGGTCCTCGACGCCGCCGATGATGAGCTCGACTCCGTTGACCGTCACGGTCTCGGCTTCGTTCTCGAGCACAATCACACCAAACGAACGAAACACGTCTTTGACGTCGTGCCGGACGAAATCGCTTGATTCATCAATTTCATGGTTGCCGGTGACGAAATACATCGGGGCGATTCCTTGTAGCCCTTCGATCAGTTCGAAAGCGGCGTCTGGCGAGCGGTATCGGTCGAGCAAATCACCGGGAAGCGCGATCAAGTCAGGTTGCTGTTCACGAACTTTTTCAATAAGATTTTTTTGGTCCTCACCATAAGAGTAGCCGTGCAAATCCGAGAGGAGGATGACGCGTAACGATTGACCAGTTTCGAGCTTCTCGGTCGTCAGCTCATACTCTCTAATCGTCAGCCCGTTGTAAAGGGCGGCGAACAGAAAGACGACCACGATGCCGAACGTGATGTACTTTCGTTTTCCTTTAAGCATCGTGTCGCCTCCTCGGTCGGATGTTTGTCTCTTCATTCTACTCTGTTAATAGGTATGGACGCAAAAAAAGCCCACTCATATTTGAGCGGGCAGGGGATTAGGCGACGTTTGTCGTCAATTTGACGTCGACGTTGCCGCGTGTCGCTTTCGAATACGGGCACACTTGGTGCGCTGCTTCGACGAGACGCTCAGCAGTTGCTTGGTCGACACCTTTGATTTCGACTTCGAGCTCGACCGAGATGAAGAAACCTTCGTCGTTCTGGTTGAGTGTGACGTGGCCAGTGACGCTCGTGCCATCCGTCTTGACGCGCTCTTTACCGATGACGAGGTTCAACGCGCTGCCGAAGCAAGCTGCATATCCGGCTGCGAACAATTGCTCAGGGTTCGTCGACTCTTCTGCTTGTTTCGATCCTGGCATTGCGACGCTCAAGTCGATGACGCCGTCCGTAGATGTGACGCGACCTTCGCGGCCACCGAGAGCTGTTGCTGAAGCTGTGAATAATGGTTTCATAATTTAATTCCTCCGTTTCATTTTTAACAATTAAGTTGTGCACAATTTAATTATAGGGCAGTCAAACAGATATTCAAGTGATATGCTTGACCTAAGACTTTAGCCGGAGGAATTTATATGAAAAGTTCGTTAACATTAGAGCATCAGATTTGCTTTCAGCTCTACACCGCCTCAAAAGAATTGACACGTTTGTATCGGCCGATCTTAGAGCCGCTCAAACTCACATACAGCCAGTATTTGGTCATGCTCGTTTTATGGGAAGAAGATCACATCGATTTGAAACAGCTCGGGGAACGGTTGACGCTTGATTCGGGCACGCTGTCACCGCTCATCAAACGGTTGACCCAACTCGGATACGTGGAGAAAATCCGGGCGACCGATGATGAGCGCCGGGTGTTGGTGTCGCTCACTGCATCGGGTAGCGCACTTCGTGAGCAGGCCGAGGACGTGCCTGTCAAAGTGAGTGGTATGCTAAATATAGACGAAGCGACTTATTTCGCTTATATGGAGATGCTCATCGATATCAAATCGCGTCTGCGTGAATTCGGTGAGCGACAGGGTTAGGTTCTCACGAAAGGAGACGATATGTTTCGTAAACTGTTTATTCTATTGATTGGGATTGGTCTCTATACGGCTTGGAACTATGAGGTGCCGAACGTATCGGCGCCGACGAGCGTCCAGGTGAAGTCGACAGAAGTGGTGGAAGAGCGCGTCGCGACCGACGCTCCAAAGTTCGCGAGCCAATATGCCGGTCACGACTGGTATTTGCTCGAGAAAAATGGTGACCGGACGCTTGAGCTCGTCGACGAGGATGGTGCCAAAAAAGGGCAATACCAATTCGAGTCGGGCAGTACGTTCGAAGGGCTCGTCCTTGACCAGACGACACGACAACAAGTCGAGAACATCGGCTTCGACGAAGTGAAGTCTTACGATAAAGGGTTGAAACGTTACTTGATCCCGGACGATCCTTCGTTCTCGGTCTATGCGATGAACGGAAATTACGTCACGATGTTCTTTGACCAACATGACGAAGACAAGCTGAAAGGCATCCTTTCCGTTGAACGGAGCGTCGAGGAGTCGAGCGACGGTTATTATGGAGACGTCTCGGCCGAGAGTATCGTATCCAACGAGACGCTCATGCGCATGCTCATGAACTGGGACCGTCAAAAGTTTGGGTTATCCGCGCTCGCTGACTATGAGCCGCTGCTCCCGGTCGTCCGGGCGCATAGTGAGAACATGGCGGTGAACAACTTCTTCAGCCACACCGACCCCGAAGGACGCGACCCGTTCGAACGGATGAATGAGGCCGGACTTGCCTACTCGCTCGCCGGGGAGAACTTGGCGATGGGACAGATGAGTGTCTTTCACGCTCACTGGGGGCTGATGAACTCGCTCGGTCACCGCGAGAACATCTTGAAGCGGGACTTCACGCACGCCTCGGTCGGCCTTGTCTATAATGAAGACAACAGCCCGTTCTATACGATTAACTTCATCACACCACGATAAAAGGATGGTCTGCCCTAGAGGGGCGGACCATCCTTTTTTAGCGGTCAGAGCAGGCGTTTCAAAGCTCGCTCGATCTCATCCGGTGTCGTCTGTGGTGAGAACCGTTCGATGACGTTGCCTTTCCGGTCGACGAGGAACTTCGTGAAGTTCCACTTGATTGTTTTCGAGCCGAGCAGGCCAGGCGCTTCTTTCGATAAGTGTTGGAAGAGCGGGTGAGCGTCTTTGCCGTTGACGTCGACTTTCGCGAACATCGGGAACGTCACGCCATAGTTCAATTGACAGAACTCGCTGATCTCTTCGTTCGAGCCCGGGTCTTGGTTGCCGAACTGGTTGCACGGGAAGCCAAGAATATGGAAACCTTGACCTTGATAGCGCTCAAATAGCTTTTCAAGGCCGTCTAATTGAGGTGTGAAGCCGCACTTGCTCGCCGTGTTGACGATCAAGAGGACATCCCCCTCGTATTTGGATAAAGGCTGCAGCTTGCCGCTCATGTCGGCTGCTTCGTACTGATAGATCATCATCTGATTCTCCCTTTTTCTTTTCATTATAGCAAGCCGTTCGATTGCGAACGACTTTGAACTGCTTGTCCGCAATCAAATTGTCACGAAACGATGAGGTCGCTGTTACAATGAAATCAAACGGAACCCGTATAATGAATCGTTGTAGAGAGGAAAGGTGTTATGTACATACTGAAAAATGAATTTATTTGGATCGCATTGATCCTGATCGGCTTGTTCGTCTCGAGTGCGACGCCGTACTCTGACCAAAGCATCGTCTCGCCGCTCGAACGCTTCGATTGGACGTGGGCCGAACCAGCCCTCTCGAACGTCGACTTCGACTATGCCGGCAGCCCGGTCTCGCTCGAAGACAAAGGAAGCGTCGGCATGATCGAATTTTTAATTCGGAAAGCGGCACACTTCACGGTCTTCTTCGCCTTAGGTGCGTTGTTCGTCAAAGCCGTGTCACGGACGAGACTGAACGCGTGGCTCGTGTTGTTGTTCGCTTGGGCGCTCGCGAACACGGTCGCCATCTTTGATGAGTTTCATCAGAGTCTGACCCCGGAACGCACCCCGCTCATTCAAGACGTCGTATTAGACAGCTTCGGCGCTTGTTGCGGCGTCCTGCTCTTCGGTGGCTATTATCTGTTCGTGAGAAAACGTAATAAGCACCAACGGAGAGGTTATGTATCGGTAAGGTAGATAAAAAATAGTATAGGTCATTATTTGAAAAGCGCTTTCATAAGGCGTTTTTCTTTTTTACTAAATTCATATTTTGTGACAATTTGTTGATTGAGCCCGTTAAATACCCACGTTTTATCGAGGATAAAACCTAAATCAGGTCAATGTAACGCGAATGAAATATAAGTGTAAAATAACTTCAGGTTTAGATTGCTATAATGAGTCACAGGGCGAGACGGATTCTCGCAAAACTATACAGAACTCATTCATCTATTATCCTATAGAAATTCACACGACTCAGCGGAGGTAAGCACATTGATTAACTTGAAGAAACTTGCAGCAACCGTCACTTTAGGCGCTCTTCTAATCAGCGGCACGACACCTGGTTTTGCAGCGTCACTTACAGACAAGCAAAAAAAGGTCCAACAGCAGCAACAAAAGAATAGCACTGAGCAGAGCAAAGCGAACTCTTCGATCCAATCACGCGAAAAAGCGATCAGCAAAGAGCAGCAAGAAATCAATAAGCTAGACGCTGAACTCCAAGACGTCATCAACGACGTCGCACAAAAGAAAGCTGAGATTCGTGCTACGCAAGAAAAAATTGCCGCACTTGAAAAACAAATCAAGCAGTATGAAGCAAAAATGAAAGCGCAAGAAGAACTTATGAAAGAGCGCATGGCAACGATGCAAAAGAACGGCGGCGGGTCGATTGACTGGGCCGAGTTCATCTTCGGATCAAAAGATTTCGGTGACTTGCTTACTCGTATGATCACTGCAGGTACGATTCAAGAGAACGACAAGCAAATTTTTGATGAGTACCAGGCGACGAAAGAAAAGCTTGCGACAGCACAGGCTGAATTGAAAGCTGAGCGTGACGCTCTCGTGAAACAAAAGCAAGAACTTGAAGAACGTAAAAAAGCGCTCGACAAGAAAATGAAAGAGCGCGCGGCTAAAATCAAGAAGCTCAACGCTGAGAAAATCAAGTTCGAATCGAAATTGATGAGTTTGAAAGAAATGGAATCAACGCTCCAAGCACAAGAAGCTTCAATCAAGGCGGAAATCGAAGCACAACGTCGTGCGGCTGAAGAAGCGAAACGTAAAGCAGCGGCGGAAGCGGCAGCAGCTGCAGCAGCAGCGAAACAACAAAAGCAACAAGGTTCGTCAAGCAAGCCAAGTGCGTCAGCGACAACGCCTGTAGCGGCGGCACCGGCGAGCGGCGGCATGTTCCAACGCCCTGCTAGCGGCCGTCTGTCACAAGGTTGGGGCGCGGCGAGCGGTGCGAACGGTTATACGTTCCACAACGGTCTTGATATCGCAGCAGCTGTCGGCACGCCGATCTATGCAGCACAAACAGGTACGGTCACGACGGCTGGATGGGGCGGCGCCTACGGGAACCACGTCATCATCACGCACGTCTTGAACGGGCAAGTTTGGACGACAGTCTACGCGCACATGAGCTCGGTATCTGTATCAGCTGGCCAACGTGTCTCGCAAGGTCAGAACATCGGCGGCATGGGTAGCACAGGTAACTCGACTGGCTCGCACTTGCACTTCGAGATTCACCGTGGCGGTTACTCGTACTCGTCTTCGAGCGCAGGTAACACGGTCAACCCAGCTTCATTCTTCTAAACGTATACAAAAAGTGATCGACGAACGCGTCGATCACTTTTTTATTGCCCGATAAGCAATGAACGTCAGTAAGGCGGCCCCGATGACGCTCAGCAAGAGCGTGTCGAGATTCGGGTCGGCGAAGACGCTCATGCCACCGACGATCAGCATGTAGGCAACGATCGAGCCGACGAAGACCGTCGACACGACCGAACGGACTCGTTTCGGGATTTGCTTCCACCAGTTCCTCATAAAAATCGCCTCCACCTATTAGTATAGGGGAGGCGGGATGATTCATCTAGCGAGCCGGATCCACGAAGATTCCATGATCGGCCGGTAGCCGACTTCTTGATAAATCTTGTTTGACGTCGGGTTGGTCAAATCCGTGTAGAGGGTGCAGAACGATTTCGTTTCGAGCAATCGGCGACTGAGCGCGGCGACGAGACTGCGGGCGTATCCGTTTCCGCGTTTCGCAGGAGCCGTGTAAACGAAAGACACCGTGATGCCATTCAACGTCGGACGGGAGCGCTTTGCGCACGAGACGGGCGTGCCGTCGACTTCCCAAATAAAGGCGTCGTCATTGGCGATCATCGACGTGACGACAGCCACCATTCTTTCGTCATGTGATGGTTCGAGTCCCGAGTCTTGTTCAAAGGCACGGTACCACTTCTCTAAAAGAGGCTGATCGGACTTCGTCGCCAGACGCATCGATCCGTCTGCCATCTCGATCGCTTGGACGCGGTCTAATCGATAGAGCCCTTGCGACATGAACGTCGACGCTGTTTCATCCGTCCGTTTCTCCCACATGGCACCGAACGTCTCGGCATGCGCTTTTTCCGACACGACTTCTGTGAACGGGATATCTAACCGAAGTAAGGTCGGAATGACAGCCGCGTGGATCGATGTTGCCTGAGACGTGTCGACGACGACGTAATTGAGCGGGTGCGGCGGTGTGACCTGCATGATGGCGAGGAGCTGTCCATCGTCCTCGACCGTCAACTGATGGTAGGTGTCGTATAGGTCTCGCTTAATATTTTCAAGGATGCCGATCATCAAGCTGTTCTCGGCCTCTTTTTTCAACAATTCCGACATGACGCGTTCCGAAAACGCGAACGGGTCGTTCCAAACTTTCACTTCCAAAGTCGACACCTCTCTTCATATGTATAAAAACGGGCAAACCGTAAGGCCTGCCCGTTGTCTAACTCGTTATGCGATGTCTTCGCGCGCTTTCGCGTCGTCGAGCAAGTTCGTGTTGCGTTTGAAGTAATGGACGATTTTGGCGATCGCGCCGTCACCTGTGACGTTCGTTGCCGTACCGAAGCTGTCTTGCGCCAAGTAGAGCGCGATGACGAGGCTGAGCATCGTCTCGCTGAACCCGAGGATCGACCCGAACAATCCGAGTGATGCCATGACGGCCCCACCAGGCACACCAGGCGCTGCGATCATCGTCACGCCAAGGGCGAGGATGAACGGGAGGATGATCGCGTATGACATCGGCATGCCGTTCAAGTACATGAGGGCGACACCGACCGATGTGAGCGTGATCGTCGAGCCTGACAAGTGGATCGTTGCACAGAGCGGGACGACGAAGTTAGCGACGCCCTCGTCCGTGTTGTTCGCTTTCGTTTGACGAAGCGTGACTGGGATCGTCGCGGCCGACGACTGTGTGCCGATGGCTGTGAAGTAAGCCGGCATCATTGTCTTGAGCAGTTTGAACGGATTCTCTTTATTGAGTCCGCCTGCGATTGAATATTGAATCATGAGCATCGTCGCGTGAAGGACGATGATCGTGACGAAGACGAGCGAGAACACCGACAAAATCTCGGCGACTTGGCCGGCGTACGTCATGTTCATGAAAATTCCGGCGATGTGGATCGGTAAAAATGGAATGATGACTTTACTGATGAGTAGTTCGATAATATCGCGGAAGTCCATGGCGAGGTCGAGTGAGCGTTTGCTCTCGATCGCAGCGATCCCGATTCCGATGACGAACGCGAGAATGAGCGCCGTCATGACACCGAATACCGGTGGAATCTCAAACTCCATGAAACCTTTCAAGAGTGCTTCTTCTGGGTTTTCAGCTGATGCCGTGCTACGTGTTAAGATCTGTGGGAATAGGTTGCTCGTCGCGAAGTAGGCGAGTGTACCAGCGACAATCGTCGATAAGTAAGCAATCGCGGCCGTCAAGCCGACTAGTTTCCCGGCGCCTTTTCCAAGTTCCCCGATACCTGGAATGATGAAGGCGAGAATGATGAGTGGGATGGCGAAGCCTAAGAATTGTCCGAAGACCGTGTTGAACGTGACGAACGTCCGTACAATCCAGTTCTGGCTTTCTGGTACGATGCTACCGACTAATATCCCGAAAGCGATAGCGATGATGATGCGGCCTAGAAGACCAATCCTTAATTTCAAATAAATCATCCTTTCTAAATGTTTGAATTGTTGCTATTTTCGCACATTTCTCTGCGTGTTGCCAGCCTATCTTCGAATTTTACTGAAGATTGACGTTTGACAACTTCTGAACAGGGTATCACAAAATGTTAGTGATAAAAAGGAAGGGGTCTTCTCCTTTTCCTAATATACAAACGATGTTATGATTAATTTTGAACAGACGTAAAGGAGGGGTGACACGTGCAGGTACAACGAACAACGATTCACATTGCGGGGCAAGACTATACAATTGTTAGCGAGGAGTCAGCCGATCATGTGAGGGAAGTGGGCTTTCTCGTCGATAGTAAGATCCGCGAGATTCGTGAACAGTCCCCTCAGCTAGACGCTCGTCAGGCAGCGGTCCTCGCCGCGATCCAAATTGCGAGCGATCACGTCAAAACTAAACGAAATACGGGAGAATAAATCAATCCATGGTTACTCTACTTATACTGTTTTTCTTGTTTATCGGGATCATTAACGGCTTCCGCCGTGGTGCGATCCTCCAGCTCGGCCATTGGGTCGCGCTCATCATCAGTTTCTTTGTCGCCAACGCCTATTACCGGGATCTCGCCGAAGCGTTCAAGCTTTGGATCCCATACCCGTCGCAACTTGACGGGACGTTACCGGGCGGTGTGCTCGACTTGAACTCACTGTCAGGCATCGAGATGACATTCTATAACGTTTTTTGGTTCGTCATCTTGTTCCTGATCACGAAGCTCGTCTTGCATCTCATCTTGTCGATGCTCGACTTCTTGACGGACTTGCCGATCTTGCGCCAATTGAAAGGCATCATCGGTGCCGTGCTCGGATTCTTCGAGTCATACGTCATCACGTTCTTCATCCTTTGGGTGATCGCGTTCGTCCCGATGGCGAGCGTCCAAACTGCGGTCGACAACTCGTCGCTCGCGACGTTCATCATCCAGGACACGCCATACCTATCTGACTGGTTCTCGAATAAGATGCTGTGACACGACAGGCCGGAATGCAAGCAAGCGCTTGTGTCTCGGTCTTTTCTGTATGAAAAAGGGGGAAATACGATGAATAAAGTTGAGGCGATGATGCTGTTAGAGAAAATCGCGCAATATATGGAGATCAAGGGTGAGAACCCGTTTAAAATCAACGCGTTTCGGAAAGCGGCGACGGCGCTCGAGAACACCGAGCTCGAACTCGACGACATCGATGATTTGACGACGATCTCAGGTATCGGTAAAGGGACGGCAGCTGTACTCGAGGAATGGCGCCAGACGGGACGGAGCGAGGTGCTCGAGTCGCTCCAAGAAGAGATTCCGTTCGGCTTAATGAAGCTGCTCAAAATTCAAGGTCTCGGTGGCAAGAAACTGGCCCAGTTAAGAGAAGTCGGCGTCGTCGACCTCGAGTCGCTCATCCGTGTATTGGAAGACGGCACGGCGTCAGAATTGCCGCGCTTCGGCACGAAGAGCGTCGAGAAGTTGCTCGCAGCAGCACGGAACTTGGAATCCCGTCCGGAACGCCTGTCGTACGCGATGATGCGCCCGGTCGTCGACGAGATCAACAAAGTGTTAGAAGGCGAGGCGCTCGTCCTCCGGCATTCGGTCGGAGGCAGTTTCCGCCGGGCCGAGGAGACGTGCAAAGACTTGGACTTCATCATCGCGACCGAGGAGCCTGTCGCTTTGCGCGACAAACTGCTCGCGCTCCCGTTCGTCAATGAAGTCATCGCAGCCGGTGAGACGAAAGTGTCGCTCGTCTTAGAGCGCGAGGAGATGGTGTCGGTCGACTTCCGGATGGTCGAGCCCGGTGCTTTTGCCGCGACGCTCCACCACTTCACCGGCTCAAAAGACCATAACGTCCGCATGCGCCAACTCGCGAAAGCTAAGGGTGAGTCGATCTCCGAGTACGGGGTCGAGACCGCGGACGGCCTATGGCAGCCGGAGACGGAAGCAGAGCTGTTCGAACGCTACGGCCTCCCGTTCATCCCGCCGGAGCTAAGAGAAGGGCACGCTGAGTTCGAGCACGACATCTCGAAGCTCGTCACGCTCGACGACATCAAGGCCGACGCGCATATGCACACGGTCTGGTCAGACGGGAAGCTGACGGTCGATGAGCTCGTCGCCGCGATGAAAGCGCGAGGTTACGAGTGGATCGCCATCACCGATCATGGCAAGTACATGTCGTTCGTCAACGGTTTGACCGAGGAACGATTAGAAGCGCAAGGAGAAGAGATTCTTGCCGCGGCGAAAAAATACGATATGCACGTCTTGCGCGGTGTCGAGATGGACATCCGCCCAGACGGGACGCTCGACTACGAGCCTGAGTTTTTAGCGACGCTAGACTACGTCGTCGCCTCGATCCATTCAAAGATGGACCAAGGTGTCGACGAGATCATGGCGCGGCTCGAGAACGCCTGCCGTTCGCCTTACGTCAACGTCATCGCCCATCCGACCGGGCGCTTGATCGGACGTCGTGACGGCTACCCGATCGACGAGGAGCGCTTAATCGCCCTCGCGAAAGAGACAGGGACGGCGCTCGAACTGAACGCCAACCCGAACCGGCTCGATTTGACCGCGTCGACGCTGAAGAAAGCGAAGGCGGCCGGTGTCAAACTGATGGTCAACACCGACACGCACCACCCTGATATGATGGAAGATATGGCACTCGGCGTCTTGCACGCAAGAAAAGCCTATCTCGAACCGTCAGACATTATTAACTGCCTCTCATTCGAGGACGCCAAGGCGTTCTTCGACGCGAAGCGACAGAAAGGAACATGCTAGATGGATCACGCGTTACGCGTATTAGAATATGAAAAGTTACGTCAACAGCTCGCCGTGCATGCGGCCAGCTCGCTCGGGAAAGACCGGGCGCTCAAGATGCAGCCCGATTACTCGTACGACCGGGTGCTATCGAACTTGAACGTCACGCGCGAGGCGACCGAGGTCGTCCGTCTTCGGGATCGACTCCCGCTCGGTGGACTTTCAGACGTCCGCGCCGAAGTAAAACGGGCCGCCATCGGCTCGGTGCTGTCGACGAGCGAATTGCTCGCAGTCGCCGCCGTCATGTACAGCGGCCGCCAAGTGAAGAACTTCTTTGAGAAGTTGCACGAGGACAACGAAGACATCCAAATCCCGCGCCTCGACGAATATGCCGAGCGCTTGACGAAGCTGATCGAGGTCGAGCAATCGATCCGTCACGCCATCGACGACCAAGGTACGGTCCAAGATTCGGCGAGCTCGCAACTGCGCGGTCTGCGGACGCAACTCCGCAGCTTTGAGGGCAGTGTCCGCTCGCGGATCGACAACATCCTCCGCAACAACGCCAAGATGCTCTCAGACGCGATCGTCACGATCCGGAACGACCGCTTCGTCGTCCCGGTCAAGCAAGAGTATCGCCAAGCGTTCGGAGGGATCGTCCACGACCAGTCGGCGTCAGGGCAGACGCTCTTCATCGAGCCACAAGCGATCGTCTCGATCAACAATGAGATCCAAGAAGTCCGCTTGAAAGAACGCTCGGAGATCGACCGCATCTTGACCGAACTGTCAAATCTCGTCGGCGGAGTAGCCGATTCCGTCGTGACGAACCTCGACGTCTTGGCCGAACTCGATTTCGTGTTCGCAAAAGTCGCCTACGGGCAGCAACTGAAAGCGACGGAGCCGAAGTTGAACGACGCCCGCGAGATCAAACTGAAGCAGGCGCGTCATCCGTTCATCCCGCAAGACGAGGTCGTCCCGATCACGGTCGAGCTCGGGGAAGACTTTACGTCGCTCGTCATCACCGGACCGAACACCGGTGGTAAGACGGTCACGCTGAAGACGATCGGATTGCTTCAACTGATGGTCCAGTCAGGGCTCTATGTTCCGGCCGAGTTTGGGACCGAGCTCTCCGTGTTCGACGCCGTCTACGCCGATATCGGGGACGAACAGTCGATCGAACAGAGCTTGTCGACGTTCAGCTCGCACATGACGAACATCGTCAGCATGCTCGACAAGGTCGACTTCATGTCGCTCGTCCTGTTCGATGAGCTCGGTGCCGGGACCGATCCACAAGAAGGGGCCGCGCTCGCCATCGCCATCTTAGATGAAGTGAAGCGTCGCGGTGCTCGCGTCGCGGCGACGACCCACTATTCGGAGCTCAAGGCGTATGCTTATAACCGGGAAGGTGTCATCAACGCCTCGATGGAGTTTGATATCGAATCGCTCAGCCCGACGTATCGTCTATTGATCGGCGTGCCGGGTCGTTCGAACGCGTTCGAGATCAGCCGCCGCCTCGGTCTATCCGAGCAAGTGATCGATAAAGCCCGGAGCCACGTCGGCACCGACGCCGAGTCGGTCGAATCGATGATCAACGAACTCGAGTCGGCGAAGCAACGCGCCGAGCAGCTCGAGCAAGAATTAATCATCAAACGTCACGACTTCGAACAAGAGCAAGCGGCGTTCGAGGCGAAGATGAGTGAATTCGAGACTGAACGCGACACGATGTACGGCGAGGCCGAGGCACGTGCCGAGAAGGCCGTAGAGAAAGCGAAGCGGGAAGCGAACGAAGTCATCGACCGCTTGAAGAAGCTGCGTGAACAAGGCATCGTCAAAGAGCACGAGATCATCGCCGCGAAGAAACAGCTCGAATCGGCGAAACCGACACTACAAGATAAAAAGATCCAAAAAGTGAAACAAAAAGCGCAGCAAAAACGTACGTTCAGTAAAGGCGAAGAAGTGAAAGTGACGACGTTCAACCAGAAAGGGTATATCGTGAACCAGATCAACGACAACGAGTATAACGTCCAAGTCGGGATCATGAAAGTGAACGTCAAAGCGGACGACCTTCAAAAAGTCGGACCATCAAAAGACCAAGGACTCCAGTCGAAAGGCAGCTCACTGAAGCGCCAAAGTTCGACGAAGTCAGAGCTTGATCTTCGTGGTGTCCGGGTCGAAGAGGGACTCTCGCGCCTAGACAAATACATCGACGAGGCGCTCGTGTCAGGCTACGACAACGTCCGCATCATCCACGGGCTCGGTACGGGTGCGATGCGACAAGCGACGCAGGAGTACTTGAAAGGACATCGCCACGTGAAGAGTCAACGTCCTGGTGGGATGGGTGAAGGCGGGCTCGGGGTCACGGTCGTCGAATTGAAGTGAGGACATGATGATTATGGGGAACGTAACGCTTAACGTGATGCTCGAGTCGCTCGGATTGTACTCGATTGCCGGTCTGATGATCGTCGTCGGGCTCGCCATCTTTGAAGTGACGACGCCGTACAGTAACTGGCGCGAGGTGCAAAAAGGAAATGTCGCCGTCGCGCTCGCGACCGGCGGCAAGGTCGTCGGGCTCGCCAACATCTTTCGGGTTGTGGAGAGCCATCACGATCGAATGATTGACGTCTTGGTCGGCGGGAGCTTCGGCTTCTTCTTACTGCTCGTCACGTATTGGTTGTTTGAATTTTTGACGCCGTCGCTCAAAGTGAACGAGGAGATCGGGAAAGGCAACATCGCGGTCGGTTTGCTCGCGTTCATGCTCTCGATCGGAGTCTCGCTCGTCGTCGGCGCGGCGTTGGTGAGGTGAAGACATGGTATATGAGAGATTAGCGAAGATCCTGTTTATCGGGGCCGGGCTGTTTTTAGTGGCAGCGGCGCTGTGGTTTGTCTTTTATTGAAGGGAAGCGACGTTTTCGGACGTCGCTTATTTTAATAAGAAAAACTACCAAGTGCGAAGGAGAATCGATGATGAAAAAGTTACTTTTATCCGCCTCGCTGTTCGCAGGAACAATGATGGCTTTATCCGCTTGCGGAGGAATGGGCACGGTTGAAACGGTTGACGACAGACCTATCATTCATTTCGATGCGGCTTCCATCATTTCGGCAGCCCGCGACCATCATCTCAAAATGCTCACGTTATCGAGCATTCCGAGAGATGACGTCAACGTTCCCGGAGCGGTTGAAGAATTGCAGGGAATGAAGGCAGACAACGACACGTATTTAGCCGAACTGGAGGACTTACAGCATGAAGATTCCTCGGCCGATGAGTATAAGGACCTCGTCATCGAATATTTAGAAGCGGAAAACGTGTATATCGATCAAACCATCGAGAACGTGTACGCGGGAAGCATAAGTCTCCCTAACCGATTCTCGATGGACACGCTCTACTCGCGAACAAATGCAAAAGTATCAGAATTTAGACATGAGCCAAAATGATGTAAACGAAAAGGAGCGCCATCCCAGGAAGGGACGACGCTCCTTTGTTTCGGTTACGGCACATCAATTTTAACGGTATACACTTTCGGCATGGCACCGCTTGAGGCGTAAAGAACGAGTGTTTTCTCCTGTTCAGGAACGAGGAAGACCAAATCAATCTCGGACTTCTCTCCTGTGAAATAACGAAAACCGTTCTTGAACGCTTTTTGATTGTGGTTGACCATATCGACTGGACTATATTTTGTCCCGTCTGGTGTATACATGCGGAATCCGTTTGGACGATAGTCCATATAGCCATCATACTCATCGGCTTCATGGAATAAAGAAATCGGGAGACTAACGAATTGTTTTCCGTCTTCTGGCTCTGTCCCGTCCGGTGAGGCGTAGACCGGTTCACCAACTTGGAATTCACGTTTCTTCAGTTCCGGATCGCCAATAAACGTTTGGAACGTACCGAGGTTCATGATTTTTTGAAGATCATCTTCTTTTGGTGTGGTAGCTTTGGCTTCTTTCGGTTTATCTGCTTTTAAATCAGCCTGTTTCGCACCCGTTGTCTGCGCGGTTGGGGCTGGTGTCGTCTTCGCTTCTTCCGTGACCGGTTTGACTTCTGGTGACGTGAAGACGAACAAGCTGATGATGCCGACGATGAGAGTGGTCGCGGTCGTCCCGAGCACAAGACGGAACCGTTTTTCGACTTTCTTCTGGTTGACGACGTGTCCGCCGATGGCTTCGGCCGGTGTGATGCGGACGGCCCGCTCCGCCGGGAGGAGCGCCCCGAGGACACCGGTCACGACCGGGATGAGGATGGTCGCGAATAAGAACGGCAACTCGGATGTCGGGAACTGTTGATACATGACGGTGACGATGATGATCGTGACCGTCACACCGAGCAGTCCAGCGAAGAAACCGGTCAACGCGCCTTCCGTCAAGACGAGACGACGGATGGACGTGTTCTGCCAACCGAGCGCTTTCAAGACCGCGAGCTGCGGTTTGCGCTCGGACACGTTTTGCCACATGATCTCGGTCGTCGTCAGCATGGCGATGAGCAAGGCGACCCCCATGGCGACGTAATGCATCGTCCCGACTTCAAGGGCGACGAACTCGCCAATCCATGTCGTATACAAGACGCCTTGGAGGCGGAACGTCACGAATAGGAAGAAGCCGAACAGACTCGTCGGTAAGGCGATGGCAAGAATCGACAACGTCGTCCGGGGCCAATACGTCACGAGCTGATTCAAGCTCATGCCGATGCTCGAGCGGGAGCGGAGCAAACGTCGTCCTTTCGACACTTCGCCAGACTGCATCGTCTCATACGGTTTGATGCGTCGGACGAGTCGAATCGGGATGAGCGTCCCGAGCCAATAGATTAAGAGTCCGGCCAAACCAATCAGCAGGATGCGGGCAATCGATGTCGAGCCGGCTGCCGTCCATAGGAACGTCCCGAGAATCATCCACGAGATGAGCGCGACCATCGAACCAAGAATTGTCGCCTCTAAGAACAACAGCTTCGACAGCTGGCTCGGGCGCCACCCGAGCGACAGCAAGATGGCGAACTCTTTTTTCCGAGCGTACAGCATGATGATGTTCGAGCTGAATACGTACAGCATCGCAACGAGGATAACGCTCGCGACGACGCCGGAGAAGCCGAGTTTCGCTTCTTGGAAAATCGTGATCGACGAACCGAGTTTGATCCAAGGCTGTTGAATCCATCCGAGGGCACTCTCGCCTTTGAGCCCTGGCAAATACGTGACGGCATATTGTGGAGACGAACCGAGCGTGACGTCCGTGATGAGACCGGTCTGATCTTCAATCTCCTGGGCCACGGCTTGCAGTTTCGCCTCACTCTCTTCGTTCAACACGTCGACGCCTTTTACGTTGACGCGAATCGCCGAGATAGCTTTGTCGCCGGCGATGGCGAACGCGGCATCGAGCGTCGTCAACATCGACGGTGGCTTTGTGAGGAAGCTATACGGGTTGTTCGTCGGCTTGACGGTCGTCGGTGGGTTGACCGGCTCGTCCTTCGAGTTCATGACCCATTCGGCGCTCGCCGGAAAATACGTCTCCATCGGCAGTTCCGTCAGCGGGTCTTTCGACAATTTCAGTTTCGACGGATCGAATAAGCCGATGTAGTTATATTTCACTTTCGGCGCATCGTTGAGGTCTTCCGCGTATTTATTTGACTTGCGATACATGCTTTCTTGGCCATAAGTCACTTGACCCTCAGCGAGGAACGGTTTGATTTGATACGAGTACGGCCACCGCTTCGGGAACGGGCTCGTCACGCCTTCATATACGAGCGGTGACGCCTTCTCGGCAAGCCAAGTATAGTCAACCGTGACACGAGGATCTTGCGGCTGTGGTGTCCCTTCTAAAATGTGTTTCGTGATATTGTCGTGCATTTGTTGCGCTGTAAAGTCGTATGAGGCAACTTTCGTACCTTTCAAGCTATCCAAGTATTCATCTTTTCCTTGATCAAGATAGGTTTTGATGAACGCCTCTTGATCGCTTGTATCGACATCCACTTCTTCAATCGTGTAGTTGATTGAGGCATCGACGTAGTCTTTTGAACTCATCAAAATTGGAATGGTCGTGATGTCTTCATCGTAAGGCTCTGGGACATCATCATCATTGAAATAACGACTGAACTCTGTCGCTTGTACGGCATCGTCTAACCCGACGAGTTTCGCTTCGGCGACCGGGTCGATTCCGGCCAACATGACATCGCTCCCGTAAGAGAGGGGAAACTCTTCGTACAGGGCGGTCGGACCGATGCCGATATGGGTCGAATCGCCGTTCGGCATCCAGCCGACCCAAAAATAAGCTTTCAGATCTTGGAAGTCATTGATTTTTTCAATGCCTGTATCGATGAGTGTGTTCATCTTGAGGCGATAAAGACCCGCTTTATCAAACGTATGCGTTTGAGTGAACGAGCTTGAATAAGTCGACCCGATCATCGCAATCGGTGCCGCGACATCGACGTCGGCAATCTGTTGAATCGTCTCGTACTGTTCGCGCGTGATGCCGCCTTCGAGCCCACTCATATAGTTCGGTTCGAGCAGGTTCAAATCCTCGGTCACACTGCGGCTGCCTTCCGGCCGGACGACGATATGGTACGACGAGTCCCAGCGTTTCTGCAACTCGTTGACGACCGTCCCGTTGTTCGCCTGGGTCACACCTAATAGATAGCTGAGCCCAGTACTGACGATGAGCATCCCGACCATGAGCAGGATGAAGCGTTCCTTATTCCGCCACCATGAGTTCCAGATGAACTTAAGCATGATGGACGTGGCTCATGGCGACGACCTGCCCGTCGCGCATCTCGATTTTTCGGTTCGCCCGGTCGGCGAGCTCCGGGTCGTGTGTGACGAACAAGACGCCACAGCCGTGGTCCCGGTTCAGACGCGTCAACAAGTCGAAGATGATATCACCCGTATGCGTGTCGAGGTTCCCGGTCGGCTCATCCGCGAGCAGCCACTTCGGACGGTGGATGAGGGCACGGGCGACGGCGACCCGTTGTTGCTGACCGCCGGATAGTTGTGACGGCAGCGAGTTCGCTTTGTCGCTCAGTCCGACTTCTTTCAACAGTTCAAGGGCACGTTCTTCCCCGTCATATTCGACTTTGCGTCCGAACAGCGGTGCCATGACGTTCTCGAGCGCGGTCAACGTCGGGATTAAATGGAACTGTTGGAAGATGAAGCCGATGTTGTCGAAACGGAAGTCGGCGAGCTGTTTTGCGGACAAGGTCGAGATCGGTTCGCCGTTGAATAGGAGCGTGCCATCGGTCGGACGATCGAGCGTGCCAATCAAGCTGAGTAGCGTCGATTTACCCGAACCGGATGGACCGATAATCGAGATGAAGTCGCCATGGGCGAAGTGGAGGTTTACATCGTCGAGCGCGAGTGTCGCGATGTCGCCGTTATCAAAGCGTTTCGTCAGGTGTTTGCATTCAAAGTCATAGGCCATAGGAAGGTTCCTCTCTAAGTTGGAGTTAGGATGTCTAATAAATATGTAAGAACACATAATTTTCTGACTATTTAAATCAGTTTATAGGAAAATGTTTCCTGATGTAAGCGTGTCAAATATTCCTCTTGGTTTACGGAGGAGAATTGGTTGGAATGGGGAAAAGGTTAGGAGAGATGTAGAGCACCCACGAATGAAAAAGGAGTGAGGACGATGAAACAGTTCGAGATTGAGTTCCACATGATCAATGATGAGGTGTTGACGCAAGTCGTCGAGGCGGACAGCCGCTATGCGGCGCTTGAAGCCATCTATCAATCGTTCCGGCATGCTTCGGACGGCTTCGTCCAGTTTGAGGATGAATGGATTATCTTCCTTGATCATGTCGTGTATGTGAAAGCGTTTGAGATTGTGGAGTAAATTGTCATGAAAAACTTTTACAAATATTTTTCTAAATGTTTAACTAATCTGTGATTTGAAAATTGAAAAATTAAATAAAGCATAAAGTTGTATACAATTAATAAAATAAGTAAATAAACTTTTAAATTAACCCAATTTATCAATTGTTTAATCTATAATTGGTAGTATTGAATTGGCAGTGAAAATATATTCATTTACAACGGAGGATAAGGTATGGAGGACTTGATTTTAACTCCTTATGCACCAAATTTAGTTGAATCAACACGTTCAATTGGCTATTCGTTTGAAACAGCATTAGCAGATATAATCGATAATTCAGTTAGTAATAACGCAACACGTATTGACGTGAAATTTTCAAATAATAAGGATCCGTTTGTTGCTATTATCGACAACGGTAACGGTATGAATGCAACTGAGCTTCAACAAGCAATGCAATATGGGAGTAGTAACTCATTAGACATAAGGGGTCACGATGACTTAGGTAGATTTGGTTTAGGTTTAAAAATGGCATCCATGTCACAATGCAGAAAATTAACTGTAATCTCTAAGAAAAAGGGTGAATTATCAGCCGCTACTTGGGATTTAGAATACATTCATCAGACAAAAAAATGGTCTTTAATATTATACTCAGAAAAAGAAATTTCAGAATTAAAATTATCAAGCGAATTGAGTGATTATCATTCAGGAACAGTAGTGATTTGGGAAATGATGGATCGGATCTCAGAATCTAGTAAAGATTTCGAAAGAGAATTCGATGATAAAATTGACAGTGCTGATAAACATATTTCCTTAGTTTTTCATAGGTTTTTGGAAAACCCATCTTCAAAAAATTATATTGAAGTATATTTTAATAATAGAAAAATTGAAGCTGTTGACCCTTTTATGTTATCAAATCATGCCACTCAACAACTGGAAGAAGAAACTATATTTATAGACGGTACACCGATAAAAGTTACACCTTTTATAATGCCATTTACTAGTAAACTTTCAAGTAAAGAAATGTATGTATTAAATGAATACAGAGAACTAAATCTAAAACAGGGGCTTTATATCTATCGGAACCATAGATTAATTGTGTGGGGGAAATGGTTTCGTTTGGTAAGTGATGGTGAACTCAAACGTCTCGCAAAAATTCGTATTGATTTACCGAATACAATAGATACACATTGGAAACTTGATATAAAGAAGTCATCTGCACAAATTCCAAGTACCATTAAAGAACAACTTAAACAAATTATCTCTCGAACTGTAGGTAAAAGTGAAAAAGTTTATAAATATAGAGGTAGAGCTATTCTTAAAGAGGACCATCATCATGTGTGGAACAGAATTGAAAACCGCGGCAAACTACAATACTTAATAAATCGTCAACTACCCACATTTGAAGTGCTTCAAGAATCATTGGATGACAATCAATTTAATCTTTTGGAAGGTTTCATTAATACTTTGGAGCATGCTTTTCCATATTCAGCTGTTTATTATGATCTTGCCCAAGACAAACAATATGTAGATAATGGAATGGAATTTAATCAAGTATATGAGCTAGCTAAAACTACAATTAATAACTTATCGGTAGCGAAAGAAGAAAAATTACATTATTTAGATAAATTATCCAACATCGATTTGTTTCATAAATATCCTGAAGTCATTAGACAGTTAAAAAAGGAGATTGATGAATGTGAATAAGGAAATTGTTAAAGACATTGAAGATTTTTCTGATCTAATGTTGAGATCACATGATTTAGATAAAATCACCGAATCAATAATTAAAGAAACAGTACAAACAATGTTGCCAACTATTCAATTAAAATATAAAAACACAATTATCTCTCAAATTGAAATTGATTTAGCAATTGCTAAATTAGAAGAAAGATATTCAATCACAATGGATACGGGAATTTTACTAAAAGAAGATAACTATAAAAAATGGTACTTTAACTCTAAAGCTGATAGAGGAACAGAATATTGGGATAGATACATTAGATTTCTTGAAAATGATGAAAAATTACCTCAAATTGTTATAAATAAGATTGATGAAGCTACAGAAGATATTATGGATGTTTTAGGCGATCCATTGTCTAGTGATGATTTTGAAAGAAAAGGTCTAATAATTGGCTCGGTCCAATCTGGAAAAACTTCAAATTATACAGCACTAATTAATAAAGCTGCAGATAGTGGTTACAAAGTTGTAATCCTACTAACTGGTACAATTGAAAAATTACGCAAACAAACACAGGGAAGAATTGATGAAGGTTTTGTAGGGATTGACAGTAGCACTTTTAAGAAGAAAAACATGAGAAGCAAGTTAGGAGTAGGAAAGTACGATGATAAAAAAGGAGTGGTATCATTCACTTCTACTGATAATGATTTTGATCGTAAAGGATTGAACATGAAATTATCTTCTGTAGCTGATCCGATAATATTTGTTGTGAAAAAAAATAAGTCAGTACTAGAAAAATTGCATTCTTGGCTAAAAGAAAAAAATGCTAATCAATCTACAGGTAAAGTAGATTTTCCTATGTTGTTAATTGACGACGAAGCCGATAATGCATCTGTAAATACAAATAATCCAGATAAGGATCCTACTGCAATCAACAATAGCATTCGTGAATTATTAAAGCTGTTTAGACAATATAGCTATGTAGGATTTACTGCGACACCTTTTGCAAATATCTTTATTGATTCCCAAGAGAATGAAGATTTATTTCCTAAGGATTTTATTTATTTGCTTGAACAGCCCTCTAACTATATTGGACCGTTAGAAATGTATTGCGAGTCTGGTGACTATAATTACATGATTCGCAATAATGATGATATGGCAAATGTTCTAAGTTTAAAACATAAAAATGGATCAGTAGTTTCGGAGATTCCTGAATCTCTAAAAAAAGCTGTTTTATTATTTTTACTTTCTAATGCTGTGCGAGACTTAAGAGGACAAGAAAAAAAACATCGCTCCATGTTAATTCATGTGTCTCGTTACATAAATGTTCAAGAGAAAGTACAAGAAGAAGTAAAAAAATATTTTAAATATGCCAAAAATCAAATAAAAAATTATGCTATGGATGATAATGAGAACACATTTATAGTTGAGTTACAAGAACTGTTTGAGTCTGAATATGGTAATAAAAATGAAGCTATATATAACGAAATACCATATGACAAAAGAAAAATTGAGGAATCATGGGACGATGTAAAAAAAATACTTTACAAGTCTGTGAGTCCAATTCAAGTGCATACGGTCAATAGTGGGTCTGCTACTCAAAGATTAAACTATGACGAGCATGAAGATGGATTGCGTTTAATTGCAGTAGGTGGTTTAAGCCTGGCAAGAGGTTTGACTCTAGAAGGATTGACAATTAGTTATTTTTACAGAAATACAAAAATGTACGACACTCTTATGCAAATGGGAAGGTGGTTTGGTTACCGAGATGGATATGCAGATGTTTGTAGACTTTGGACCTCAGCTGAGTCAGCAGGATGGTACGAACATATTGCTTTAGCCACAGAGGAATTAAGAAGTGAAGTAAAAAGGATGTTTAGTGAAAATAAAAAACCTATCGACTTTGGATTGCGTGTGAGGTCTTCTGAGGATTTCCCCCTTATTGTTACTGCGAGAAATAAATTAAAACATTCAGAGCAAATAAAATTAGTTCGGCAATTGAACGGAAGAATGATTGAAACAACTATTCTTCCTTCAAATGCAGAAGAAATTAAAGCTAATAATGATCATATTGAGCATTGGTTAATAAAAAATAGAAAACTTCTACTTGAAGATACAGCGAAACTAGGACAGGAAAAACCGACTTACAAGGACGTTCCTAAAAGTTTAGTTATAGATTTGTTAACGTATTTGGAGTATCCCTATATGAATGAGTTTTCAAAAGAAAGTGTTTTAGTAGCTGAAATTAAAAGAAGTACATCAAAAATATTTGGAAAATGGGACGTTGTTTTAGCTACAAATCGCAAAACAAAAGAGTTAGAACCTCAAAATTTTGGAGGAATATCTATATATCCTGTCAATCGTTCATTTGATTTTTTTGGGAGTAAAAATTACTTAAGAATGTCTAAGTCCAAAAAGAGACTTGGAAGTACGTATTATGCTTTATCAGGACTTTTTAGAGAGCAAATGGCATTAATAGAAAAAGATGTTGATGAACTTTTGGTTGGAAAAAAGAATAATAGAGGGACACAAAAAGCAGCTACTCAAAATATGTATTTTAATACAGGAATATCTCGAAATCCATTGATAGTTATATATCCTGTGCGATTATTAAAATCAGATAATAAAGATTTGAAAATTGACTCGTTTGTTGAGTCTCAAAAAAATCAGTTAGTTACGGGAATTAGCATAGGAATCCCTGACATTCAAGGTGTGAAATCGATAACTTATGAGTATTTAGTAAATAAAGTTTATCAGATGGAGTTAATAGAAGGTAGCTCTAACAAATACGACTGGGATGAAGAATATGATGAAGACGATATCGATGAATTGGATGATTAAAGTGGAGAATCTTTATGACAATTGAAGAAAATCAGTATAAAAGAATAACGGGTACAGACAATTTTGGGATTTATATAGGTACCGACAATAATGGTAGAACGAGCATGTTTGTTAAATTAAAAAATAAACCTAAATATCGTAATGGAAATAAATATTTGATTTATGATTTTAATAAAAGAAGCGATAATTTATGGGCGATGACTGTTTCTATATCTGATCAGCGATTTAGTGGCGTCTTTGATAAGTTAGTTAATGATTTAGTAGAAATAACTCAAAATAAATCTATTTTACTAGCAGAAAGGATTTTTATCAATCGTTTTAATGAATGGAAAACAATGTTTGATAAAAAAGTGAGTTTAGATTTAGATTATAGCCAGATGGTTGGATTAGCTGGAGAGTTATATTTTTTATATGAATATATGTTTAAAAAATATGGTATTCATGAAAGTATTACTTCATGGACAGGCCCTAATGGAGCAGAAAAGGATTTTATTACAAATGATACTTGGTATGAAATTAAAACGAAGCGTTTAAATAAAGATACAGTTCATGTGAATAATCAAATGCAACTTTCTTCAGAATCTATCGGTTATTTGGCGATAGTATCTTACGAGAGTAGTAGCCAATTAAATAAAAGAGCCACAAATTTACTTCAACTTTACGAAAAAATAAATGCTTTGTTGGAGACTAAAGAAACCCAAATAGAATTTGAAAATAAACTACTTCATTTAGGATTTATTCCTAACGAAAACTATAAAGAATTTAATTTCTTGTTCCATGATATTGATTTTTATATGGTTGATAGTTCGTTCCCTAAAATTCATAAAGATGATTCTGCACATGCAATAACAAATGTTAAATATGATATATATTTACCGGGCATCATGCAATACAGAATTGAGGTGTGAGTATGGAGAGCTTTAAAGAGAGGTTAGTTAATGAAATAAGATCAAAATCATTAGCTGAAAACATGTCAGATCGCGAAACATTTTTTCTTTCTTACTGTGAAAAACTTGAACAATCAGAGATTATTCAAGATTACTACTATGTTCATTTTAAAGGGTTAGGAAGAAACAACAAAAAAATTCAGATAGATGGTTACGAATACAATCCATTGGACAGTAAATTAACGCTTTTTATAGTCCCACCTTTAGCATATTATGAGAATAAATCGTTAAATATGAAAGATGCAGATTCATATTTTAAAAAAGCAAAAGCTTTTTATTTTGAAGCAGAAAAGATAAAGGAAGAAGCTGAAGAAAGCTCAGAAGGCTATGGATTAGCTTTTGATATTGTCAAAAATAAGCAAATGAAAATAAATATTCTTGAAGTGGTCATTCTAACGGATTATTTAAAATCTAGTTTTATAAAAAAAATTGATAGCACTATAGAAAAGGATATTCAAGTTCATTATTCAATCTATGATATTTCAAGAATGAAATTGATAGATGATTCGTTTAACGGTAAAGAACCTTTAATTATTAATCTTAAAGATGATTTCGGGGCAGAAGGTATACCTGTCCTTCCAGCCTCGAAAACTGATGATTATCAAGCCTACTTATGCAATATCCCAGGTGTCCTATTGGCGAAAATATATAATAAATATCAATCAAGGTTATTAGAAGGTAACGTTAGATCTTTTTTACAGATAAAAGGGAAAGTTAATAAAGGAATTAGAAATACGATATTAAATAATCCTGAAATGTTTTTTGCATTTAACAACGGTATTGCAGCCACTGCAGAAGCAATTGAAATATCGCAAAGTAAAGACGGTTTAAACATTATTGGATTTACAGATTTACAGATTGTCAATGGAGGACAAACTACAGCCTCTCTAGCAAATGCATGGGAAAATGATATAAAACTTGATTCGAGAGAGCAGATGAAAAAAATATATGTTCCTATGAAAATATCTGTTGTAAATCAAAAAGTTGCAGAAGATTTGATACCTAATATATCAAGATATGCAAACAGTCAAAATAAAGTAAGCGATGCCGATTTGGCATCCAACCATCCTTTCCATAGAAAAGTAGAAGAACTTTCTAGAACTACTCCAGGTCCAACGGTGAAGGGTATTCAATTCGGAAGCTATTGGTATTATGAAAGAACAAATGGGCAATATAAACAAGAAACGTACAAGTCAACTGACTCATTTCGAAAAAATTTCGAATTACTCAATCCTAAAAATCAAATTATAAAAAAAGTTGATTTGGCAAAATATTATAATATCTTTCTTATGAAACCTCACATTGCCAGTGCCGGATCACAAATGAGTTTTAACAAATTCAGTGAATGGATGATTAATGAATGGGATAAAAATTCTAATTTTGTAAATGATGAATTTTATCGTAAAATTGTTGCACTAGCTATTTTGTTCAAAAAGACTGATTATATTGTTCGAAATCAAGCTTGGTACGATAGTTATAAAGCTAATATTGTAGCTTATTCATTATCATTACTTATTTATAAGGTAGAAAATGACTATCCAGAATTAACAATAGATTTATATAGTATATGGAAAGAACAAGATTTATCTCAAGGTTGGATAAAACAGATAGAGGTAGTTTCATTTGAGGTTTATAAGCACTTAACCAGAAAAGATCGTTTTGTTGAAAATGTCACTGAATGGGCAAAACGAGAAGTAAGTTGGAATATGGCAAAAGAAATAGTGGTTGAATACGACAAAGAATTTTTAAAGCTTTTAGTCAATAAGGACTATGTGAAGACTCAAGAATTTAGTGCGATTAAAGAACACAAAAAAAATAATGAGATAAATGATTTGTTAAAAGTATATGAATACGGTGCTATTTATTGGAAGGAAGTATACGACTGGGGTGAACAACAAAATATTTGGAATAGCCGAGACATAAGTTTTTTAAAATTAGCAATAGCTATAGATGAAGGAAAGGTTTTAACCGACAAACAGTCAACAAAAATTCTGCAAGTTCTTGAAAAGGCAAGAACAGAATCTTTCCCCAAGTAACATTTTAAAGTAAACAAAAAAGAAGCCAGTAACGAACAGGCTTCTTTTTTGTTTACTATCTAAATCAATTGTTAGAGTTATTCACCCGCATTATCTAAAAAAGTTAAAAGATGCAATGCTAATGATTTTGCGAGCAATGGAGGGACGGCATTACCAACTTGTTGATATTGTTCATCTTTTCGTCCAAAAAAGATAAAAGAGTCCTGAAAAGATTGAAGTCTTGCAGCTTCTCTTACACTTAGTGCCCTTGCTTTATTTGGATGTTGCCACATAGACTTCCTAACATTTACCACGGTAGGTGAGGGTTCATCGTATTTTAACCGTAAATACACTGTATTCTGTGTTCTAGTCGGATCTGAATAGCTTGATTTCAAATCTTCAGATAAACTGTGAAAATTTTTGCCGTTGTTAGCTTTGATTTGCTGATATCTCTTTTGTATTAAAGGAGTACTTCGTGTATTGATATGATTGAATAAGACGGTGCTTCGTTCCAAATTTGACCGATAGTATTCAATCATTGACGGTTTTATTAACAATTGCTTTTCGTAAGGATAAATGTTCTCATTATAGCCTTCTATTTCTGTTTGAGGTTCTATATCTTCCAAATCATTAATTGCGTCTTTCACTGTTCTAGTTTTTTCGGATAATTTAGGCGGTAAGGTAAAATTAGCCACTTCTTTTCTAATGCCCATCATAATAAATCTCTTCCTTTTCTGAGGAACGCCAAAATCAGAAGAATCTAATACATCACTTGTAACTGTATAACCATAATGTCTAAAAATTATATTTAGATAATTTACAACGTTATAGGAGTAAACGCTGGCTTGAACTTTAAATGTACTAGTGTCGTCTGAAACAAGTTTTAAATTTGAGAATTCTAAATCCTCATCAATCATTTCTTGGTATCTAGTTAATAAGCGATTTAGCTCATCAAAAGTTACTATTGAGTCAATAATTTTTGAGGAATCGACAAAGTCCTCCTCTGAAAGTTGAGATAATGAATAACGTAAATCTCCAACTATTTTACTCACATGAGAATAATCACTTTTATATAGAGACAAGTCCTTTATTAAATTTTGAATTTGAAGAAGTTCTTTGGGTTTCTTGATAGATAATCTCCCGGATTTATCAAATCTCTTTTTTAGTGTTCTTAAAAAAGAAACGAGTGAAATATCTTTAACAATTGGCGATGGTAAGTAATGTTCTTCTAATAAATTTGATACTACCTTTAAAATAGTTTGATTGTTTGACTTTAATAACTCGATAATATCGTCTTGATATATTGGATTATTGTTAGCTTTATTTATATCTTCTAAGTGTTGAATAGAGCTAAAGTCATTGAGTTTATTGCAAGGCTCCCTAGTTACAAAAAATTTGTGAACAGGCGAATGCATGGTTTTTACATTTTCCATTAAAAAGGCCACTGGCTTTATATCTCTAATAGCTCTCACAAACTCTTTTACTAGTTGATTATTTCCAGAGATCAAATAATTTTTTTGTCTATTAGCGTTTGAAAACCCTTGACAAGGAGGTCCGCCCACTACAATAGTTTTTTCGGAATCGAAATCTAATTTAGTAAAATCAATTTTAGTGATGTCACTTTCATTATTTTGAAGTTCTTTCAGAATGATATTTGAGTTATTATTATGATTTTTAATAAAAGTTTGTTGCGCAGCTTTATTAATTTCAACCGCTCCAACAATGTTAAATTTATCTGTTTGCATAAAGCCATTACTTAATCCACCAGCCCCGGAAAATAAGTCTATCAGGTCATACCGAAATTCTTTCATCGCACGAATCCTTTCAAAAATATATTTATCTATTAGCAGCATAGCTCATAAAAGGTCCAATCGCAACTTAAAAAAGGAGGCATAATTATAATTTATACAACAATTAAAGGCTGGAATTGATTTTAAAAACTTAACTACTATAAACAAATATACTTCATAATAAATATGAGAATAAAATGATGAAAGGAGATAATGAAGTGAAAAAATACAACAAACTAATCCGCGACCGTATTCCTGAAATTATCCACGAAGCAGGTCAAATTCCTGTCGTCAAATACCTCAATCAAGCTGAGCACTTTGAACAAGCTCGCTTGAAACTCTATGAAGAAATCAAAGAGTACGAAGAGGCGAACATCGATGAAGAATCACTCGAAGAACTTGCTGACATTTTGGAACTCGTCTATACGCTCGGAAAGATGCATGGTGCGAGCTTTGAAGAATTGAATCGCATCCGTGAAGAGAAGTGCGAGAAGCGGGGCGGTTTCGAAAAAGGTCTCTTCTTGGAAGAGGTCCTAGATCATGAGTGAGTTACGTCTGTACACCAGTCATTTACGAATTCCATTACAGAATCAAATCGACGCGGCGACTGAAATTTATATGGTCGTCGCGTTTGCACAAGTATCGGGCGTTCAAGAGATTGCGTCTTCACTTAAAATGGCGGTCATGCGCGGTGCCCAAGTCCGTATTTTGATTGGGGATCACCTCTATTTGACGAACCCAGATGCGCTCGAGATGCTCATGGAAATCGATGGGGTTGAGCTGCGACTTTATCGTTCGAATGGTCAATCGTTCCATCCGAAAGCCTATTTGTTCCGCACTGAAGAGAGCGGAACGTTCTTTGTCGGCTCGTCCAATCTGTCGCACAGTGCCTTGAATCAAGGCGTTGAATGGAACGTCGAGATTCCGGCAAGCATCTCAGAAGACGTGTTCGAGCAATCGGTCGACGCTTTCCACGAGCTGTTTTATAGTGAGTATGCTCAAATCATGAATCCAATCTCGTTACAGCCTTATCGCGAAGAGTATATGGCCCGGCAAGAGCGGATGAAGGAAGCTGAACAAGTAGCAGAGGCAACTCCGGTATATATCGAGGACGACACGATCACGCCGAACACCGTCCAAGATGCCGCCTTAAAGGCGTTACGTGAAACGATAGAAGAGGGCAGACGGAAAGCGATGCTCGTGCTCGCTACCGGTTTAGGGAAGACATATTTAAGTGCCTTCTTCGCTCGACAGTTCAAACGGGTGCTCTTCATTGCTCATCAAAAAGAAATTCTGCTTCAAGCTGAGGCTTCTTATAAGAAAGTCTCGACTGAATGGAAAACGGGATTATTGCTCGGTGGTGACTCGAGAGGGGAAACGACAGCGGACGTCTTGTTCGCGTCGATTCAAACGTTGGCCTCGAAACATCGGATGCAACAGTTCGCGCCTGATCAGTTCGATTTGATAATCGTCGACGAATTCCATCACTCGGCCGCACCATCCTATCGCCGCGTCCTTGACTATTTCGAGCCGAAGTTCTTGCTCGGATTGACGGCGACACCGGACCGACTGGATGGGGGAGACGTTTACGCTCTCTGTGATGACAATGTCGCCTATCAAATGCACTTTACTGAAGCGATTGAAGAATCTTACTTAACACCGTTTCATTATGTCGGCATTTATGATGAAATCGATTATTCGCAAATTCGATTGATCAATGGTCGCCGTTATGACCAGGACGAACTATTGGCTGAACAGTTAAAGGAAAGTGTCGCTCAAAAAATCTTCGAAGCGTGGCAGATGCATCACCAGACGCGTGCGCTCGGATTCTGTTCTTCGGTCGCTCAAGCCGAATATTTAGCCGACTACTTCCGCCTCCAAGGCGTTCAAGCCGTCGCCTTACATAGCCAGACCGAATATGACCGAGCGGACGTCATCAAACAATTGAAGCAAGGACATCTTGATATCATCTTCGCGGTGAACTTGTTCAATGAAGGCGTAGACATTCCTGAAATCGATACGTTGTTGTTCTGCCGTCCGACCGAATCGTTGACGGTCTTCACGCAACAGATCGGTCGAGGACTCCGTTTGTTGAGCGGGAAGACGCATTGCACCATCATTGATTTGATCGGGAACTACAAGAACATCGACAAGAAGTTGGCGCTCTTGACGACAAAACGACAATCGATTGTCAAGGCACTCCCTACAGAAGACGCTTTACCGGATGGATGCACAATCGAATTTGATTTGCATGCCATCGATTTGTTGAAGCGGATGGTGACTCGATCTTCAACCCGCCAGCAGCAGTTAGAACGGAACTACTTCATGGTGAAAGAGGAGCTTGGAAGACGACCTAGTTATATGGAGTTGATTCAACGAGGCGAGTACTCGATGGACGCCTATCGCTCTCTATGGAAGAAAGACGGGGGATACTTCGGTTTCTTGAATCGAATTAGTGAGTTGGGAGAGGAAGAAAGTCATCTGTCCGAAGGTGCTAAATCATTGTTAGTCGAAGTTGAATACACCGACATGACGAAGAGTTATAAGATGATTGTGCTATCGCTCATGTTGAACCGTGGGCTAGAAGGATGGCTCGGACCACTTTCAGCGAACGAGGCAGCTCGGCCGTTTTATGACTTCATCAATGCAATCCCGTACCGTCAACAAATCGATGGGCAGACAAAAGACTTCCAATCACCGTTCCATCAGCAAAGAATCGAAAAGTTACTGTTACGGATGCCATTTGATAAAATAGCTAAAGGACCGTTTTTTGTGTCTGAGGAAGCATTACATATCGAGCAAAACGAAGCGTATGCTCATCCTCTGGTTTACGAATGGGTCAGTCAAATCGTTGAAGTTCGACTGCATCACTACTTCAGTCGGAAAGCTTCAGAGTGAGGATGGCATGATTATGGAAGATCGACTTAAGCAATTAATTCAGTACATAGATGAGTTCGATAGGCAGGGACCTTACAAAATGAACGTACTGAAGATAATGTTAGAGCGAGGTTATGAGGATTGGCATGCTCCAATATCGATAACTGAACTCGCAAGACCTTATTATGATTTGGTTAGCAAACAACACAGTACTTATCTTCTCAAGAATATAAGTAAGGACTTTACAACTCCTTTTTCACAAGCAAAAGTGGAAAGACATTTAAGAACACTCCCATTAAAGTATCTATCGACTACTTCTACTAGAATAAGCAATATTTCTCCACCCTTTGAATTAGTTGATAATATGTTTTATGTGAGGGAAGAATATCGTATTGATGGCAAAGCGGCTCTTGATAGAATTATTAACGTAGTGGAACAAAAGTTTGAAGAGTATTTAGAAGTATATAGTGAAAGGTGAGGGATAACTTGAAACGCGCACTACTTCGCAAAATCCAATTCGCCCTCCAGCACTACGGTGGGACGGCGTCATTGAAAGAAATCTACGACTATATCGAAAAGTCGTATTATCAACTCGAGCTCGATCGCTACAAAGATTGGAAGGCTCACGTCAACAAACAGATTCGCGCCCATTCGAGCGATTCAGCCAGCTTCAATGGCAAAGATGACTTGTTTTATGCCACGGGAAATAAAGGCATCTGGGGCCTTCGCCAACCGAATACCTAACCGAAAGCGGAACCATTTCAGTTGGTTCCGCTTTCAAAGTTTACAATACGTCACACCCCCTTGTCACAGAATGTTCAATCCTGTAAACTTCGAAACAGTGTGAAAAAAATGTATAAGGGGTTACTTCATGGAAATCGTTCAGCAATTATCGCAAATGCAATTACTCAACCAATTCTGGTTACTTGTGGCCTTCATCATCCCGATGGTCATTTTATCGCGGATGGTCGTGGCCGGTTCACGGTTCTCACCAATCCTCGTCATCGTCATCTTCGGCCTCGGCCTCGGCTTCGCCATGGTCGAGATGGGCATCGCGACTCCGGGTCTCCCTGAGTTCCCGCTCGTCGATTTCCTGTCGCGGACGACGATCATCGCGCTCGTTGTCTCATTCTTCGTCGGTGGGCAAGAGCTTCGTAAGATCTTAAGCAAGCAAGAGCTCGATATGAAAGACATCGTCGTCCCATCTAAAGAAGAGATGTTCCTCGGAACAGGACGGACGCAGTTCATCTTCATCGTTCGTTCGTTCTTCTTGCTCGTCGGACTCGAAGGGTTCTTCCGCATGATGATCCAACCGGGAGCGGCAGAGGGCATCACGCTCTACTATCCGATCCTCGCGTTGATCGGTCTCGCGGCGTCGTTCCTCTTGATCGACCATAAAGCACAGATCGACGACAAGCACGTCTATATGAAGAAAGGCTTGATCGAGACATCATTACTTCTCGTCATTTTGTTCATCTCTTACGCAATCGCTATGGCTGTTCAACCGGTCATCGCCTTGCCGCAAATCTTCTTCGCGATGCTTCTATCGTCAGCACTCGGTGCCATCTTCCAAAACTGGACGTACGGACCGACCGTCCGCGCGCTCTTGTTCGCCGGGATCCCGGTCGTATTGGCTGCCAACTTCATGGTCGGTGGATCACGGATCGGTGACGCCTTCGCCATCGAAGGTATGAACTCGATTCTCGTCTACGGTTTCTTCGGTCAGTTGTTCTGGATGTTCGGTGGGATCGCGCTCCTCATGTGGTTCGCCCGCACGGGGCACATCCGTAACCTCGCACCAGGGATGGCCGGTTCGCTGTCGCACAGTGGTCTCACAGGTGCATGTACGGCCGGTGACTTCGGTCAAGTCGCTGCGAAACGCGCGCCGATCATGATCAACATCCCGTTCTTCGGTCACATCTTCGTGTTCTCGATCTTGGCAGTCAGTGCCGACAACGGGGCGCTCTGGATCTGGCCGACGGCGATCATCGTCTTGGTCGGTCTTGTCTTGACGGCACTCGCGCTCAAAAACTTGCGCGGTGCGAACGGTGAGGACTTCAAAGAAGTGAAGGCGCTCATGCAGTTCTCGTTCGGTTGGCAGATGATGGCCGTCTTCGGCGGTCTCGTTATCTTGAGCTTCAGCACGATCGCATTCGACTACACGACGATGGCTCAATCGTCAGCCATCTCGCACTTCGGTCTCTTCGCAGCGGTCCAAGGCGGTATGTTCGGGACGGAAGCATCGCTTCTCATCCCGCTCATCTTCTCGATGCCGTTCCTCGTTCACCCGATCGTGTTCTTCATGTTCGGGAAGGCGCTCGACAACAACGGTGAGATGCCGCGCGTACCAGTTTACGCGATGGCGCTTATCGGTGTGATTGGTGTGTCGTTCGCAGTTCTCGGCGTATAATAAATAGCCGCTTCTACATGTGTAGAAGCGGTTTTTGTGTGCTTATTTTTCTGCTAACGATTGCCACTTCGGGTCTTTGAGGTCATGCCCGTTCGGTGTACGGACGTGTTTTGTGGAGCCGGGATCGCACGCACCGAAGCGGATATAGTTCTGTTGCGCTTGCCGGAGCGACATCGTGTTGGCACCCCCTTCGTAGTCCGGGTCTCTAAACTGGACGCCGTCGTCTTCCCAAAAACAGATTTCACAAATATCATAGGTGCCGGGCGGTTCTTCGGAAAGCGTCTTATACCCGCAACAAGGACATGTGTATTTCATCTTTATCACCTCATTTCAATCATTTCATCAGATTAGTTAGCTTTATCTTACAGTTCATCAAGCTCAGTTGTGTAGTTTTCAAGAATCTAACTTCACGTTTATTTCGCTGGATAGACGAATAACAGACACAAAGTAAGCGGTCACAATAAGTGTGAGTGAGTACAATTGATTTGTTCACATATTGGACACAATACATAACCGGGGGAAAGTTTATGACATCATCTTCATCAGGGCGTGACTGGTACCGTGCCGTTTGGCGTTGGCATCTGTACGCTGGACTCATCATCGCACCGTTCTTGTTGGTGCTCGCGGTCACAGGGGCCGTTTATTTGTTCAAGCCACAAATCGAGCAAGTACTCTACGCCGACTACTATCAAGTCGAACCGGCCGGAGAACGGATGAGTGCGACCGAATTGTTCAATAGGGTCCAATCCGAGTATCCGGACGCACCGGTCACACGCTATCGGCCTGGCGAATCGGCCGACCGCTCGACCGAGTTCCGCCTCATGACGGAAGACGGGGCGACGACGGTGTTCGTCGATCCCTACAAAGGGGAAATCATCGGGAGTCAATTGAACGCCGATCGATTCATGAGCCAGGTCGAATTGATCCATGGCGAATTGATGATCGGGACAATCGGTGACCGCATCGTCGAGCTCGTCGCCTGCTGGACGATCGTCTTGATGGCGACGGGGCTGTATCTATTTTGGCCACGAAACGGTTTGCAAGCACAAGGTACGTTATATCCACGTTTGACGAAAGGCAAGCGGATCTTCCGGCGCGACCTTCACGTCGTCCCTGGATTTTGGGTGACGGCCGGACTGCTCTTTCTCGTCTTGACCGGTCTTCCGTGGTCCGGCTTTTGGGGAGCGAACTTCCAATCAATTGCGACGAACGCCGGTGTCGGCTATCCGCCGTCGATTTGGGGCGGGGAGGCACCGACATCAAACGTGAAGACAGAAGATGTTGCCGACGTCCCGTGGGCGGCCGAGACGTTGCCGGTACCGAACTCCGCCGTTGCCGGCTATGTGCCGCTGTCGCTCGATCAAGTCGACACGATTGCCGAAACGGTCGGGATGGACCCGAGTTATACGATCAGCCTACCGAGTACGTCAGATGGCGTCTTCACATTATCCGCTTATCCGGACCGGGCCCAAGATGAGGCGACGATTCATCTCGACCAATATTCAGGTGCCGTCCTCGCTGACTATCGCTACGACAACTACGGAATCGTCGGGAAGGCGGTCGCGCTCGGGGTCACGCTCCATAAAGGGACGCAGTTCGGATTACCGAACCAATTGATTAGTCTCGCGATTTGTCTCGGTGTCATCCTTGTCGTCGTGAGCGGTGTGTATTTATGGTATTCGCGCAAACCGAACGCGAAAAGCGGGGCACCATCTGCGCCAAGTCGGACGAAACGGAACGTCTTCTTCGTGTTGCTGATCGGATTCGGCATCGTCTTCCCGCTCGTCGGGTTGTCGCTCCTCGTCGTCGCCACCATTGATTGGTTGCTTGTCCGTCGCTCGACTACACTACAACGATTTTTAAACGCAGGGTGAGAGGGGAATGACGATGAAACGAATCATACTCGGAATCGGTCTCGTGGCCGTCATGGCGTTGTCCGCCTGTGCGGTCAACCCAGATGCGACTGAACACTATAAACAACAGACGCCGCTCCAAGCGACGCTCGATTTTCCGGAAGTCGTCGAAGCGGGGGAGCCGATCACGTTTGAGATCGGCTTGACGAAACAGGGTAACGTCGCACCAGACTTCGTGCATCTTGAATTACAGAAAGCGGACGGGACGTTATCCTACGGGATGCAGGAGGCGGCACGTCTCGATGACGGCACGTATGAACTGACGACGTCCGTCAAAGAGGACGGGCTCTACATCGCCCGCATCCATGCCCAGGCGGACGGTTCGACCATCTTCCCGGCGAAGCAGTTTATCGTCGGAGAGTTGACGGAAGCCGAATGGGCCGCTTTATATGAAGGGGCTGCACCGGTCGAAGCCGTGACAGAACCGCACCATTAAAAAAGTTCTCCTTCCAATTCCTTGGAGGGAGAACTTTTTGGTGTCACAACAACATGGACAGCAGCGTCAAAATCGCCAATCCACCTTGCGTGAGGATGATTTTCTTATTACTCGTCACACTGCCATACAAAGCGACGAGCACGATATAAATGAGGATCATCGTGACGATTTCAATCGATTGACTCACGAAGAGACCGTATAACAATCCGACACCGATCAATCCGTTATAGACGCCTTGGTTCTTGAACAGCACCGACACGGAGTCGCGCGCGAGCTCTTGTTCCGTCATGTTGAAGACGCGAGCCGTCGTTTTCGAACGAGTGGCGAACGTCTCTAAATACAAGATGTAGAAGAATTCGAGCGCGACGAGCGTTCCGAGGACGAGTGTGAGCGAAGACATGTTAGTTGGTCGAAGCGACTTCCGTCACATGGAGCACCGGTTTCGCCGTCACGTAGTTGGCTACGTTTTGAGCGAAAGCGATCAAGTCCGGGTTTTGGTTGTGGCGTTCGATTGCCGCTTGGTCGGCCCAGTTCTCGATCATGACGAACCGGTTCTCTGACGTCGTCGACTGATAGAGCTCATAGCTCAAGCAGCCTGCTTCTTGTTTCGACGAGTCGATGAGCTTGTTGATATCGGCTAAGAAGTTGTCAAATTCTGTTTCTTTCACATCAAAAATGGCGTTGACTAAGATCATGTTGAATTCCTCCGATTACTTGAAGTTTGTGATTGTTTCAGCGTCGAGACGGACCGATTGGTAACCTGCTTCTGCCGCTTTACCGACTGAGAGGATCATGACCGGTACGTAACGGTCTTTGTCCATTCCGAATGCTTCTGCGAGCTGGTCTTTCTCAAACCCACCGATCGGGTTCGTGTCGTAACCGTGGGCACGGGCGACGAGCATGAACTGCATCGCAGCCAAACTTGAGTCGATTTTGACGATATCGTTCATCTCTTGTTTCGACAAGTTTTTGTAGTAAGGGATAATGGCGTCGAGTTGTTGGTCGCGTACTTCTTGCGGCATCTTGCCTTCAGCGACGGCTTGGTCGTAGATCGTTTCGCCGAGCTCGTAGCATTCCATGTCACCGAAGATGAGAAGCATCGCGGCCGATGTATCGTTTTGACGGACGTTGAAGCGGATGAGCGGTTTGAGCGTCTCTTTCGCTTCCGGGCTCTCAACGACGACGAAGCGCCATGGTTGCATGTTGACTGACGACGGAGCAGTCGTCGCTTCTTGGATCATCTCGAGCATTTCGAGTTGTGGAATTTTGACCGTTTCGTCATAGACGCGAATTGATTTTCTGTCGAGCATTACGTCCGTTAATGTGTTGTTTTCAAATGTAGTTGCCATGGGTAATCTCCTCTTTCTCTCTTTAAATGTTGTTTAATTTTTGTAACAGGGTGGATAGCTGTTGCATCTCCGACTCCGATAATACTTTGGCGATCAAATGGTTCGTCTGATCATGGTTTTGTTCACAGTGCTGCAACTCGCGTGCCGCTGTCTCCGTCAAGCGGACGAACACTTCGCGGTTGTTCGCGACGTTCCGTTCACGTTGGACATGGCCTTTCTCCTCGAGGATCTTCAAGTGACGGGTGATCGCCGCATTGTCGATCTTCATCTCTTGTTGAATCTCGCTTTGCGAGCAGACGCCTTTGTCGTTGACGATCATGAGCATCTCGTAGCGGGTCAGGCTGAAGCCTGTCTCGCGCTCGAACGATGTCGCGACGCGCTGGTCGGCGAGTTTGATTTGATAAAGTAATCGACTCATGTCTCGTAGTTCCATTGCGTCCCACCTTTCATGTTTGACTCATCAATCATTGACAAGTCAAATGTTAGCAAGTCGACCGCTGTCTGTAAAGCAAGACGACTCGAAAAAAGACACTACCAGATTAGTCGGCAGTGTCTCGCTCGATTTTTGTCCCATCAAATCGGTATTCGCTGATGAACGTCGTCTTGTCAAAGCCGTATAAGCGGTCGTGGCGGTTCAAGTCGTCGATCGTTTGGAGTGAATTGAACGACGGATCGCCGGCTTGGGGCGTTCGTGATACGTTCAAATAGCGCTCGGTGAAGTCGTCATCCTCGTTCGGAGTCCCGTCGAACGAGAAATGGATCGACTCCACGTCGTCCTCGAGCAGACGGATGATGTCGAGCACGCGCTGTTTCTGTTCATTGGTGTCGTTCCATGCTTCGTGCAACATCACGGAGACGCCTAAAAACGTCTCTGGATTCAGTTCGAAGATAGACGTCGGTTTCTTTGTATTTACGTCGCGCATTCGCACCGCGTCTTCCGGTACGTTCGCCCGGACCGTCTCTTCACGTGACAAGACGTTCGAGGTGACGAGTCGGTCGTGTAGCGTCGTCTCGGCTTCTTTTACCCAGTAGGCAGGCATGACATCGTCCTGGATCGTGCCGTCCCCATACGTCCGCGCGGAATACGTCCCGCGAAGCGGTGTCGTCTCCAGTTTGAACGTCGCCTTGTATCCAGTCAGTTTCCAGTCCTGTGATACGTCGACATCGACACGCTCCCCGTACGTGTCATAGATGTAGTCTGTATAGCGCTCCGTCGCTTCGCTTCTCCCGTACATCGATCCGGCGACGAGCAAGCCGACTGCGCCAATTAACAACCTTTTCTTCATTTTCTGTTCACCTCTACTACAATGTACCCGAAAAGACCGAATCCCGTCTCGGTCCAAAGTCGTATTCTATTTATTCCCAATTCCCTGTAAACTGAAAGTGCCCTCTAAGAACTATTGCTTTTACGTGTACTAATACATATAATACACTTATACCACGTTTATAAGAGAGGGTGTGACCCATGTTATATAAGATCGATATGAAAAGTGCAGAACCTTTATATGAACAAATCGTCAATCAGACGAAAGCGCTCGTCATCCGCGGCATCTTACGACCAGGCGACAAAGTCATGTCGGTCCGTGAGCTCGCGACGGACCTCGTCATCAATCCAAACACCGTCAGCAAGGCGTACCAAGAACTCGAGCGGCTCGGACTTCTCGAGATGCATCGCGGGCGCGGGACGTTCGTCTCCATGGACTGGATTGATCAGGACGCGTCACGAGCGCCGGTCGTCGCAGCCATCCAAAAGCTCGCTATCGATTGCCATTACGCGAACGTGTCGCTTAAAGAAGCGATGACGCTATTTGAGACAGAGTATAAGAAAGTAGGGGAGAACCATGCTGACCGTAAAGCAACTGAGTAAGAAAATCGACCGCCAGACCGTCTTAAACGGCATCGATTTCACCGTCAACGCCGGGGAAATCATCGCCCTCGTCGGACGAAACGGGGCTGGCAAGACGACGCTCCTCCGGACGATGGTCGGCATCATCCGACCGGACACAGGAGACGTCTTATATGGAAAGACAAGTATTTTTAACACGCCATCGCTCAAACGGGACGTCATCTTCGTGCCAGACTCGGCCGATGCGCTCAAACACTACACGGTGGACGAGGCTGCTGCTTTATACGAGTCCATCTATCCTTCATTCAATCGCTCGATTTTCAGAGAAACACTCACGCGCTATAACATCGAAAATAAAAAGATTCGTCAGCTGTCGAAAGGGCAGAAGGCGATGGTGACACTCTCGCTCGCCTTCGCCGTCAAAGCGAGCTATTACCTGCTCGATGAACCGACTGATGGACTCGATGTCGTCGCCAAGTCCGACGTCTTGAAATTGATGATCGCCCAAGTCGAGGCGCGCAACTGCTCGATCATCGTCTCGAGCCACCAGCTGCACGAGCTCGAACGGATCGCCGACCGTGTCATCATGATTGAGAAAGGTCATGTCAAGGCGGTCATGACACTCGAAGAGGCACGCGCCTTGAGCGTCAAGTGGCAAGTCGTTTTCAATGACCAAGTGCCGGTCGAACTGCTCGAACGGAAAGATATCGAAATCATCAACGTGACGGGACGCGTCGTCTTATTCATGGCGCGTGAGCGCTCGGATGAACTTGAGGCGTTTGTCGACAGCTACAAGCCGATGCTCGTCGAAGAGATTCCGATGTCGCTCGAAGACATCTTCCGTGTCCAATTAGGAGGTGAGGCGAATGTTGTCTAAAGTTCTATTAAAGAAAGATTGGAAACAAGTATCGCTCTTATGGATGTTACTCATCGGGCTCGGGGTCCTTGCCTATACGGTGCCGGTGTTTACCGAGATGCAATTTTATGATGAACAGATTCGTGATATTCGACAAAATCCTTCACAGTATCAGGAAGGGACACCGAATGACATCGCCACGTTGACGACTGAGGACTTTTTTAATAGGACATCAGGGGCAGGATTTTGGATTGGTGACTTAGGTTCACTCTTGCCGATTGGGACAGTCGTCTTCCTTTATGTCGTGTTCGGGTTCTTGATGGCATCTGTCTTAATCGGTAGCGAGCGTAACAGCCAAATGTCTGACTTTTCGATGTCGCTCCCATTCAGCCGCAACCAGCTGTACATATCAAAATGGTTGATTGGCGTCAGTGGCATCATCTTATCTTCACTCATCGGCGGAGCGGCCATGCTCGTCCTGATTCACTCGTCTCGCTACGCGTTCTTGATTGAAGGGCAGACGTTGAAAGTGACCGCAATCCTCGGTTTGATCATCTTGATTGGCATTTCCGTCTTCACGTTATCGCTTTGGATGGGCTCATTCGGAGGCGAGGCGATCTCTCAGGTGCTTTGGTCGATCGTCGCTTTCTTGTTCCCAATCGGAATCTTGACCTTAGTAAATGGGTCGATTCAAGCGATTACGGGATATGTATCGTACGACTGGTACTCAGCAGCATTGGAGAGCCTCCCGATGCGAATCGTGTCACCACTTGTGAACATCGTGAATGTCGACGTGTATAACTTATTTACCGATAATTCGGTGTGGCATGACTTTACAACGGTTGGGATCCTTAGTTCGCTCCTCTTCATCGGATTGACGTTCGGTCTCGGCCTGCTCATGTTCAACCAGGCCCCGCAGGAGAACAACGGCCGTTTCTTCATGTTCACGGGTTGGCTCTGGCTCGTCCATGTCATCATGGTCCTTTGTTTCGCCATGCTCGGGGGCATCATTCTCTCGGCCATCTCGTACCCGACAAGTGTCACGCTGTACATCGTCGGCTTCTTGATCGGCGGTTTCCTCTCGCACTTACTCGCAAAACGCCTGCTCTACCGCTTCAACCTGCAACTCAAATCTTAAGGAGGACGTATCATGAAACGGTTCAGTCTGTTAGTCGTCGCAATGTTGTTTGTACTTTCAGGGTGTAGTGATCCCTCGAAGCGGCCCCCGAGCGCTTTCCAATACGATGACACATATGTTGGCGACAACAACGCCGTCGTCGGCATCGCCAAGACGTTGCCGATGCACGACTGTTATAAGTCAATCGAGCTACAGACGAAGAAACGTCCATACGGGCTGACCGTTCGTTATCATGATCCGGAGATTGAACGCATCGAGCAGGAGCAACTCGCCATCCGTAACGCCGCGACATACTTCACGCTCGTGCACAATGCAGAGATCGTCCGTTTCGCGTTCCCGAACCGGACGTACGCGTTCTCTCGCCCCGAGATGGAAGCGTGGCTCGGGATCGACTTCTCGACGATCGAGAAAGAAGAAGAGTTGATTGCCCGATTGGATGAAAAAATTGGGAATGAAGAGCAAACTGAAGCGTACTTCAGACGCGTCTAAAGTGTATGGATTTTTGAATCCATGCACTTTTTTTCGATATTTTCTGAAAATTATCGGGTAAAGGGTAGATGAAAGCGTTTTCTTAGCATTATAATGGAATTAACTGAATGACTATTCATTCTAAGGAGGAGAATCAATGGAAAAACCGTGGTTACAAGATTATCCAGCTGACATGCCTGAAACGATCGACTACGAGGTGAAACCACTCTATGAGGCACTCAGCCGCGCCGCTAAAGATTTCCCGGACCGGACCGCCGTCTCGTTTATCGGCAAGGATTTGACGTTTGCCCAAATCGATGATGCGGCCCACCGTTTGGCGACGATGTTGCAGTCGAGAGGGTTGCAAAAAGGGGACCGGGTCAGCCTGATGCTCCCGAACTGCCCACAGTACGTGATCTCGTTCTACGCCGTCCTGTATGCCGGTGGGACTGTCGTCCAGACGAACCCGCTCTACACCGAGCACGAGCTTGAAAACTTGATCACCGATTCCGGCGCGAAGATCGTCATCACGCTCGATCTCCTCTATCCGAAGTCGCTCCGGGTGAAAGAGAAGACGGACATTCAAACGATCGTCACGACGAGTATTGCCGACTACCTGCCATTCCCGAAAAATAAGCTGTACCCGATCAAAGTGAAACGTGAGAACAATATCGTCATCGATACGACGGGTTCGGTCGCGTTCAAGGACTTCAAGAACTTTGGACCGGTCAAACCGATCGAGATCGACCCGAAACAAGACGTCGCCGTGCTCCAATACACGGGCGGGACGACCGGGCTGCCGAAAGGCGTCATGCTGACGCATTTCAACTTGACGGCGAACGTCGACCAAATTTCGAACTTCTTCTATAAATATAACCGCGGTGACGAGAAGCGCGTCTTGAGCGTCGTTCCGTTCTTCCACGTCTACGGCATGACGTGCTGCCTCAACTTCGGGATGGCGAACGGGTATGAACTCATTCTCGTGCCGCGCTTTGACGTCACCGACGTCTTGAAGACGATCAACAAGAAGAAACCACATTTCTTCCCAGGCGCACCGACGATGTATGTCGGCATCTTGAATGACCCGAAACTGAAGAAATACGATTTGTCCTCGATTGAGGCGTGTATATCAGGATCGGCCCCACTCCCGGTCGAAGTGCAAGAACAGTTCGAGGACATTACGGGCGGGCGCATCGTCGAAGGATACGGGTTGTCCGAGACGTCACCGGTGACGCACGCCAACTTCTTGTGGGATAAACGCATCGTCGGCTCGATTGGGGTGCCGTTATCCGATACTTCTGCTAAAATTGTAAAGGCAGACGGCGAGACACCGGCTGAAGTCGGTGAAATCGGCGAAGTGTTCCTGAATGGACCGCAAGTCATGAAAGGCTACTGGCAAAAACCAGAAGAGACGGCGGCCGTCTTGAAAGATGGATGGCTCGCGACCGGTGACCTCGGCTATATGGGCGAGGACGGGTTCTTCTATATCGTCGACCGGAAGAAAGACATGATCATCGCCGGCGGCTTCAACGTCTATCCGCGCGAGATCGAAGAAGTGCTGTACGAACATCCGGCCGTTAAGGAAGCGGTCTGTATTGGTGTCCCGGATCCGTACCGGGGTGAGACGGTCAAAGCGTTCATCGTCACGCGGGACGGGGTAAATGTGACCGAAGACGAGCTCGACAAGCATTGCCGTGAAAAGCTCGCGGCGTATAAAGTACCAAAGCTGTATGAATTCCGTGACGAGTTGCCGAAGACGTTCGTTGGTAAGATCCTGCGCCGCGTCCTCGTCGACGAAGAGAAGGCGAAACAAGTGAAACAAAGCAGTTGACACCTCTCTTTGACATGATAGAATAATAAATGAATGAACCATCATTCATTTTTCTGCAGCAATAAGGAGCATGGGTGTCTATGAAAAAGAATGTATCAAAAAGTGACCGCATTATCGATGCGGCAGTGAAAGTAATCGCGGACCATGGTTATCACGGTGCAAAGGTGACAGCCATCGCCAAAGAGGCTGGTGTCGCGGACGGAACGATTTATTTGTACTTCAAAAACAAGGAGCATCTGTTGATCGAGCTGTTCCAGACGAAGATGGGCCTGTTCATCGACTACTCGAAGCAACAGATCGAGCAGGAGACGACGGCAGGCGACAAGCTGTACCAGTTGATTGAGTCGCATCTCAAGCAGCTGTCGGTCGACTACGACCTCGCCGTCGTGACGCAAATCGAGCTCAGACAGTCGAACTTGGCGCTCCGCCAAAAAATCAGTGAAGTGTTGAAGCCGTATTTGAACTTGATCGATGCGGTCGTCAAGCACGGCATCGAGACCGGGGAGTTTGACCAGGAACTCGACTACCGGCTGGCGCGACAAATGATTTTCGGCACGATCGATGAAGTGGTCACGAGTTGGATGGCGAGCGGCTTCAAGTACGACTTGATGTCGACGTTACCGAAAGTACACCATATGTTGAAAAAAGGGCTTGCTTAACCGTAAGCCCTCTCGCTAGCTCAAAAAATGAATGCTGATTCATGAATGATGGTGCGAACAATTTATAAGGGGGAACTACGATGAATATTTTTGTATTGCTGAAGCGTACGTTCGATACAGAAGAAGCGATCCAACTTGAGAACGGGGAGATTCAAGAAGACGGTGCCGAATTCATCATCAACCCATACGACGAGTATGCGGTCGAGGAAGCGATCCGCAAGCGTGACGATCTCGGGGGAGAAGTCACGGTCGTGACGGTCGGACCGGACGACGCGGACAAAGAATTACGGACGGCGCTCGCGATGGGTGCGGACAAAGCGGTCCGTATCTCGATCGAGGACGATGTCGAGGACGCGGATCACGTGACGATCTCGAAAGTGCTCGCCACATATTTGAAAGACCAAGCACCAGACCTCATCTTCGCCGGTAACGTCGCCATCGACGGCGGTAGCGGACAAGTGGCGCCGCGCGTCGCCGAGTTGCTCGACATGAACTACGTGACGACGATCACGAAGCTCGACATCAACGGCACGACGGCGACGGTCACGCGTGACGTCGAAGGGGACACGGAAGTGATCGAAGTCAACCTGCCGCTCCTCGTGACGGCGCAACAAGGCTTGAACGAACCACGCTACCCGAGCCTTCCAGGCATCATGAAGGCGAAGAAGAAGCCGCTCGAAGAACTCGATCTCTCAGACATCGACCTCGACGAAGACGAGATCGGCGCGAAGATCGAGACGATCGAACGGTTCTTGCCGGAAGAGAAGAAAGCGGGGCGTATTCTTGAAGGGGACACATCGACACAAGTGAGCGAGCTCGTTCAATTACTTCGCACGGAAGCCAAAGTCATTTAAGGGGGACATCACATATGAAAGCTTTAGTACTCGCAGAAGCGCGCGAAGGCGCGTTACGGAACGTATCATTTGAAGCGATCGCCGCAGCGAAGCAACTGACGGACGACGTGACGGCGGTCGTCATTGGGGATAACGTCAAAGCACTCGCGACTGAACTCGGGGAGTACGGCGCAGCGCGCGTCCTCGTCATCGAAGACGAGCGACTCAAACATTACACGCCGGACGGTTACGGCCAAGTGCTCCGCCAAGTCATCGACCAAGAAGGACCGGACATGATCGTCCTCGGTCACACTGCACTCGGAAAAGACATCGCACCGAAACTCGCGGCCCGTCTTGACGCCGGTCTCATCAGTGACGTCGTCTCGATCGAAGGCTCAGGGCGAGACGCCGAGTTCGTCCGTCCAATCTACTCGGGTAAAGCGTTCGAGAAAGTGAAGTTCAAAGATTCGGTCATGTTCTTCACGATCCGTCCGAACAACATCGACGCACTTCCGCGTCAAGCGGGGGCGAGCGTGTCGGTCGAGACGCCGGCCGTCGAATTGAAAGACCTTGCTATGATCGTTAAAGAAGTCGTCCGTAAAGCGACCGGTAAAGTCGATCTCGCAGAAGCGAAAGTCATCGTCGCCGGAGGACGTGGCGTCAAGAGCGAGGACGGTTTCAAACCGCTCGAAGAGCTCGCTGAACTGCTCGGCGGCGCGGTCGGTGCTTCACGTGGAGCGTGTGACGCGGACTACTGCGACTATGCACTCCAAATCGGACAGACGGGTAAAGTCGTCACGCCGGACTTGTATATCGCCTGCGGGATCTCCGGGGCAATCCAACACTTGGCCGGGATGAGCAACGCCAAAGTCATCGTCGCCATCAACAAAGACCCGGAAGCGAACATCTTCAGCGTGGCCGACTACGGCATCGTCGGCGACTTGTTCGACGTCGTGCCGCTCTTGACTGAAGAGTTCCGAAAACACCTCGTCAATAGCTGATGGGCATAACGTTTGGGGAAAGTTACCCTCCGTGGTATACTCTGAACATGAAATGCAAGAGAGTTCTTAATTGAACTGTCTCATCTTACTGGGGAGGTATTTACCAAATGGCTATTAAACACGCAACGACTCAAACATTTGAACAAGAAGTGAAAGAGGGCGTCGTCCTCGTTGATTTTTGGGCAGCATGGTGTGGACCGTGCCGCATGATCGCACCGGTTCTTGAAGAACTCGATCAAGAGATGGGCGACCAAGTCCAAATCGTTAAACTCGACGTTGACGAAAACCCTGAAGTAGCGGGCGCTTTCCAAATCCAAAGCATTCCGACACTCATGATGTTCAAAGACGGACAACCTGTCTCGAAAACAATGGGCTTCCAACCAAAAGAAGCACTTAAAGAGTTTATCGCGTCAGCACAATAAAACGTACAGCCGATTGGGAGACCGATCGGCTGTTTTTTGTTTACTTCGTTAGGGAAGAAGGAGTTTAGTGAGCGAGCGAAGAATTAATTGGGTTAAGGTTTACCATCGATACGGGAGCGAATCCACATTTGAAATCCGGCTTGAGAGAGCTTACATATGGCGTTCGAATTCAATTTTTTTTAGTCGTTTTTTGTCGACTCCCTTCATATTTAACAGTTCAGGTTTTTTTAGCCGCGGCTAGAAAAGCGGGAAGCTTTTATCATGGAAACAGCCTGAAAATTTAAGCTATACTCATGAGGAAGACGTGATGGCGTCAAATGAACTTAATATTTGACCTCATCGTTGTAAGACTCTGTTCGAAGGAGGAATTTTCTTGTCGGTGTTACATTTAGCTATCTTATTGCCGCTCCTCGCGGCACCGTTCATCCCGTTTTTGTTTCGGGCGTTGAAACGGATCCATACGGGCTGGTTCGTGCTGGTCGTCCCGGTACTCCTGTTCGTCTACTTCTTCCGCTTCATCGGAATCACGAGTGCGGGAGACGTCGTGAGCGAAACGGTCGAGTGGATGCCGTCGCTCGGGATCAACTTTACCGCTTACGTGGACGGGCTTGGACTACTGTTTGCCCTCCTCATTACAGGGATTGGGGCGCTCGTCGTCCTGTATTCGATCTACTACTTGAACAAAGATAAAGAGTCGCTCGGTCACTTTTATGTGTACTTGCTTCTCTTCATGGGTGCGATGCTCGGTGTCGTCCTCTCGGATAACATGGTCGTCATGTACATGTTCTGGGAACTCACGTCGATTTCGTCGTTCCTGTTGATCGGGTATTGGTATGAAAAAGAACGCTCTCGCTATGGGGCCCGCAAGTCGATGCTCATCACCGTGTTCGGTGGTCTGTCGATGCTCGGCGGGATCGTCATCTTGGAGTCGATCGTCGGATCGTTCAGCATCCGCGACATGGTCGCGAATCAGGCGCTTATCGCCGAAAGTCCGTTTTTCGTCGCCGCCATGATTTTGATTTTGCTTGGGGCGTTCACGAAGTCGGCGCAATTCCCGTTCCACATCTGGTTGCCGGACGCGATGGAAGCACCGACCCCGGTCAGTGCGTACTTGCACTCGGCGACGATGGTCAAGGCCGGGCTCTACTTGGTCGCCCGGATGAGTCCGGTGTTCCAAGAGTCGTCACTCTGGCTATGGATCATCGTCTCGGTCGGAACGTTCACGTTGTTCTGGGGATCATTCAACGCCGTCAAACAGACGGACTTGAAAGGGATACTCGCGTTCTCGACGGTCAGTCAGCTCGGTCTCATCATGTCGCTGCTCGGCCTTGGCGCCGCGGCGCTTCACTATGACGGGATTGACGACAACATCTTTATGGTCGCGACAATCGCGGCCATCTTCCACTTGATCAACCACGCCACGTTCAAAGGGTCGTTGTTCATGATGGTCGGGATCGTCGACCATGAGACGGGCACGCGTGACATCCGCAAGCTCGGCGGTCTCATGACCGTCATGCCAATCACGTTCACGATCGCCGTCATCGGCTCATTGTCGATGGCCGGGTTACCGCCATTCAACGGCTTCCTCAGTAAAGAGATGTTCTTGAAGGCGACGACGAAAGTGTTCTCGATGGACTTCTTCGCGCTTGATACGATTGGGATCTTAATTCCTGTCGTCGCGTTTATCGCGAGCGTGTTCACGTTCATCTATAGCTTGATCATCTTTACACGGACGTTCATGGGGAAAGCCAAGTTCGATGAATTGCCGAAACAGCCGCACGAGGCACCAATCGGGATGCTCATCCCGCCGGCCATTTTAGCCATCCTCGTCGTCGTCCTCGGCTTCGTTCCGAACGTGTTGTCGAACTCGCTCATCAAGCCTGCCGTCGAGTCGATCTATCCGACGCTCGTCGCGAGCGGGCAAGAGGTCAAAGTCGACATTTACTTCTGGCACGGACTTACTCCAGAGCTATTCATGACGCTCGGGATCATCGCCCTCGGGACGCTCATGTTCTTCACGATCAACAAGTGGATGGGGATTTACAACCACATCCCGAACCGGTTGACGCTGAACGGTATGTACGACGGGTCGCTCGTCTGGTCGAACAAAGCGGCTTATCGCTTTAAAGACAACTACATGACCGGCTTCATCCGTTCTTACTTGATCTACATCTTCCTGTTCTTATCAGGGATGCTGTTGTTCTCGATGTACTGGTTCGACTTGTTCAACTTCTCGTTCGGCGAGATGGAGGCTGTCGCACCGTATGAATATGTGCTCGGGGCGGTCGTCATTTTGGCGGCGCTCGCGATTCTGTTCATGGGCTCACGCCTGCCATCGATCATCTTGCTCGGGGTCATCGGCTATTCGGTCGCCTTGTTCTTCGTGTTCTTTGGAGCACCGGACCTCGCCTTGACGCAGCTCGTCATCGAGACGGTATCGGTCGCCTTGTTCTTGCTCGTGTTCTATCACATGCCGGAGATCAGCAGAAAAGAAGTTCGCATCAAATTTAAAGTGGAGAACGCGATCGTGTCGGTCATCGTTGGGGTGACGGTCATGTTGCTCAGCTTCATGGCACTATCGAACCGGTCGTTGTCTTCGATCTCTGAATATTATAAAGAGAACGTCTACGACTTAGCAGCCGGGAAGAACATGGTCAACGTCGTCCTTGTCGACTTCCGGGGCTTTGATACACTGTTCGAGATCGTCGTCCTCGCCATTGCGGCAATCGGAATCTATACGATGATCAAGTTTAGAACGACAGAACGCACGAAAGGAGCACATGAACATGAATCGGAAAAATGATCAAGTGAATGACGTCATCTTACAGACGGCTGCGGTGATCATCTTCTTCATCATCATCATGTTTTCAATCAACCTATTCTTCGCCGGGCACTATTCGCCAGGCGGCGGGTTTGTCGGTGGATTGATGACGGCTGCTGCTCTCGTGTTGTTACTGCTCGCGTTCGACTCGAAGACGCTTGCGAAAGTTTTACCGTTCGACTATCGGATCATGACGGCACTCGGGCTTGTCATCGCGATGCTTACATCGCTTCACAGCATATTTTGGGATCGTCCGTTCCTGACACACGCTTATGACAAGTTCGATTTGCCGCTCCTTGGTGAACAGACGCTTCACACGGCCATCGCCTTTGACTTAGGCGTCTACCTTGTGGTCATCGGTGTGACGATGACGATCATTCAAACGATTGGAGAGAGTGAATAATGGAAATCTTCGTTAGCATCATCATCGGGGTACTGACGATGAGCGCGGTCTACATGATTCTCTCAAAGAGTTTGTTGCGCATCATCATCGGTACCGGCCTGCTCAGTCACGCAGCCCACTTGCTCGTCTTGACGATGGGTGGACTGAAGACGGGAGCGGCACCTGTCCTCGTCGACGGGGTCACGGAATATACTGACCCGCTGCCGCAAGCGCTCGTCTTGACGGCGATCGTCATCAGCTTCGGTGTGACGGCGTTCTTCTTGGTACTCGCTTATCGGACGTATCAGGAGTTGACCACGGATAATATTGAGGAAATGAAAGGAACGGAATCGAATGATTAACTTACCGATCTTTCCGATTGTCATCCCTGCACTTGCGGCCGTCATCCTGATGTTCGCACCGAAACAGGTACGCCTACAACGTGTGATGGCACTCGGGGCTTTACTTGTCACGTTAGCGGTATCGGTGTTGCTCGTCTTCACCGTATCGCAAGACGGTATCTTGACCGTCAACCTCGGGAATTGGCCCGCACCGTTCGGAATCACGCTCGTCTCGGATATGTTGTCGGCGCTGCTCGTCACAACATCGACGTTGATCGTATTCTTCATCGTCTGGTTTGCGACGCATTACTTCTCGGACGCTTATGAATCGAACTACGTGTACGTCGCGATGTTATTTTTACTCGTCGGTGTCAACGGCGCCTTCACGACGGGCGATATTTTCAACTTATTCGTCTTCTTTGAAGTCTTCCTCATCTCTTCGTACGTCTTGATCGTACTCGGTGGGAAAGGCGTCCAGTTGCGCGAGTCGATCAAATACTTGCTCGTGAACGTCATCGCGTCGGCGCTGTTCGTCATGGCCGTCGCACTTCTTTACGGCGTCGTCGGGACGCTCAGTCTCGCTGACTTGGCACAGAAGATTCCGCTCGTCGAAAACCAAAACGTCATCACCGTCATCGGTGTCTTGTTCGTCATCGTCTTCGGTATGAAAGGGGCGCTCGTCCCGTTGCACTACTGGCTGCCTGGATCGTACGTCGTTGCCCCGACGCCGATTCTCGCAATGTTTGGTGCCTTGCTCACAAAAGTCGGCGTCTATTCGATCTTACGGACGTACACGCTCTTGTTCGACACAGGGTCGTTCATGCAGACGTTCTTGATCGTGCTTGCCGTGCTGACGATCGTCATCGGGATGACCGGGGCGATCGCCTATAACGATGTGAAGTTGATCATCATCTACAACATCATGATCGCGGTCGGCGTCATCCTTTACGGGATCGCTCTCAATACGCAGACGTCGCTCGAAGGGGCGCTCTACTATTTGATTCACGACATGCTCATCAAGGCCGCCTTGTTCATGCTCGTCGGGATGATGATCGGGATCACCGGTTCCGGTCAACTTCGCGACATGGGTGGATTGATCACCCGGTTCCCGCTGTTCGGATGGACGTTCTTCATCGCCGCGTTGTCACTCGCCGGCATTCCACCGCTCAGTGGCTTCTTCGGTAAATTGTTGATCGTTCAAGGCGGGGTGGCCGACGGCGACTTGTTCGGCCCGCTTCTCATCTTGCTGTCGAGCTTGTTCGTCCTGTTCTCGGTCATTAAGATTTTCCTCTATGGCTTCTGGGGAGAAGAGAGACGCGTCTATGACGGTCCGCTCGTCCCGTATATGAACCGACTCATCGTGCCGACGTTGTTACTCGTGGCAGTGGCCGTCGCGTACGGATTCGGGGCCGAGGCGATGCATCCGTTTATTACCCAGGCAATCGAACCGCTCGTCGACCCGGAAATCTACATCGATGCCGTGATTAAGGAGTGATTTAGACATGGCTTACCAACTACTCATCAACTTTTTCTTGGCGTTCATCTGGATGTTCTTCACGGGTACGTTCACGACGAGCGGGTTTCTCGTCGGTTACTTGCTCGGGTTGCTCGTCATCTTCATGATGCGGCGGTTCTTCAAATCTGAAGGTACGGGCTTTTACTTCACACGTGTGATCAAGCTGTTCAAGCTGTTCTTGATTTTCGCACGTGAGCTCGTCATGGCGAACTTCGAGGTGTTACGTCTCGTTTTGAGCCCGAAATTGAAGATTCAACCTGGTATCTTCCGATATGAAACGTCACTGCGCTCGGGTTGGAAAATCAGCCTGTTGTCGATGCTGATCTCGCTCACACCAGGGACGCTCGTCGTCCAAGTCTCGAAAGATAATAAAATACTTTATATCCACGCACTCAACATGCCGGATAAAGAGGCGCTCAAACGCGACATCTACAATAACTTTGAATCAACCATTAAGGAGGCGACGGAATGAGCATATTAGATATTTTAATTTACATTGCGCTCGCCATTCTTTTGTTTGCTATGCTCGGTATGCTGTACCGAGTCGTCAAAGGGCCGACGACAGCCGACCGCGTCATCGCGCTCGACTCGATCGGGATCGCGTTGATCTCGGTCGTCGCGCTGTTGTCGATCTTGCTCGATACGACGATCTTCTTCGAGGTTATCCTCTTGCTCAGTATCCTCGCCTTCATCGGTACGGTGGCATTCTCGAAATTCTTAGAGAGAGGGGAGATCATCCAACATGACCGCGACAACGATCTTTGATATATTGACCGGCGTCTTCACGATCATCGGAGTGTTCTTCACGGTCGTTGCGGCGATCGGTCTCATCCGTTTGCCGGACGTCTATTCCCGGACGCACGCGGCATCGAAGTCGGCGACGCTTGGCGTCATGTTCGTCTTGTTCGCGGCGGTGCTCCACGTCTGGGTCGACCAACGTATCTTCGATGCGCGCCTCTTGCTCGGCTTGTTCTTCGTCTTGTTGACCGCACCGGTCGGCGGACACTTGATCGCTCGGGCGGCTCACTCTAATGGCGTCGCACTTTGGGAGAAGTCGTTACAGGACGCGCTCAAAGAAGATAAGGAAAAAGGGATCGAATGACGAAAGGCTCTTCCATACGACATGGAAGAGCCTTTTTTTACATCAAGTGTGTCAAATCAGAGGCGGACGTCGGATAGGCGAACTCTAAGTGCTTAACGTGTTGATGGCTGATATTGTTTTGTATAATGAACGAGAACAAGTTGATGAGCTCGGGCGCGTGTTGCCCGATCAAGTGAGCGCCGATGACGTGGCCGTCTTTGCTGAGCAAGACGCGCGAGAAGGCGGTCGCGTCATTGACCCGTTCATACGTAAGAAAGTGGGACATGTCATTGTCCCTGCATTCATAGTCGATCCCGAGTGATTTTGCCTCGTCGACCGTCAGACCGACTTTGGCGATTGGCGGCGTCGTGAACACGACCGTCGGGGCCGGACGCTCCGGCAATGGACGTGTGTTGTTCCGCAACAGGTTAAGGGCGGCTATCCGTCCTTCTTGCCCGGCAAACGGGGTGAGCGCCGGGTTCGGACTTTTGGCGACGTCGCCGGCCGCATAGACGTTCGCGTTCGTCGTCTGTAAATAGCCGTTGACGGTGATCCCGTCCTTGTCCGCCTCGATGCCGGCCGCATCCAACCGCAGCCGCTCGATGCTCGGGATACGACCCGTGGCGTTAAGGACGAGCCCTTCTAGGGTAGAGTCATCTGATAATGTCAAGATGTTCCCGTCGAGCTTGACGGGCTCGAGCCCGAACCGGACGTCGATGCCGATGTGGATCGTCTCATCGATGAGCCGCTTCACAATTTTTCGGTCGAATTGTTTAAGTGCCCGCGACCGGATGAGGAGCGTGACAGCGCTGCCGAACCGGCGGAGAATGTGCGCGAACTCGAACGCGATATATCCGGCACCGACGATGGTGATCCGCTCGGGCACGTCCTCAAGGTCGAACACGTCGTCGCTCGTGATGGCGTCTTCACCGCCTGGGATGTCGAGTGCGCGCGGAAGTTGGCCGGTCGCGATCAAAAATTGATGCGCCGAGATCTCATGGCCTTCGATGACGATCGAATCCTCATCGATAAAGTGGGGCTCGCCCTCGTATAAGTCGATGTCATCTTCTTTCCACTTGTGCATCTTCGTCGTCGGGATGGCGAAGCGGTATTCATCGACACGTCGCTTGAAGGCGTGCCAGTCGAGCGTGATGTCTCCTTTGACGCCGAGCGGTTTCATGCGTTCGACTTTGGAGATGAGTTCCGCCCCTTCCGCGAGCATCTTTTTCGGATCGCACCCGCGTTGCGGGCACGTCCCGCCGAACGTCCAATTCTCGACGATGGCAATCCGTTTACCGGCGTCGCGTAAAACGCTCGCGGCTTGGCTCGCTGCCGAACCGCTGCCGATGATGATTACGTCATATCGTTTCATCAAAAACCCTCCCTCTGAGACTACACCAATTTTTTCCCGTCTTGGAGGAAGCTAAACTGAGGTGATAAAATTTGAGTCAAACTGACCACATTAAACATAAATTGGCGCTGCTCCCGGACGAACCGGGCTGTTACTTGCATAAGAACGAGTACGGTGAGATCATCTACGTCGGGAAAGCGAAAAACTTAAAGAACCGCGTCCGTTCGTACTTTACCGGGGCGCACGATATTAAAACGATGCGTCTCGTCGCCGAGATCCGTGACTTCGAATATATCGTCACGGCGAGCGAGCTCGAGGCACTCTTGCTCGAGATGACGCTCATAAAAAAACACGACCCGAAATACAACATCCGGTTGAAAGACGACAAGTCGTATCCGTATATTAAAGTCACGAACGAGCCGTACCCGCGGCTGCTCACGACACGTAAGTTGAAACGGGACGGCGGCCATTACTTCGGGCCATACCCGAACGCCTACGCCGCCAACGAGACGAAACGGTTGCTCGACAAACTGTATCCGCTCCGGAAATGTCAGCCGATGCCACGGAAGCTCTGTCTGTACTACCACATCGACCAATGTCTCGGTCCTTGTGAACTCGCCGTCGACACCGACGAGCAGAAGTCGATCGTCCAAGAGATCCGCCGTTTCTTGAACGGGGAGACGAGCGAGACGCTCGCCAAGCTCCAAGTCGATATGCACCAGGCGGCCGAGGATATGCAGTTCGAGCGGGCGGCCGAGCTCCGCGATCAGATCCGGGCCGTCGAATCGATCATGAACAAACAGAACATGATCACGGCCGACCCGACGGCGCGCGACGTCTTCGGCTATACGCTCGACCGGGGCTGGATGTGCGTCCAAGTGTTCTATATGCGCGGCGGCAAGATGATCGAACGCGACGTCTCCTTGTTCCCGCTCCACGGAGAACCGTCAGAAGAACTCGAGAGCTTCATCGTCCAGTTCTATGAGCAGAACGTGTTGCCGAAAGAAGTACTCGTCCCAGAGATTGTCCGGATCGACTTGTTAGTCGAGGCGCTCGGGACGAAAGTGATGCAACCGAAACGTGGGGCGAAACGACAGTTGCTCGAGCTCGCGACGAAGAACGCGGGCATCGCCTTGAACGAGAAGTTCGAACTGCTCGCGCGTGATGAAGAGCGGACATTGCTCGCGATGCGTGAACTCGGTGAGGCGATCGGTATCCCGAACTTGTCGCGCGTCGACATCATCGATAATGCCAACATCCAAGGGGCTGACGCCGTCTCGGCGCTCGTCGTCTTTGAGGACGGCAAGCCGCTCAAGAAAGAATATCGGAAGTACAAGATCCGGACCGTCCAAGGACCGGACGATTACGAGACGATGCGCGAAGTCGTCCGCCGCCGTTTCCGGCGATTGTTGACCGAGGACAAACGTCTGCCGGATCTTCTATTGATCGACGGGGGACTCGGCCAGTTGAATGCCGCCCTTGACGTGTTGCAGAATGAGTTCGGCCTCGATTTGCCGGTCGGATCGTTGAAGAAGGATGACCGACACCGGACGAGCCAGCTTCTGTTCGGTGAAGGCGGCAGTGTCGTCGAATTGAACTCGCGGTCAAGCGCGTTCTATCTGTTGCAACGGATGCAAGACGAGGTTCACCGTTTCGCCATCACGTTCCACCGCAGCTTGCGGACGAAGAAGATGACGCAGTCGGTGCTCGACGATATCCCGGGTGTCGGACCGAAGCGGCGTCAGCAACTGATCCGTCATTTCGGGTCGATGAAACAGATTCGTCTCGCCTCGCTCGAACAGTTGAAAGAAGCGGGGCTACCTGAAAAGCTCGCCCAAATCGTGCTTGAGCATGTGCATGAGGAGACAGATGAATAAGAAAGAGCCGATGCGGTGAACTGCTCCCCGTCAAGTAGACAGGGCAAATAATAAAAACCAGCCTAGGCGGCTTGAGACCTGTATTCGACAGGGCTCAAGCCGTTTAGTCGTTTCTGGAAACGATCGTGGTTGTAGAACGATATGTAGTTCTCGATGGCCGTTGTGAGTTCGCTATAGGCCTGGAACTCACGCAAGTAGTACATCTCCACTTTCAAGGTACCCCAAAAACTCTCGATTGGGGCGTTGTCGATACAACGTCCGACCCGAGACATGCTGTGGGTCATTCCCGCGTCTTCTACCATGCGTTTGAACCCTCTCGAGGTATATTGGAACCCTCGGTCACTATGGATCATCGGACTCGCTCCTGTACGGAGCCCCGCGATGGCTGGCATCATCGTATGGAAGACGAGCCCGTTGTTGTTGGACCTACCGATACGATAGGCGACGATCGAGCCGTCGTACAGGTCGATGATCGCGCTCAGATATGCCTTCTTCCCGGCACCATATTTGAACTCGGTGACGTCGGTACACCATTTCTCGTCCGGTCGGGACGCACTGAATTCTCGGTTCATCAAGTTCTCGGCCACATGTTGCGGTGACGATTTTTTGTACCGTTTTCGCTTCTGGCGGATGACCGAACGGATCTCATGGATACGCATGAGACGATAGATACGCTTCTCATTGTATGCCGGCAGGCCATGCTCGCGTCGTCTTCGGTTGACCGTCATGGTGATCCGGCGATAGCCATAGGTCCCATTCACTTGATCGTAGAGAAGCCGGATGTCCTCTAATAAGCTCGAGTTCTCCTCTTCGCGTACCGAGACGGTACGCTTCAACCATTTATAATAGGCGGCCCGTGAGACCTGCGCGATCTCACAAAGGAGCACGACCGAGAACGTGTCGGTTACCGACAGTTCCTCGATGGCTGTGTATCGCAGCTGTAGCCGGATCTGGCTGATCAACCTCTCCTCTCGATCTCCTCTAACTTTTTTAGGAACAGGTTCTCGGCCCGCAGGCGCTCGTTCTCACGCTCGATCTGTTGGATGCGACGTTCCAGCTTTTCCTCGTTGGTCAGTTCCTCTTCTTGCTTCGTCCGTCCGCGCCCGTCCTCGAGTCCGTGCACACCGTCGGTATCATATTTTTTCGTCCAGCCATAGACCTGCTGGTAAGACACGGCGAATATCTCGGCCGTCCGTTGATAGTTCCGTCCATTCTCCAGGCAGTACCTGACGATTTCAATCCGTTCCTCGAATGTGGTCTTTCTCCCTTTTGCCATAGCTCGATCCATCCCTTTTCTCGAATCTGTTAACTCGCTATGACTAGTATACTGCTTAATCCATCTGTGAAGAACAGACGAACTACTAATGTGGTGTTTGGAGAGGGTTTCCATTTTGGAGAGACCGTCGATATAATCACGGACGGCCGCGACCTTCTGTTCCCGGGTGTAAGCTCTCCATGTCTTCGATTCCTTCAACGCATCGATCCCACCGGTATCGAATTTGGCTTTCCATACCCGGAGGGTATCCCAAGAGACGTCATGAGCCTCCATAATTTCCTTCCACGTATATTTTTCTTCTTCCATCATACGCAGTGCACTCAGTTTTTGTTCGATCGAATGCCGACTTCTCGCCATAAAAAAACACTCCCCAATCAGATAAACAGATTTGTTATTTCATCTGTCTACCTATTGGGGAGCATATCACGGTCGCATCGGCTCTTCTTATTCGTACGTATCTTTTCGGTCTAATTGGACGGTGATGTGGACGGCCTGACGCCCCGGGTCGGCATAGCCTTCAGCGACGCATTGGAAACGCCCGGCAATCTGTTCAGCCAAAAATCCAGCCTCAAGCTGGTAATACCCGTTCGCTTTCGCTTGGGTCGCAGGCGGTGGGATGAGTTCGAACACGAACTTGCTCTCTTTCTCTTTCACGAGCGTCAAATCTCCCCAACCGGCTTCCGAGAAGAACGCAGTCAGTTCTTCATTCGGCATCGTCGGGAATTTGCGGGCGACCCGTTTTCCGGACCAATAGATGACTTGGGCGTAATCGTCCCCAAGCAAATCTGTCAACACATAGTCGCGAAGTAGTTCGATCGCGAAAGTGGGTTGGCTCATCGTTTCCATCTTATTCCATCACTCCAATCTTTCTATACTATTATAACGACAAATTTGGATTTGGTCACCGGGTATTTTCTAAAAGAATGTGGGACAAATCGGCTAGGTTATCTTGTCATACAAATTTCACAAGAGTAGAATAGGAGACAGAAAGCTATATTTACATTTGAAAACGCTTTTATTTACAAAACGAGCCAAGGGCTCGTGAAAAGGGGGAACTAGAATGGCAGCGCGTCGTGACTATTTCAGTCGTAAAGTCCATTCGCTACTTGGGGTCATTCCAATCGGCCTGTTTTTGATCGTCCATTTGTCGGTCAACTACTATATCGTCGATGGGGTGGAATCGTTCAACAAGGCAGCAAAATTTATGGAGAGCTTACCGTACTTGTACTTCCTTGAAGTGACAATCATCGCTTTGCCGATGATTTTCCACGGTGTGTACGGCGTGTATTACGCCTTCCTCGGTTCGATCAACACGAACCGATACTCATACGCGCGGAACTGGATGTACATGATCCAACGCTTCACGGGCGTATTCCTCGTCATCTTCATCGCGTGGCACGTTTGGGAAACGCGCTTGGCGAAGTTGCGTGGCGTCGAGGTCAATGCGGAGATGATGCAAAACATCGTCGACAATCCGCTCATGCTCATCTTCTACATAGTCGGGATCCTCTCGGCTACGTTCCACTTCGCGAACGGTCTCTGGTCGTTTGCCATCACGTGGGGAATCACACAGTCGCCGCGTTCACAGCACTTCATGAGCTACGTCTCTGGAGCCGTGTTCTTGGCACTATCTTTTGTCGGCATCCGTTCAATCTTGACGTTCGCGGGCATCTTGTAATAGGGGGAAATGTATATGGCAAATCAAAGTTTGATCGTCATCGGTGGCGGTCTAGCTGGACTCATGGCGACAATCAAGTCGGCAGAGATGGGTGTTCCGGTTAAACTATTCTCGCTTGTACCGGTCAAGCGTTCACATTCAGTTTGTGCTCAGGGCGGCATCAACGGAGCTGTCAACACGAAAGGGGAAGGGGATTCTACTTGGCAACACTTCGATGACACGGTTTACGGCGGGGACTTCCTTGCCAACCAACAGCCAGTCCAAAAGATGGCGGAAGCGGCACCGAAGATCATCCACATGTTCGACCGGATGGGCGTCATGTTCAACCGGACGCCGGAAGGTCTGCTTGACTTCCGCCGCTTCGGGGGCACGCTCTATCATCGGACGGCTTACGCCGGCGCGACGACAGGGCAACAGCTCTTGTACGCACTAGACGAACAAGTCCGCCGCTTCGAGGCGCAAGGTCTCGTTGAGAAGTATGAGGGCTGGGAGTTTCTCCGTGCCATCGTTGATGAAACGGGTATTTGCCGCGGTGCGGTCTGTCAGGATTTACGCTCGATGGAAATTAAAGCGTTCCCATCGGATGCGGTCATCCTCGCGACAGGCGGCCCAGGTGTCATCTTCGGTAAATCGACGAACTCGGTCATCAACACAGGGCAAGCGGCCGGTGCGGTTTACCGCCAAGGTGCAGTCTACGCCAACGGGGAGTTCATCCAAATCCACCCGACGGCGATCCCAGGGGACGACAAGCTTCGGCTCATGAGTGAGTCGGCGCGTGGAGAAGGTGGACGTGTTTGGACATACAAAGACGGAAAACCTTGGTACTTCCTTGAAGAGAAGTATCCGGACTACGGAAACCTCGTACCGCGTGACATCGCGACACGTGAGATTTTCGAAGTCTGCGTCAACCAAAAGCTCGGCGTCAACGGCGAGAACATGGTCTATCTCGATTTATCGCATAAAGATTCGAAAGAACTCGACATCAAGCTCGGCGGTATTCTTGAAATTTATGAGAAGTTCGTCGGCGACGATCCGCGTAAAGTACCGATGAAGATCTTCCCGGCCGTTCACTACTCGATGGGCGGACTATGGGTCGACTACGATCAAATGACGAACATCCCAGGGCTGTTCGCAGCCGGCGAGTGTGACTATTCGATGCACGGGGCGAACCGTCTCGGCGCGAACTCACTCTTGTCTGCCGTTTACGGCGGGATGGAGGCCGGGCCTGCGGCGGTCAACTATATGCGCGGTCTTGACCAAGCGACCGAGAGCGTGCCAGAAGCGCTCTTCAACTTCAACGAACGTGAAGAAATCGAGCGGTTCAATGACATCCTTGCGATGGAAGGTACGGAGAACGCCTACCAGATTCACCGGGAACTCGGCGAACTCATGACCGACAACGTCACGGTCGTTCGTTACAACGATAAGCTCGAAGCGACAGACTTGAAGCTACGCGAGCTACGCGAACGCTACAACAACATCTCAGCGACAGATACGGCGCGCTGGAGCAACCAAGGTGCCTCGTTCATCCGTCAACTCGACCACATGCTCGACCTCGCGCGCGTCATCACGCTCGGCGCCCTTAAACGCGACGAGAGCCGTGGCGCTCATTACAAACCGGACTTCCCGGAACGGAATGACGAGTTGTTCATGAAGACGACGATGGCACGTTACAACGAAGGGGAAGTCGATATCTCGTTTGAAGAGATCGACGTTTCGTTAATCCCGCCACGTAAACGGGATTACTCGAAGAAAGGGGCGAAGACGAAATGACGACGCCGATGCAGTCTGAGCATAAAGATATTCGTTTTATCATCGAACGCCAGGACGGTCCGGATCAAGCGACCTACTCGGAAGAGTTCTCGGTCCCATATCGTCCGAACATGAACGTCATCTCGGCGCTTATGGAGATCCGCCGCAACCCGGTCAACGCTGAAGGCAACAAGACGACACCGATCACCTGGGACATGAACTGTCTTGAGGAAGTGTGCGGCGCTTGTTCGATGATCATCAACGGCAAGCCGCGCCAGTCGTGTACGGCGCTCGTCGATAAACTCGAGCAGCCGATCCGCCTTGCTCCGATGAAGACGTTCCCGGTCATCCGGGATCTTCAAGTCGACCGTCAGCGCATGTTCGACGCTTTGAAAAAAGTGAAGGCGTGGGTACCAATCGATGGCACGTACGATCTCGGTCCAGGACCACGGATGCCAGAGAACAAACGTCAATGGGCGTATGAGTTATCGAAATGTATGACGTGCGGTGTCTGCCTCGAGGCTTGCCCGAACGTTAACGACAAGTCGAACTTCATCGGCCCGGCCGCACTCTCACAAGTCCGTCTCTTCAACTCGCATCCGACCGGCGCTTTCCACGCGGAAGAACGTCTCGAAGCGCTCATGGAAGACGGGGGCATCATGCAGTGCGGAAACGCGCAAAACTGTGTCGAGGTTTGTCCGAAAGGAATTCCGCTCACGACGTCAATCGCCGCGATGAACCGTCAGACGACGCTTCACTCGTTCAAACAGTTCTTCGGCAGCGACAAAGGTCGTACCGGTTCTGCGGTCGAGGCGTAACGTTTGCCGATGTCAAAGTATTTTCGGGAACCCGGTTGGGAAACGCGTGTCAGGTCAGGAATCGAGCTCGACGTCAAAGTCCGTTTTTCGGAGTGCGACCCGTACGGCCATATGAATAACACAATCCCGTTCATCTATTTTGAGGATGCACGGATCGAGCTGCTCGAAGCGACAGGATTTTCCTTGAAAGACGGCTTCGTCGTCGTGGCGGACGCCCAGTGCGATTACGTCCGACAAGTGATGCCGCGGCAACAGTTGAAGGTGTATGCCAATGTCTTGACGGTCGGAAACACTTCATGTGATATTCATTACGGCGCATATGATGGAGATCAACTCATGTTCGCGGGCCGTACGAGCCTCGTGCATTTGTCAAAATCCGGTCGTCCGGCCGAATGGACTCCAGAATATAAAAATCGCTTGCAGAATTTTTGCGAATCCGCTATCATTTGATAATGAGTTCACAAACAAAATTTTCTGCCGGTTCGCCTGCAGAATTCAGATTTGAAGGGAGACTATCACGTCATGGAAAAAACATTCACAGTCGTTGCTGATTCAGGAATCCACGCTCGTCCAGCTACTCAGTTGGTCAACACAGCTTCTAAGTTCCAATCAGATATCAACCTTGAGTACAATGGTAAGACAGTTAACTTGAAGTCGATCATGGGTGTACTTTCACTCGGAATCGCTAAAGATTCAACAATCAAGATCACTGCAGCAGGTGACGATGCAGAAGAAGCGGTTAACACGCTTTCTGACATGCTCACTAGCGAAGGTCTTGCTCAGTAATTCGAGCAACGGACGAGGCGGCCAATCGGCTACCTCGTCTTTTTTGTTTGTCATGACACCGTTTCTTTTTTGGATACGGCTTTTTTGGTAAGATAGATGGGAATGGAAGTGATATTTATGAAACGAGCGATTGGAGTACTCGATTCAGGTGTTGGCGGCTTGACCGTAGTCAAAGAACTGATCCGCCAGCTGCCGAAAGAAGAAATCATCTATATCGGCGACACGGAGCGCTGTCCGTATGGGCCGCGTCCGCACGATGAGATTGAAGCATATACGTGGGAATTGATTGAATTCCTATTAGAAAAAGACGTTAAGATGATCGTCATCGCCTGCAACACGGCGACGGCTGTCGTCTTGAAAGAAGCGCGCAAGCGCCTCAACATCCCGGTCATCGGTGTCATCGACCCGGGCGCCCGGGCCGCCGTCAAAGGCACGCGCAACAAACATATCGGTGTCATCGGCACGAAGATGACGGTCGAAAGCAATTCGTACGAGACGGCGCTCCGTCACGTCGCGGGCGAGATCGATGTCTATTCGCTCGCTTGCCCGCCGTTCGTCCCGCTCGTCGAAGCCGGCGAATTGAGCGGCGAACGCGTCCGGTCGATCGTCGCCGAGACGATCCTCCCGCTCCAAGATTCGGAGATGGACACGCTCATCCTTGGGTGCACCCATTATCCGTTGCTAGCGCCGGTCATCCAAGACGTCGTCGGACCCGATGTCCACTTGATTTCGTCAGGTGATGAGACGGCGCTCGAAGTGGCAGCAATCCTTGATTTTAAAGAACTTGAGAACGATTTGGATACCATCCCGACGCATCAGTTTTATGCGACCGGGGATGTCGCCATCTTCAACCGATTGGCGACAGAGTGGCTTGGCCAACCCGTGAAAGCGGAGAAAGTAGAGGTGTCTGGTGTCGATGCGTAACGAAAGACAACATGATGAACTGCGGACCGTTGAGATCATTCCGCACGTGAACAAACATGCCGAAGGCTCGGTCTTGATCTCGATCGGGGACACGAAAGTGATCTGTACGGCGACGGTCGAAGAACGCGTCCCAAACTTCCTGCGCGGGAAGAAACAGGGCTGGATCAACGCCGAGTACGCGATGCTGCCACGGGCGACGGGTAACCGGACCGTCCGGGAATCCGTTCGCGGTAAGCAGACAGGACGGACGATGGAGATTCAACGGTTGATTTCGCGTTCGCTCCGTTCGGTCGTCGACTTGGAACGGCTCGGTGAACGGACGATCTGGATCGATTGTGACGTCATCCAAGCAGATGGTGGCACACGGACAGCGTCGATCACAGGCGGTTTTTGTGCGCTCGTGCTCGCGATCGACGCGCTCATCCGTCAAGGCAAACTCGGCGACACGCCGATCAAAGAAGGCGTCGCCGCCATCTCGGTCGGACGGACGAACGAGCTGTTGCTCGACTTGAACTATGAAGAAGACGCAGCGGCCGAAGTTGACATGAACGTCGTTATGACGGCGAGCGGACGCTTCGTCGAAGTGCAAGGCACGGGTGAAGAAGCGACGTTCACGCTGCAAGAAATGAATGAGATGCTCCAGATGGCCCAAGGCGGGATCGAGACGCTGTTCAAAGCAGCAGAAGACGCACTCGGTGCCTCATGGTGGTATGTCGGGGAACAAATGGAGGAAACGATATGAAACTGATTGTCGCGACACGCAACAAAGGGAAAGTGGTTGAAATCGAAGGGATGCTCACGCCGCTCGGATTTGAAGTCGAATCGCTCTTAGATTATCCGGATGCACCGGAAACGGATGAGACGGGCACGACGTTCGAAGCGAACGCCGAACTGAAAGCGACCGAGGCGGCCCGTTACTTCGGACACGCCGTCCTCGCCGACGATTCGGGGCTTGAAGTCGATGCGCTCGACGGTGCCCCAGGCGTCCACTCGGCCCGCTTCGCCGGTCCTGAGAAGTCGGACGCGGCGAACAACGCGCTCCTGCTCGAGAAGTTGAACGGGGCGAACGACCGCTCGGCTCGCTTCGTCTGCGCGCTCTGCCTCGCCAAACCGACAGGCGAGACGTTGACCGTGCGCGGGACAATCGAAGGTACGATCGGCTATGCGCCCCACGGGGAAAATGGATTCGGGTACGACCCGCTCTTTATCGTCCCGTCGCTCCATAAGACGGCAGCAGAGCTCGAGCGTGACGAAAAGGCGGCGGTCAGTCATCGCGGTCAGGCGTTAAGAAAACTGGAGGCAGAAATCATTCCATTTATGAAAGGTTGAGGTGTATGCGTTTTCTAGTAGTCAGTGACAGTCACGGATTGACAGACGAACTAACGACCATCTTTACTCGGCATGAAACTGAGATTGAAGACGCGTTCCATTGCGGCGACTCCCAGCTCGCGCTCGTCGACGAGCACTTGCTGCCGTATCGGACCGTCCGCGGAAACTGTGACTTCGGGGGCGATTTGCCGCTCGAACGGGTCGAAGAGACACCTGAAGGTACGGTTTTAATCGTCCACGGCCATCACCATGACGTGAAGTTCGATTTGAACCGGTTGCGTTATCGGGCCGAGGAAATCGGGGCGAACGTCGTCTTGTACGGTCACTCGCACGTGGCCGGGGCCGTCATCGAAGACGGGGTGCTCTACGTGAACCCGGGCTCGATCCGGATGCCGCGCGGACGCTCGGACAAGACGTACGCGTTGATCGACCTTGACGCCGGTCAGGCAGCGGTCCGGTTTTACCGGTCTGAGGACGGGACGCACGTCGAAGATTTGGACTTGTCAGGACAACTTTGAACAAAACAGAAAGAACCAATTGACAGCAAAGCATTTTTCTATTATAGTTTTCTTGTCAATGTCCCAATAGCTCAGCTGGATAGAGCAACGCCCTTCAAGACAAATAGGAGCCTTTATAGGGAAACAGAAACCTATAGAGTGGACGACACTATATCGGTGAAGCCTTAACAGATCATGCTGATGGTAATACCGAGGAAACTTGTATCCTTTCGAGGTCAAGGTGGTTCAAAGGACTAAAGGGTCAGCCTTTAGAGGTAGAACCATTGAAGGAACAATTTGTTCGTGAGGTTCCGTAGAGACTACACGTGTCGCACCTGAAATGGTGAAGATATAGTCCAGACTACAAACAACATGCGTTGGTGGCGAAAGCCATGGTGGTAAGCTAAGGCGTCGGTCGGGGGTTCGAATCCCTCTTGGGACACTTCCATTTAAAATAGAGATAGCCTCCACGGAGGTTGTCTCTTTTTTCGTTTTCCGGGGTATTGATTGACAACGCAGCAATTCCTAAGGAAGATGGAGATGGATGGAAGAAAGGGTGTGTGAAGATGGAAAAAGAGCGGGAGTACCCGTTTCCAGGGAACTGGTCGCGGCTGCAGAAGATGATTCAAGAAGCGGATGCGGCCGGGGAGCGGCAACGGGTCGAGCCGATCCTATGGGATTGGTACGCAGCCGTCAAAGGCGATCAGTTTATTTTCATGGAAATTTTTCAATGTTTGATGGAGCGTCCGGAAGAGCCGGAAACGCTTGAAAAACTCGAAGAACTCGTCACGACGCAGATTCATGAGGCAGAAGAACCGGCAGCCGGCGGGCTTCAAATTGCCCAGTACTACATCATGCGTGACCAACCTTTCGAGGCGGCACACTGGATTCATCAATATTTAGAGTGGCAAGACAAGGCCGATCAAGTGAACACCCAAGCTTACCAAGTGCTCCAAGTACTTAAGATGACCGAGTTTCCGGCGGCCATCGCCAAACTGAAACGGACGGTTCATCGTGGCAGTGTCGGGGAACAGATTGAACTGCTCGAGCACGTCCATTTCAATATCGATGACGTACTCGACAACGTATTGAAGGAACTGCTCCTTGAAGATCGCCCAAAATTGATGAAGTTGATCGTGCTCGAAAAAGCGTTCGAAGAACTGTCCGTCATCGAATGGGTCGACCTCGAAACGCATCATCGGCTGACGCAGGCAGAGGCACAAGTGAAGATGGACGAATGGGAGCATGTGGTCCACGATTTGCAGAAGGCCGTCAAAGGCGACGAAATCGCGACGCAACTGCTCATGAACTACATGTATACGCACTATCCGTTCACACCGGGTGAGACATCTGAAATCGAGACAGCCGTCGTGAAAGCGAAAGCAGCGATCCTGAACGATGAAGAAACAGACGGGCTCGCGGCTGAAATTTTAGAGGCGGACATCCGGTTCACGCAAGCGTTTCTAGACTAAATCCTTGTGTGCAGTCACCGGATTTATGCTATAATACTGATTGTTGTACATTTTTGTACGGTATAGAAGAATAAACGAATTTGTTGGAGGGACTTAGCATGACAGCAAAATGGGAAAAAACATCAGGTAGCCAAGGCGTACTCACGTACGAAGCACCTGCAGAAGCATTCAATAAAGCAGTCGACGCAGCATTTAAAGATGTCGTCAAAAACTTGAACGTACCTGGCTTCCGTAAAGGGAAATTGCCACGTCCAATGTTCAACAAAATGTACGGAGAAGAAGCACTCTTCCAAGATGCGCTTGATATCCTCTACCGTGACACAATCCAATCTGCAGTCGAAGAAGCTGGTTTCGAACCAATGGCTCTCGAAAACATCGACGTTGATGGCACGCTCGAAAAAGGTCAGCCGGTTACTTTCAAAGTAACATTCGTGGTTGAACCAGAAGCTGAGCTCGGCGACTACAAAGGTCTCGAGTACGATGCTGTAGAAACGAACGTCACAGACGAAGAAGTCGCAGCAGAACTTGACGCCCTCAAAGAGCAAGGCGCAGAACTTGCTGTTAAAGAAGGCGCAGTCGAAAACGGCGATACAGCTGTCTTTGATTTCGCAGGTTTCGCTGAAGGCGAGCAATTCGAAGGTGGCACGGCTGAAAACTACACACTTGAAATCGGTTCAGGTCAATTCATTCCTGGATTCGAAGAGCAAATGGTAGGCATGACTGCTGGTGAAGAAAAAGACATCGAAGTAACATTCCCTGAAGAGTACCACGCTGACAACTTGGCGGGTAAACCAGCGACGTTCAAAGTCAAACTTCACGAAGTAAAAGCGAAGCAAGTTCCTGAGCTCGACGACGAGTTCGCAAAAGACATCGACGAGTCAGTAGCATCACTCGACGAGTTGAAAGCGAAAATTCGTGAGCGCTTAGAAGCTGCGAAGCAACAAGAAGCTGATGGCACGATGCGCGACCAACTCGTTGAGCAAGCAACTGCTAACGCGACAATCGACGTACCTGCAATCCTCATCGACCAAGAAGTAGACCGCATGGTTCAAGAGTTCGGTACTCGTGTATCTTCACAAGGCATCGACCTCAACATGTACTTCGAACTCACTGGCACAACAGAAGAAGCTATGCGTGAAGAGATGAAAGAGCAAGCTGAAGAGCGCGTTAAAGCTCGTCTCGTCTTGAAAGCAATCGCTGAAAAAGAAGCGATCGAAGTGACTGATGAAGATGCTGAGAAAGAACTCGAAGAAATGTCTAAACTCTACAACATCGCACCGGATCAACTCCGTACGATGCTCGCACCGCAAGGCGGAATCGAGACACTTAAAGGTGACCTCAAATTCCGTAAGGCGATCGACATCCTCGTTGAAACTGGTAAAGCGAAGTAATTAGATGAGAGGAGGGCGACTGCGACGCAGTCGTCCTTTTTTCTGTCACGACACATTACGTGTGTTAATCTTTGAAGTCGCTATATGTTCATGCTACAATTATTGCAACGCAGAGATGTAAATGTTTTTTCGTGAGTGCTTTGCACCTGAAAATACAAATAGGCGATTTATCGCACTTACATCCATTTCCATTCAGAAGGGGTGTACCGAATGTTCAAATTTAACGAGGAAAAGGGACAACTTAAATGCTCGTTTTGCGGGAAATCGCAAGAACAAGTCCGTAAACTAGTCGCCGGTCCTGGCGTATACATTTGTGACGAATGTATTGAACTTTGCAATGAAATCGTTGAGGAAGAGCTCGGTGTCGAAGAAGAAGTTGAATTCAAAGACATTCCAAAACCACAAGAGATCCGTAATATCCTTGACGAATACGTCATCGGTCAAGACCGGGCGAAACGTGCGCTTTCGGTAGCTGTCTACAACCACTATAAACGTATCAATGCCGGTGGCCGTTCTGATGATGTCGAACTTTCGAAGTCGAACATCGTCATGATCGGACCAACTGGTAGCGGTAAAACGCTTCTCGCTCAGACGATGGCTCGCGTCTTGAACGTCCCGTTCGCTATCGCGGACGCGACGAGTTTGACAGAAGCCGGTTACGTCGGGGAAGACGTCGAGAACATCTTGCTCAAGCTGATCCAATCGGCTGACTACGATGTCGAAAAAGCTGAAAAAGGGATTATCTATATCGATGAAATCGATAAGATTGCCCGTAAGTCGGAAAACCCATCAATCACGCGTGACGTGTCTGGTGAAGGGGTCCAACAAGCCTTGCTCAAGATTCTTGAAGGAACGACTGCGAGCGTACCGCCACAAGGTGGACGGAAGCATCCGCATCAAGAGTTCATCCAAATCGATACGACGAACATTCTTTTCATCGTCGGTGGCGCATTCGCCGGCATCGAAGCGGTCGTCAAACGCCGCATCGGGAAGAAAGTCATCGGTTTCGGGAACGATCAAGAAAATCGCGAGATGACGCAAGAAGACTTGCTCGCCCGCGCATTGCCGGAAGATCTTCAAAAATTCGGCTTGATCCCTGAATTTATCGGACGTCTACCGGTCATGGCGACGCTCACGACGCTCGACGAGGAAGCACTCGTCGAAATCTTGACGAAGCCGAAAAACGCGCTCGTCCGTCAGTACGAGAAAATGCTCGAACTCGACGATGTCGAACTCACGTTCACAGACGAGTCATTGATTGAAATTGCCAAGCTTGCGATCAAACGCAAGACAGGTGCACGTGGTCTCCGCTCGATTATCGAAGAAATGATGCTCGATGTGATGTTTACTGTCCCATCGCGTGATGATATCGAGAAAGTCATCATTACAGACGAAACGATTACGGGTCTTGCCGGTCCGAAATATGTTCTCCGTGATGGTACTGTCGAACAGACTGGGGACAACAAAGAGACAGCATAATCTTTTAACGAAAAAGGCTCAAACACTCGGCACACCCGAGTTTTGGGCCTTTTTGCACAGGAGGCGTTGTAATGGAACAATTACCAATTCTTCCTTTGCGTGGAGTTGTCGTTTATCCGCTGATCGGAGTGACGATCGACGTCGGGCGACCGCTCTCATTACGAGCACTCCTTGCCGCAAAGGAACACGAGACAGACTTGATTGTCGTCACGCAAAAAGAGACAGGCAAAGAATCACCTGAACCGGAAGACCTTTACGCGATCGGGACGCGGGTCCACATCGCCAAGATGAGCGAACTGTCGAACGATACGGTACGGGTCCGCCTCGTCGGGAAAGAACGCGTCAAAATCAACGCCGTCGAAGTGACGAAAGACGGCTGGTTTGCTGACGTCGACTCGCTTGAACTCGTTGAAGGGGAAGAAGTCGAGCGGACGGCACTCGTGCGGCTGTTGAAAGAACAGTTCGGCAAACTCGTCGGGACGATTAAAGGCCTGTCACCGGACGAGCGTCGTCGGTTTGAGATGTATGAGCGGCTCGAGTCATTGACCGACTATATCTCTTCAAAACTCGATGTCGATGTCGACATTCGCCAAGCGATGCTTGAAGAACCAGACGCGGTCAAACGCGGACTCGAACTGCTCGAGATCATGACTCACGAAGTCGAGATCATCGAGCTCGAGCAAGAGTTGCGTGAACGGACGAAGAAGACGATTGAACAAGCGCAAAAAGAGTACTACTTACGTGAACAGATGAAGACGATTCAACAAGAACTCGGGGACCAGTCGCAAGAGTCGGAACCGAACCGTCTCCTTGAGAAGCTCGAGGCGCTCGACTTGCCGGAAACGACACGGAAGAACGTCATGCGGGAAGCGGAACGGTTGAACGTCGTCCCGGCGACGTCACCTGAGTACGCCGTCATCCGCAACTACCTCGATTGGATCGTCTCGCTGCCGTGGGGAATTGAAACCGAAGATAAATTGGACGTCAAACATGCGGCCGGTGTCCTCGACGACGACCATTACGGGCTCGAATCGGTCAAAGACCGGATCCTCGAATATTTGGCGGTCCGTCAATTGACGAACTCGCTGCGTGGACCGATCCTTTGTCTCGCCGGACCTCCAGGAGTCGGGAAGACGTCGCTCGCCCGCTCGATCGCTTCGGCGCTCGAACGTAACTTCGTCCGCGTCTCGCTCGGCGGGGTGCGTGATGAGGCTGAGATTCGCGGTCACCGCCGGACGTATATCGGCGCGATGCCAGGCCGGATCATCCGTGGCTTGAAGCAAGCTGAAAGTAAGAACCCGGTGTTCTTGCTCGATGAGATTGACAAGATGGCGTCGGACTTCCGGGGCGACCCGGCTTCGGCGATGCTCGAAGTGCTCGACCCGGAACAGAACGTCTCGTTCTCGGACCATTACATCGAGGAGCCGTTCGATTTATCGAACGTGCTGTTCATCGCGACGGCGAACGACGTCTCGCAAATTCCGGCCCCGCTCCTCGACCGGATGGAACTCATTCAAATCGGCGGCTACACGGAGCTCGAAAAAGTCGAGATCGCGAAACGCCACTTGATTCCGAAACAGTATAAAGAACACGGCTTGAAAAAGAGCCAGCTCACGATTAAAGAAGACGCGCTCTATGAAGTCGTCCGCCGCTACACACGTGAGGCCGGCGTCCGTAACCTTGAGCGCGTCATCGGATCGCTTTGCCGGAAAGCGGCGAAACAGATCGCGATCGGCGAGAAGAAACGTGTCACCGTGTCGCTCAAAGTCCTAAGCGACTACCTCGGGAAACCGAAGTATCGTTACGGCAAAGGCGAGACGGAAGACTCGATCGGAGCGGTCACAGGCCTCGCTTACACGGCGTTCGGCGGCGATACGCTCACGATCGAAGTCGCGCTCGCACCGGGCAAAGGCAAGCTGCAGTTGACGGGGAAACTCGGCGACGTCATGCAGGAGTCGGCGCAGACGGCGTACAGTTACGTCCGCTCGAACGCGGAACGGTTCGGGATCGACCCGACGTTCTACGAGCGGCAAGACGTGCACATCCACGTCCCGGAAGGTGCCGTCCCGAAAGACGGACCATCCGCCGGGATCACGATCGCGACGGCGCTCATCTCGGCCTTGACCGGGAAAAAAGTCCGTCGTGACATCGGGATGACCGGAGAGATCACGCTCCGTGGCCGTGTCCTGCCGATTGGCGGCTTGAAAGAAAAAGCGCTCGCCGCACACCGGGCCGGACTCACGACCATCATCATCCCGAAAGACAATGAACGTGACATCGATGACATTCAAGACACCGTCCGTGAAAAACTGACGTTCGTCCCGGTCACGATGCTCGATCAAGTATTAGAAGTAGCATTTGGAGGAAAACAATGAAAATCAATAAAGCAGAATTTATTACGAGTGCCGTGGCGCCGGACCATTATCCGGTCCACGAGTTGCCAGAAGTCGCACTCGCCGGCCGTTCGAACGTCGGGAAATCGTCATTCATCAACAAGATCTGTCAGCGTAAAGCACTCGCCCGGACATCATCAAAACCGGGGAAGACGCAGACGCTGAACTTCTTCAACATCAATGACGAGATCATGTTCGTCGACGTCCCGGGCTACGGGTATGCCAAAGTTTCGAAGACCGAGCGTGAGAAGTGGGGCGTCATGATGGAGCAATACTTGACGTCGCAAAGCGCACTCAAAGGTGTCGTCCTCTTGGTCGATATCCGACACGAGCCGTCGGGTGATGACGTGACGATGTACAATTTCTTGAAACATTATGAGATTCCGGTCATCGTCGTCGCGACGAAACTCGATAAGATCAAGAAAGCGCAGCGCCAGAAACATGAGGCGGCCGTGAAGCGGAAGCTTCAATTCGAATCGACTGACCGATTCGTATCTTTCTCGGCCGAAACGGCAGAAGGAAAAGACGAAGCGTGGAAAGCCATCTACGATTTGTTGACGGACGACGAGGGATAACCCCCTCGTCTTTTTGTTTTTAGGGTTACGTGAACGGGTAAGTATCGTATAATTGTCATATTGTATAGCAATACATTAATGAACGAGGTGGAAAGATGCAGAGAATGTTTGAAAGCAAATGGTATCGCTTCTTATTTTGGACGTTGACGATCTTCTTAGTGATCTTGGTCGGGACAGAGATCTCATTCGTGTTCGAACCGATCCAAGTCATATTGGCGCTCGTCACGGTACCGCTTATTATTTCAGGACTTTTCTTTTATTTTCTCGTTGGAGTCGTCGATTATCTAGAACGACGGTCCGGGAAACGTGGCATGTCAGTCGCAATCACGTTAACATCGCTTATCCTGATTATCACGCTCGTGTTCAGTATTCTCGGGCCGGTGCTCGTCGGACAAGTGACCGATCTCGTCAACGCGATGCCGAGCATCGCCAAAGAGTTGCAGCAACAAGCGTTCTCAGTGCGTGACTCGCTCATGCAAAACGAGTTCCTATCGCGCTTCATGGCGGAGAACGATGACATGTTCACCGATTTGACCAACAATGTCACCACATACCTCGGTGATATTTTTGGCAATATCGCTTCTTCATTCGGCCAAGTCATCGGATTCATTACATCAGCCGTCATCACGATCGTCGTCATTCCATTCATGTTGCTCTATATGCTACTTGACGGGAAACGTTTGCCGGACTCGATCGTCAAGCTGTTGCCATCGAGCTATGAGAAAGAAACACGTAAAATTTTGAACGACATGCATACGACCGTTAAAAACTATGTGCACGCCCAACTGATCGTCGCGTTCTTCGTCGGGATCACGTCGCTCATCGGTCTTTGGATCATCGGTGTCGACTACGCCATCTTGCTCGCACTCTTCATGATGGTGACGAACATCATCCCGTACGTCGGACCGTTCCTCGGGGCGGCACCGGCCGTCGTCGTCGCCTTCATCCAAGATCCGATCAAAGTGCTCTGGGTCATCCTCGTCATCATCATCGTCCAACAGATTGAGGCGAACGTCATCTCCCCGCTCATTCAAGGGAAGACGCTCAAAGTGCATCCGCTTACGATTATCATCGTCTTGCTCGTGGCCGGTAACTTGGCTGGGATCATCGGGATGTTGATCGCGGTTCCGACGTATGCGGTGGCGAAAGTCGTCGTCAAAAACATCGTCCGCATCTATAAATTGAAGGAGCGACAACATTACCTCGAGTCGGAAGAAGAAGACAAGCCGGAAAGTACGATTATCACAGATTCATCGTCACTTAAATGACGAAACAAGTAGAAATGGCCAATTTGACCGTTTCTACTTTTTTTCGTCACAAAAAGTTCTTAAATTATTTCACAAAAATCGAACAGAAGATTATAGTTCCTAAATAAAAATTGTTATAATGTACGGTAGAGATGTAAAAAAAGAAAAGACAACCGCCACTGTGATTTTAGATGAGGGGAAGAGGTACATGCATATTGTCGTCGTCGGACTAAATAACAAGACAGCCCCTGTCGCGATTCGGGAGCAGTTCTCGTTTGGGGAGCAAGAAATCGTGGACGCGATGATCGCGCTCCGCGAAGAGAAAAGCATTTTTGAATCGGTTATTTTGTCGACCTGTAACCGTACCGAGCTATACGTCGTCACAGACCAGCTCCATACGGGTCGTTATTATACAAAACGTTTTTTAGCGAACTGGTTCGATCTTGAGATGGATCAGTTCACACCATACTTGTCGATCCGTGAAGGGGAAGAAGCGATTCGTCACTTATTCCGTGTCACGTCAGGTCTCGACTCGATGATTATCGGGGAAACGCAAATTTTAGGACAAGTGAAGTCAAGTTTCTTCCGCGCCCAAGAGAACGGGACGACGGGGACAGTGTTTAATAAATTGTTCAAAGAAGCCGTGACGCTCGCCAAACGGGCCCATACTGACACGCAAATTGGGGAAATGTCGGTATCGGTCAGCTCGGCTGCGGTCGCGCTCGCGCAAGAGATGTACACGCGCCTCGATGACAAACAAGTCGTCGTCGTCGGTGCAGGCGAGACGGGTGAGCTGACAACGCTCAACTTGTTCGAAGCCGGCGCCAAACAAATTGCGGTCTTCAACCGGACTGAAAGCAAAGCGAAAGCGGTCGCTGACAAGTTCAAAGGCCGGGCCCACTCGATCCGCGAGATCGCCTGTGGACTGCTCGATGCCGATATTTTGATCAGCTCGACCGGCGCCAAAGAAGCCGTTATCGCGTATGACGACGTCGCCGCAGCACAATTGTTGCGCCGGGAACGTCCACTTCTTCTCATCGACATTGCTGTGCCGCGAGATATCGATCCAGCGGTCCGGTCGCTTCCGGGCGTCCATTTGTTTGATGTCGACGACTTGAACGGGATCGTCAATAAAAACTTGGCAGCCCGTCTCGTCGAGGCAGAGAAGATTGAAGTGAAGATTGATGAGGCGATTCAAGAGTTCCAAGCGTGGCTCGTCACGCTCGGTGTCGTGCCAATCATGAACGAGTTGCGCTCACGTGCGCTCACTGTCCAAGAAGAGACGATGGAAAGTCTTGAGCGCAAGCTCGACCATCTGTCGGACCGGGACAAGAAAGTCATCGGCAAGCACATGAAGTCGATCATCAACCAGATGCTTCGTGAACCGATCGACTACATTAAAGACGCGGCCGCTCAACCGGACGCGAACACGCGCATCGCTCAGTTCGTCGAAGCGTTCGCGCTAGACGTCGACGTTCCGACTACGGACACAGAACCGGAAGAGCTAGAAGCGATGGCAGCTAAAGCACCACTTCGCGCATTGATGCGCTAATACAAACCAAAAAGGCGGCGAATCTCGTCGCCTTTTTCTATGAAGGGGACTAAACATTATGCGTAAAATTATCGTCGGCTCACGCCGCTCACAACTCGCGATGACACAGACGAAATGGGTCATCGAACAATTGAAGCAAGCCGGGGCCCAGAACGAGTTCGAGATTAAAGAAATCGTGACAAAAGGCGACCAAATCGTCGACGTCCAACTGTCGAAAGTCGGCGGGAAAGGCTTGTTCGTCAAAGAGATCCAACAGCAGATGCTTGCCGGGGATATCGATTTTGCCGTCCACAGTATGAAAGACGTCCCGGCCGAACTGCCAGAAGACCTCTTTATCAGCTGTATGCCAAAACGTGTCGACGCACGTGACGTGTTGATTTGCGAGAACGGCTACACGCTCGAGACGTTGCCGCAAGGTGCAGTCATCGGGACGAGCTCGCTCCGTCGCGGTGCGCAGATGCTCGCGGCCCGTCCGGACTTCGAAATCCAATGGATTCGCGGCAACATCGACACGCGCTTGAAAAAACTCGATACCGAGAACTTCAACGCCATCTTGCTCGCGAAAGCGGGACTTGAGCGCATGGGTTGGACCGACCGCGTCAAGTTCGAGGCGCTCGATGCCGACATGATGGTACCGGCCGTCGGACAAGGCGTGCTCGCGATCGAGAGCCGGAAAGACGACGCCGAAGTGACGCAGATTTTACAACTCCTTCACGATGACGTAACGGCGAAAGCTGCGACGGCGGAGCGGACGTTCTTGAAGGCGATCGAAGGCAGCTGCCACGTACCGGTCGGCGGCTACGCGACGGTCGACGGGGACACGGTAACGCTCACCGGCTTGATCGCCTCGGTCGACGGCAAAGACGTGCTCCGTGTGACGAAAACGTCAACGGACGAAGTCGCTCTCGGTCAAGACGTCGCTGACGACTTGCTCGGACGCGGCGGACGCGAGATCCTCGCCTCGGTCAATGTGTGACGTCTGGTACACAGGGACAAAACGACTGACCGCTTCGCAACGGGCCTTGCTCGATGCGAGCGGTCTTTCCGTTCATCACGTCCCGATGATCGAGACAAGGCTGACCGGGAAACCAATGCCAACTGATTCGTTCGATTGGCTCGTCATCACGAGTCAAACCGCTGTCCCAGCGCTTCAAGACGTTCCTCGGAACGTTCAAGTCGCCGCCGTCGGCGAGAAGACGCGGGACGCGCTCGAGGCAGAAGGATTCACCGTTTCGCTCATGCCAGAGACGTATACGGGCGAGGCGTTGTTCCGCGAGTTGGCGAACGTCGTCGCTGAGGAGGACGTCGTTTTGTTCGCCCGTGGGGATTTGGCGAACACCGAGCACATGCAGCAATTGCCGCATGTGTACGACTGGGTCGTCTATGAGACGGTCGAGAAAGCACTCACGGCCGATCAAGCGGCCGCGCTCGAACACGTCGAGGCGCTGCTCGTGCTCAGTCCGTCCGCGGTCCACGCGCTCACACCATACCTCGAGCGGTTTCACGGCACGTGGTATGCCATCGGCGAAGTGACGGAGCGTGCCGTCCGAGAAGTGTCGACGTTACCGGTCCGAGTGCCTGAGTGTTATACTATGGATGCATTAATACAGTGTGTAGGGGGAGATTTTTCATGAACCAATTCGACCGTCACCGTCGTCTGCGCTCGTCGAAGTCGATGCGTGCACTCGTACGTGAAAACCATGTTCGGAAAGAAGATTTGATTTATCCGCTCTTCGTCGTCGAAGGGACAAATATTAAACGCGAAGTCAGCTCGATGCCTGGCGTCTTCAACTTCTCGCTCGATCGTCTCGAAGACGAGATCCGTGAGCTCGTCGACCTCGGGCTCGAGTCCGTTCTCTTGTTCGGTGTACCTGAGCATAAAGATCCGGAAGGCACGGAAGCGTACCACGACCACGGCATCGTCCAAGAAGCGATCCGCAAAGTGAAAGAGTGGGCACCACAGCTCACGGTCATCGCCGACACGTGCCTCTGTGAATATACGTCGACGGGCCACTGTGGCATCGTGAAGAACGGTGACGTCGATAACGACGCGTCACTACCGCTTCACGTCCAGACGGCGATCACGCAAGCGCAAGCGGGCGCAGACATCATCGCACCGAGCTCGATGATGGACGGCTTTGTCGCCGCCATCCGCGAAGGGCTCGACCAAAACGGTTACAGCCACATCCCGATCATGAGCTACGGCGTCAAATACGCATCGGCGTACTACGGACCGTTCCGTGACGCGGCGCAGTCGGCGCCTGGTGAAGGCGACCGCAAAGGCTATCAGATGGACCCGGCCAACCGCCGCGAGGCGTTCCGGGAATCACAGTCGGACGTCGAGCAAGGTGCCGACTTCATGATCGTCAAACCGGCGCTCGCGTTCATGGACATCATCCGCGACATGCGCGACTCGCTCGATATGCCGATCGTGGCGTATAACGTGAGCGGGGAGTACGCGATGATTAAAGCGGCGTCGATGAACGACTGGATCGATGAACAACGTATCGTCATGGAGACGATGGTCGGTTTCAAACGGGCCGGTGCCGATTTGATCGTCACGTATTTCGCAAAAGACGTCTGTCGCTATTTGGAAGGAGAATTCGCATGACATACAAGCAAACTCGCTCAGAAGCAGCGTTCAAACAAGCACTCCCACTCATGCCGGGCGGGGTCAACAGCCCGGTCCGTGCCTATAAATCGGTCGGGATGACGCCGATCTTCGCCGAACGCGGTGAAGGTTCACGCGTCTACGACATCGACGGCAACGAGTACATCGACTACGTCCTCTCATGGGGGCCACTCATTCTCGGTCACCGCGACCCGGTCGTCATGAAAGCGATCCAAGATCAGGCTGAAAAAGGCTGGACGTTCGGGACACCGACAGAGCTTGAGACGAAGATGGCCGAGCTCGTCATCGACCGCGTCCCATCGATCGAGATGGTCCGCATGGTCAACTCCGGTACGGAAGCGACGATGGCGGCTCTCCGCCTGGCACGCGGCTATACGGGCAAGACGAAGATCTTGAAGTTTGAAGGCTGCTACCACGGCCACGGGGACTCGCTCCTCATCAAGGCCGGATCAGGTGTCGCGACACTCGGTCTCCCGGACTCACCGGGCGTCCCGAAAGACTTGGCGAGCCACACGCTCACCGTCCCATACAACGACCTCGACGCGCTTCGCATCGCGTTCGAGAAGCACGGTGACGACATCGCCGGCGTCATCGTCGAGCCGGCTGCCGGCAACATGGGCTTCGTCCCGCCGCAGCCAGGATTCCTCGAAGGACTGCGTGAGATCACGGAACAAAACGGCGCGCTCCTCATCTTTGACGAGGTCATGACCGGCTTCCGCGTCGGTTACAATTGCGCCCAAGGTTACTTCGGCGTGACGCCTGATCTTACGTGCCTCGGCAAAGTCATCGGCGGTGGCCTTCCGGTCGGCGCATACGGCGGCAAACGGGAGATCATGGAACACATCGCACCGCAAGGGCCGATCTACCAAGCAGGGACGCTTTCAGGCAACCCGCTCGCGATGATCGCCGGCTACACGACGCTGTCGCAACTCAAGCCTGAGCACTACGAGGAGTTCGAGCGCAAAGCCGACCGTCTCGCGGCAGGCTTCACGGCAGCGGCCGAGAAATATAACATCCCGCACGACACGAACCGGGCCGGCTCGATGTTCGGCTTCTTCTTCACGAACGAGAAAGTGACGAACTTCGAGAAGGCGAAAACGTCTAACCTCGACATGTTCCGCTCGTACTATCAGAAGATGGCGGGGCGCGGCGTGTTCTTGCCACCGTCACAGTTCGAAGGCTTGTTCTTGTCGACTGTGCATACGGACGAGGATATCGACGCGACGCTCGCTGCGGTCGATGCGACGTTTAAAGAGCTGCAACAAGAGTTTTCACTGTAATCTTGACTGAAACGTCTTCAATCGCTACAATTGTTTAACAGATACGTTTAAAAGCTATGATGAGGAATAGTACGCAACAACACTCCTTTCTAGAGACGCGGCCGCACGGTGCAAGGTCGCGAGGGAAGTGTGCGGAAGTCGCCTCGGAGCTGACCTTTTGAATCAAGTAGGAAGGTTCGGTCCATCGACCGTTATTCGATTTTGAGGGCGCCACGTGTTGGCGAACTAAGGTGGTACCGCGGAAGATACGGCTTCTTTCGTCCTTAGCGTTAAGGACGAGAGCAGCCGTTTTTTGTGTAGACAGATAGAGGAGGATTGGCACAATGACCAACGAAACAAACGAAATCAGCATGCCGACGAAGTACGACCCGAGTGCGACGGAAGCGAAATGGTACGACTATTGGATGGAGAACAACGTGTTCAAGGCGGACGAGGACGACTCGAAACAGCCGTACACGATCGTCATCCCGCCACCGAACGTCACAGGGAAACTTCACCTCGGACACGCGTGGGATACGACGCTCCAAGATCTACTCACGCGCTTGAAGCGGATGCAAGGCTATGACGTCCTCTGGCTCCCAGGGATGGACCACGCCGGTATCGCGACACAGGCGAAAGTTGAACAGAAACTCCGTGAGGACGGCATCATGCGTTACGACCTCGGACGTGAGAAGTTCCTCGAGAAGACGTGGGAATGGAAAGACGAGTACGCCGACACGATCCGTGCCCAGTGGTCAAAACTCGGCCTCGGTCTCGACTACTCGCGTGAACGGTTCACACTCGACGCTGGACTCTCAAAAGCGGTCCAGGAAGTCTTCGTCCGCTTGTATGAAAAAGGCTTGATCTACCGCGGCGAATATATCGTCAACTGGGACCCGGCACAAAAGACGGCCGTCTCCGACATCGAAGTCATCTATCAAGAAGTCGAAGGCGCGTTCTACCATATGAAATATCCGCTCGCTGATGGCTCAGGCCACATCGAGATCGCGACGACACGCCCCGAGACGATGCTCGGCGATACGGCCGTCGCCGTCAACCCGAAAGACGAGCGCTACGCGCACCTCGTCGGTAAGACGATCATGCTCCCGGTCATGAACCGTGAGATCCCGATCGTCGCGGACGACTACGTCGACGTCGAGTTCGGTACCGGTTGCGTGAAGATCACGCCGGCGCACGACCCGAACGACTTTGAAATCGGGAACCGTCACGAGCTTCCACGTATCCTCGTCATGGACGAGTCGGGGACGATGAACGAGAATGCTGGCAAGTACGAAGGGCTCGACCGCTTCGACTGCCGCAAGCAGCTCGTCAAAGACTTAGAAGCGGATGGCACGCTCGTCAAAATCGAGCCGCACACGCACTCGGTCGGTCACTCGGAACGTTCAGGCGCAGTCATCGAGCCTTATCTATCAAAACAATGGTTCGTCGATATGGAGCCACTCGCCAAAGCGGCGCTCGCAGCGCAAGGCAACGACGAGACGAAAGTCAACTTCGTCCCAGAGCGGTTCGAAGGCACGTACCTCCGCTGGATGGAAAACATTCGTGACTGGTGCATCAGCCGTCAACTTTGGTGGGGCCACCGCATCCCGGCTTGGTACCATAACGAGACAGGTGAAATCTATGTAGGGAAAGAAGCGCCGGCTGACATTGAGAACTGGCATCAAGACGAAGACGTGCTCGACACGTGGTTCTCGTCAGCGCTCTGGCCGTTCTCGACGATGGGCTGGCCGGACACGGATTCGGCAGACTTCAAACGCTACTTCCCGACGAGCGCGCTCGTCACGGGTTACGACATCATCTTCTTCTGGGTATCTCGGATGATCTTCCAATCGCTCGAATTCACGGGCAAGCAGCCGTTCAACGACGTGCTCATCCACGGTCTAATCCGTGACTCGGAAGGCCGCAAGATGTCGAAATCGCTCGGTAACGGCGTCGACCCGATGGAAGTCATCGACCAGTACGGTGCCGACTCGCTCCGCTGGTTCCTGCTCACGGGCTCGACACCAGGGAACGACCTTCGCTTCTACTGGGAGAAAATCGAATCGACATGGAACTTCGCGAACAAGATTTGGAACGCGAGCCGCTTCGCCCTCATGAACATGGACGGGATGAAGTTTGAAGACATCGACCTCTCAGGTGAGAAGACGCTCGCCGACAAGTGGATCTTGACGCGCTTGAACGACACGGTCGACCAAGTGACACGCCTCGTCGACAAGTACGAGTTCGGTGAAGCCGGTCGTTACTTGTACAACTTCATCTGGGAAGAGTTCTGTAACTGGTACATCGAGATGGCGAAACTCACGCTCTACGGTGAGGACGAAGCGGCGAAAGCGACGACACGTTCGGTGCTCGCGCATACGCTCGACTCGATCATGCGTCTCATGCATCCGTTCATGCCGTTCTTGACAGAGGAAATTTGGCAGCACTTGCCACACGAAGGCGACTCGATCGTCCGTGCGAGCTATCCGACGCGTCGTGACGACCTCCACTATGCGGAGTCGGTACCGGCGTTCGAAGCGGTCATGAACGTCATCCGTTCGGTTCGTAACATCCGTTCGGAAGTGAACGCACCGATGTCGAAACCGATCCAACTGTTCATCGCGACGAGTGACGATACGACACAAGGTTACTTGAGCGAAAACGAAGCGACAATCGGCAAGTTCACGAATGCGACCGAACTTGAAATCGGACGCGGCTTGACGGCTCCTGACAAGTCGATGTCAGCGATCATGACGGGTGCGGAACTGTTCATCCCTCTCGCCGACTTGATCAACTTCGAAGAAGAGATCGCCCGTCTTGAAAAAGAAGTGGCGAAGTACGAGAAAGAAGTCGAACGCGTGCAGAAGAAACTCGGCAACCCGGGTTTCACCGGCAAAGCACCGGCTCACGTCATCGACGAAGAGAAAGCAAAAGAGAAAGACTACCTCGACAAGCGTGACGCCGTGCGCGCGCGTCTTGAAGAGTTGCGTAAGTAAGACATCAACCTTCTTTGGAGACTTGTTCTCCGAGGAAGGTTTTTTGTCGTTTGGTAGAATTTTAGCATCTAAACGAGAAGAACCCCCGACGTCACGAACGACGTTTGGGGGTTCTCCGACGTAGCCATAAAACATAAAGTCCGATTCCCGTGATCCACAGGAAGTGCATGTAGAGCGAATCAGTCAGCCCGACTCGATACAAATGGACGAGATACACGGCATATAGGAATCCGGCGATGAGCATGATAGTGAAGTAGACGAGCCTCATTCGTGATCGCCTTCGTTCCATCCAGGCAGTTGCTTCGTCACTAAAAAATAAGATGATGTGAACAAGGCGCCAATCGCAAGTCCGGTCCATTGCGGGTGAAGCGGTTGTCCAATGAGGGATAGGTAGAGACTATACACCATATAAGCAGCCGAAAGGATGAGGCAGACAAGTACGGTAAGCATGACCTTCATTTCGTCTCACTCCATTCAAGCTCATTCAAATGTTTCATGAACTGGAAAAACGAGACGATTAAGAAAAAGGCGGGCATGGACCAAATCCAGCCCCCATAAAACGGACCTTGCCATAGCTCGAGCGAAATCAGACAAGCGAAACCAAGCGAGATGAGTGAAGCAAGTAGACGCATAGTAAACCTCCAGAGTGTCGTTTGTCTATAGTACGCATCCAAACGCTAAAAGGTTCCTAAAAAATCCATCCCGCAAAAGCGGAATGGATCACGTGCCACAAAACGTCTGATATGGATACGTCCGCTCTGGTCCCGTCGAGACGTAACGCCCGTAATCGGCTTCATAGTCATACGGTTTCCGCAACACGTCAAGTAAGGCTGTTGTCGGACCGAAGTCACCTCGCTCGGCTGCCGTGATTGCCGCTTCGACGTGATAGTTGCGCGGGATGACGGCCGGGTTGTGTTGGTGCATAAGTCGCGTCACATCAGCGTGCGGGAGACCTTGTTCAGCGAGTCGTTTACGCCATGCCGAAAGCCAGGCCTTCCCATCGTCACGCGACGCGAACGGAAGTGACTCCGTTTCTCCTAGCGTGAGCGCGCGGAACGTGTTCGTGAAATCAGCCTCGGTCTCCATCATGAGCCGGAGCAGTTCGTCCGTCAGCGCGTCATCGCCGTCTTTTCGGACGTAGAGGCCGATTTTATGGGCGAGTCCGGTGAAGTACGCTTGTTTATAAATCTCCGTATAATCGTTCAACAAACGATTGGCGATGTCGACGGCAGCTTCTTGCGTGTCGGCGAGCAGCGGCAACAGCGTCTCGGCGAGTCGGGCCAAGTTCCACGACCCGATATACGGCTGGTTCGCGTAGGCGTAACGGCCCTCGCGGTCGATCGAGCTGAAGACGGTGTGCGGATGGTACGAGTCCATGAAGGCGCACGGGCCGTAGTCGAGCCCTTCACCGCTGATGAACGTGTTATCCGTGTTCATGACACCGTGGATGAAGCCGACGAGTTGCCAATCGGCGATCAGCTTCGCCTGACGTTCGATGACGCGTCCGAGGAACGCTTCGTAGCGGTCAGGACGACCTTCAAGACTTGAGTCGTGACGATGGATCGCATAGTCGGCGAGGGCGGTGACGTCATCGATCGACCCGGCCGCGGCCGCGTATTGGAACGTGCCGACGCGGATATGGCTCGAGGCGACACGGGTCAGGACGGCACCGTGCTTCGGCCCTTGACGCATGACCGGTTCACCTGTCTTGACGACGGCAAGTGCCCGGTTCGTCGGGATGCCGAGCGCGTGCATCGCTTCACTAATCAAATATTCGCGTACCATCGGCCCGATGGCGGCCCGGCCGTCACCACCGCGTGAGTATTCGGTCGGTCCTGAGCCTTTCAACTGCACGTCGACCCGTTTACCGTTCGCTGTGACGTGTTCCCCTAAGAAGAGGGCGCGTCCGTCACCGAGCATCGTGAAGTTGCCGAACTGATGCCCGGCGTACGCTTGCGAGAACGACGTGTCGGTCTGCCGGTTTCCGGACAGGAGCGCCACGTCTTCTTTCAATGCATCAATATCGAGTCCGAGTGTCTCGGCGAGGGGTTCATTCAATAAGACGAGTTCTGGTTTGTCGACCGGGTTGATCGGCCCACGGTCGTAAAACATGTCACGAAGTTCGACGTATGTCGCTTCAAGGTTCCAACCTGTGTCTTTCATCTGAATTCCTCCTATCTCTGTTCGCTTCGAGTATAGCACAGCCGATTCTCTGCGTAGGCCTTCGTGAATTTTGGTAAGATGGGAGGGAAGTGTTAGAACAGGGGTGGGTTAAAGATGGAGACAAGACAAGACGTATTTGAATGGCTGAACGGACAACTGCGGTTCGGGATCAAGCCTGGATTGAATCGAGTCGAGTGGATGCTCGAGACGTTACAGATTGACGAATTGCCGTCGATTCACGTGGCCGGGACGAACGGGAAGGGATCGACCGTCGCGTTTTTGCGGGCGATGGCTATCGCTGAAGGGTTGAACGTCGGGACGTTCATCTCGCCGTACATCATCCAGTTCGAGGAGCGGATCATGTTGAACGGCGAACCGATTCGCGAGGTTGATCTCGTCCGTATCGCGAACCGTGTCCGTGACCGTGCCGATGAGTCGCCGGAGACGTTGACCGAGTTTGAACTGCTGACGGTCATGGCGTGGCTGTACTTCCATGAACAGCAACCGGACCTTATCATTTGGGAAGTCGGTCTCGGGGGCCGGCTCGATTCGACGAACGTCTTGAAGCGACCGCTCGCGACGATCGTGACGTCGATTGGCCACGACCATCAAGGTATACTCGGTGATACGCTCGCAGAGATTGCCAAGGAGAAGTTCGGCATCATGAAACGAGGCGTCCCGATGTTCCATAGTTTGGACGATGCGCAGTTGAGCGCTTTGCTCGAACAACAAGGACGGACGATGGAGTCACCGGTGCATGCGGTCACACCGCTCATCGAGTCGATCGAAGGCGGGGCCGACACAACCGTTACATATGAAGGACTGCCTGCTGCGGCGCTCGGCTTGACGGGTCATCATCAAGCCTACAACGGGGCGTGCGCCGTCGCGGTCGCCCGTCATCTCGGGTGGAAGACCGAGTCGATATTGACAGGGCTTGAGACGGCACAACATCCGGGGCGCTATGAGATCATCTCAAAAGAGCCGCGGATCATTTTAGACGGGGCGCATAATGCGGAAGGCGTAGCGGCACTCTGTGAGCAACTTCGTCTAGAAGAAAATGTCACCGTGCTTGTCGCGACTCTTGCCGATAAGGACCGTGAAGCGATAATCAAATCGTTAGGGATGCTCGCGACCGTTTATGAGACGACGTTCGACTTTCCGCGGGCACGGACGCAAGCGAGTCTAGTTGAAGCAGGAGCGAACTATGTGGAGTGGACAGGCTGGTTGGTGGAATGGATGCGTTCGCCACAAACGAAAACGCTCGTCGTGACGGGGTCGCTTTACTTTATTAGTGAAGTGAGAACGTATTTCCAAAGTTTTCAAAAATGACCTTGTTTTCACCATGGATTCAGAGTATGAATAAGTATGAGTACTTATGTCAAAAAATCCATTCACAACACCAGGGAGGAAACGCAGCATGGTCAGTCAACCTAGATTGAAACGACCCGTGGCGGCACTCGTTGCCATCGTCTTTTTAGCCTCACTCCTCATAACGACCATCTTTGAGGTCTATACAAAAGTTTCAGCGAGTACACCGGTCAAACCAGTGATTTTAGAATTGACCGATCTTGCAGAAAAAGATAAAAACACGACGGATGTGACATATGTCATCCCGTCACAATTAAATTTGGGAGCCGAATATACGGTCGAAACGATGACCGTTAAACAGTTTAATGCATCTCGAGAAGACTTATTAGGGAAGTATGATGCTGTCGTATTTGGACCGTCGCGGGCAACTGGCACTCAAGCAAAATATAGCTCGAGTACGATCACATACGACTCTTCGTTAAACGGGTCTAGTGCCATTCGGACGGTTACTCAAAAATCGCATGATACAAGATTTCTAGACAATGATTTAACTTTGTTAAAAGCAAAACAAATTCAGGAAGATTTACTTGCTAATGGAATTCCTGTTTTACTTCATGAAGATGTATTTGTTAACGAAAATAGTTCTCCAAAACAATTTGATCAATTGAAACAAACCGAAGCACGCACTTATAAATCGGTAGATGAAGCGAAAAAATATTTGCAGACTTATTTTGCAAGCAACAAACCGAATAAATTCAATCGCGTGACAACCCTACAAGATGCTAAAACCCTTACTTCTTTAGTAGATGTCAAATCAGCTTCTTCGATTGTCCCCGCAGTGCGTGGTAAAGCAATTCAATTTGATTATTCACTTGATAACAAGCCATCTGATAGCGCGACTGTCGAGCTTTATATCGATTTTGATAGTAACGATCGCTTCACTCAAAATGAATGGATTGAAACGGTACAGGCTAAACAAACAGGTTCGCTTTCATATACAATCGATGCGCCGAGTTACACGAGTCCCCGTTATTGGAAAATCATCATGAAAGATCCAGTCATGAAAACGTACTCGTATAAAACAGGACGCTTTTTACTGAAAGATGAAAAAGCAGTGGCAAAAGTGCTACAAGTTACAGCCGATACTTCAGATACAGCGAGTACTGGAAACTTAAAAAATACGTTCACAAATAATCAAATGCTAAGTTATGGAGATTTATATGAATTTGATTTGGAGACGATTAGTTATAAGCAACTAACGGATAGAATCTGTGGGCAAAATCTCAACAAGAACAAAGAATGGTTTTATAGTAAAGATTTAATTATATTCGGATTCAAAGATTCATACATCTCTGGGCTTACGAATACATGTACGCATTCAGAATTGAAGGAATTTATGGATCAAGGTCGTGGAGTTATGTTTACGCACGATATGCTATATCGCACTGAAAGTAGTGGCAGATTCAATGTGAAAAATATGTGGGAAAATAATTTCGCATCACGTTTTGCGACAAGAGAATACACGAATATGGGAATTTATGCTCAAAATCCTTCAACAGAAGTCGTTCAAACCGCGACAGGGCTATTCACTGAGTATCCTTATAAAATAAGCTCTAGTTCAATAGCGAAGAAAAAAGTCAAAACAACACATAATCAATACTTCTCACTAAATTTAGAAAATGAAGATTTGACGACGTGGTTTAATCTTGTCGGAAGCAACCGTACCGCCGGTGATAGTTCCAATCACTACTATATGTATACAGTTGGAAACTTGACATATTCCGGAGCAGGTCATGTTCAAACGTTTAACGAGCAAGATGAGAAAGAGATATTTGTGAACACGATGTTCCGTGCCTTCATCGGATCGAACCATGCTCCGAAAATTGAGGTGATCAACCCTCAACTGGAACAGGATCGACAAGCAAGCGTATACGACATTGAACCGCTTTACTTGTCATGGAAGTCGCTTGACTATGATTTTGCAGACCGCTTTTTAGATACACGTGTCTTGATCAACGAGAAGCAAGTTTATCCAGCGGAGAACGGAAAGTTTGCCAGTGTTCGAAACGGGGAGACGAGCGGTTTCTTTTATGAACATAACGCACAGGCTGGTTCGCAGTTAAGCGTTCGGATTGAGACGAAAGAACAACGTACTAAAGGTGCAATCACATCGACTGAATCCTTTGTCGTCAACGTCTTAGAATCTGAGGAGGCTGCGTTCGTGTCTCGGACGATTAGCCCGTTAACGACAGAAGTCGAGAATCAAATCGCTCTTACGTACAACCTGAACTATTCGGTACCATTTATTCAAAAGCCGAACGGTAACGCGTATAAAGAATTTGCGTGGATTGTGAACGTTGAAGAAACGATTCCAAGCGGTTATTCAGTTCTAGACAGTTCGTTACCAACAGGATGGAAGCGAGTCGGCGATAAACTTATCGGGTCGATTACAGATCAATGCGTCATTCAGAACGGTGATCGAAGCTGTAAGGTGAATGACACAAAAATCGAAGTGAAGCTTGTTGCCAATAAAGTAGGAAACTATACGTTCGACCGAGGGACATTTGATTATGTTTTTGAAGCGAACCATAATTCGAACGGTACAGACAAGCATGATGTTGAAAAAGAAGGGGCTGGTAAGCTTTCTTCAGTCAATACGACTGTTCTTGAAAAAGAAATTGAACGGTTGCAGCTCGAGGGCCCGATTTATTTGAATATCGGGGAAACACGTCAAGTGACACCTATTCTCACCCCTGAAACAGCACGCAAACTCGATTTAAAATGGGTAATTGGCTCTTCGGCTGTAGAGTTGACGCCGAGCTACGTCAACAACAGTGCGTCGATTAAAGGGATGAAGCCAGGGAAGACGACAGTACGAGTAGAATATACATCTCCAGTGACGGGGAAAACGATTCGATCAAATGAAATCGAAATCATCGTCGACGATCCGCCAACGCAGTTCTCAGCGAACAATTTAATTTTGTTGGTCGGTGAAGATGGGATCATTCGACCGTCTATTAAAACGACGAATGATGAGTATCGGAACTTCCGATTTGATATCGTTTCAGGTCAAAACGCTGTCGAAGTCGTTCAGCAGACGAAGCAAGAACTTAAGTTGAGCGGAAACGCACCAGGAACGGTTCAAGTCAAAGTATCGCTTGTGAATCAACCGGCGAATCAGCCGGTTGCACCAATCTTTGTCAATGTACAGGTTTCACTGCCGGCGTTGAGCGTATCTCCGACTGAGGCGACGTTATGGGTATACCGTGATTCAGAAGGAACACTGGTTCAACAATCAACCAATCTATCTCTTATTCAAACAGGGTCAGTCCGATTGCCTGTCAGTTGGGAGCTTCCATCCGGTACAAGTGAAATCACGTTAGGTGCGCCACGAGCTGATGGTGTGACTGTCCAGGCTGTTCAAGGGACAGGGACGACGCAGCGCTTGATTCCTGTCACAGGAGCATTCACGAACTTTGCTTCTCAACGCGTCACAGCGATGATTGATGTTAAAGAGTACCCGCAAGACATGCTAGCGTCGAACATCGAGCTTTACATGGAAAACTCACCGTACACGTATGAACCGGTCTTCTTGCCGAGTACAGCAAACGTTCGAGGTTTTGGAATGCAGGTGGCTGAAGGTTCAGACGTCGTAGAAATCGTGGATCAAACAAAACTGCGGTTGAAAAAACCAGGACTTGCAAAAGTACGAATTGCGACAGAAGACGTCAGCCGCTTCTTCCCTGGAACGAATGGGCCGAAAATTGTTTATCGTGAATTTTATGTGCGAGTTCGTGAAGGCGCAGATCCTAATCCCGGTTCACGGGAAGATGCAGGAGATTACTATTGATGAAATGGAAAGTAATTAGTGTCATCCTGTTCGTCGTTTTCATTGGTGCGGCAGGATGGGGCTATACCTATTACCAGACAAAACAAGTAGATGAATCGCTTCAAACAGCTGATACTGAACAACTCGCTACGATTTTAGAGCGACCGCTCGTCAACGTAAAAGCCGAGTGGATGGAGAAGGCAGTTGAACAGTACGATGTTCCTTCAGTGCTTGTTTTGTACGAACACGGTGGAGTTCTTACAGATAAGCAATGGATTTACTTGGCTGACTTGATGACGTTTGAAGAATTCGAACGCATGGTGAAGGCCGGTGCACCGCTTGATGTTTCAATCCCTTCGAGCACGTTGTTAGAAGGGTTGTATAGCTTGAATGACGAGCCAGAAAAATGGCGCTTGGCTCACGAACAGATTGATGTTGCGTTTTTAAATACGCATCCTAATATTCTGATTCAAGCCGTCTACGATGGGAATACAGAGGCCTTTACAGACTTGATTGAACGTATGGATGCAGAAATTGTGCCGTATGAAGAAGTCGCATCTGTTGTCATGGAAATGAATCAGCAATTGATGTTAGAAGCGATGGTTAAAAAAGGGTATCAGCCCGAATGAAAACAAGGACAATCCTGCGACGGATTGTCCTTGTTTTCATTTTAACGAATTTGCACAGGCTGACTGACGAAGAACTGCAGTTGATTTGTTACTGGCAACGTATCTAATTGATTGAAGACTGCATCGTTATACGAAAGTTTCAGTCGTGATTGTGACGCGTCGTGCGCAGGAATACGGCTATCGAAGTATTCAGCCGGGCTCAGATTGTCTTGAGTGCTGAACGTTCCACGAAAGACGTTCACATTCATCGGACCTTTACTATACAGTCCACCTTTAATTTGTAAAATTGAGCCGACGGCATAGACGTATGTCGGTTCGGAAGAATCGCTATACAGAAACGCCTGTAATGTCGTCGGAGTTTGGTCGAACTCATTGATTCGGTTCAATAAAATCTTCCCTTTTGAAAGCAAAATCAAAGAGTTCCCTTTTGACTCGTCAATCGGTAAAATATTGGCCCGATCGATAAACGTATCACCGAGTGTATAAACGGTCGATTCAAACGAGACGTTGCCTCGAATTGTCAAATTCCCTCTCACAATAAGTGGTCGTTCAATCGTCAAACGATCAGTCGATTCGATGACTAAATCTCCATCAAATAACAATGGGGCTGATGCTTTCGCAATTGATTCGGTCACATACATGGCACGATCAGATAACGTCGTTGGCAATTTGATAATTGTTGGGTTCGTGAACGCGTTATACGTGCGTGCGGTTAAGTAAGGAGTAGGTCTTTCAATGACCGTTACACCGTCTTCGGCGAGAATACGCTCGACTTCGAACACTTGATCTGTTGATGGAATCAAAACACCATTGAAAATCGCAGCGTCGACGGTGCTCGTGTAGCTTAACTTTTGATTCAAATAGCGATTTAAAAATTCAATAATCGAATAGTCATATTGGAATGGAGAAAACTGACTCGTCGATATACCGGCGTCCGGCAATTCGCCAGCCACTTCTTCACCGGACGTGAAATAGTTCAATGTGCTACATGTCGTACAATCATTCGGATTCTTCAGGTCGATACGACCATCTAGATGGAGCAAGCTTGTATCAATATTGTCTATTCGTTTCGCCACGCCGTTCAGCTGGTAATTTGCCGTCCGGTCAAACGCCAAAGGCCCACCTGAGAAGATGTTCCCTTGCACGGTCGGCATTCCGTTCACCGTCAACTGCTCGTCCGACCCGAGCACGTAATACAAAAACGCGGGCAGAGCCGTCAAATAAAGGTCTTGTGTGTATTCGACCGACAGGAGCGGTTGCTCAGGATTCGTCTGTCGGCTCGCGACGACGTTTACTTGTAAAATCTTCGTGAACGGTGCAGTATCGAGCAGGTTCGCGTCCGCATTCTCTTTTAATTGAATTGAATAGCTGATCTCGCTGTCGCTCTCGCTCGGGAGATTAAGGAACGGTTCGTTTGAGACGAGTGCGCCTTGAATCGCGTCATTAAAAGCCGATTCCGACTCCATATGAGCCGGTACATCATTTGCGTCATGAAGAGGGAAACGATTCCGAACATCCGCCGCAATCAGATTGAGCGCACTTTTTGCGTCTTCGTTCAGCTGCGTATCTTCCGTGCGGATGACCGTCAGTTTATTCGTGACCAAGTTCACTTGCATGGCAGCGAGCGATAAGACGGCGAGCGCGGCCATCGTCACGAGTACGAGTACGAGGACATAACCTTCTTCTCGTTTATGCATTAGTGGTGCCTCCGTTCTTCTCAAAATGGGATCGAGCTTTTAAACGTTTTAATGGAATCGGGATTTGCCTTCAACGATAGGTTCATCTCGATTTCAATCAAGCCGCTCGTTATATAGTCCGGACGCCGTGGATCATAGACGGGCTCGATCAGTTGAATTGAAATATCATCTAACAAGACGTTCGGGTTGCTCGGCACGTATGAATCTGCTGATAAGTTCAAGCTGATCGGTTCGTATCCGGCTTCCCGATAAATCATCCCAGTCGATGAGATGCGAGGTTCGGATAGTTGGTGGAATTGGTAGGTGTCATTTATTTCGGTGACGGCATCGAATTCACTCCGGTTGACTTCGGATAGGATGGACGTGACTAAATAGTCGGCCTCACTGCGCAGTTCGCTCGTTTCGTTCGTCAATTGAAAACCGAGCGTTCCTGAAATGAAGGCAGTGATGATGACACCACTTAAGATCGAGGCAACGACGACGGTCACAAGGAGCTCGACGAGCGTAAAACCTTCGGATGCTTTACTGAACGAGTTCACTTTCTGGGACAGCCGTTTCAGGGAACGGCTCGCGTAACGTTGCATTCGAAATCACTCCTTTCAACGTGACAGGTGTTCGGAGTCGATCGGTCGTCACGGAAATCTCGACTTCGATTGTATTTGGCGGCAGCGTTGACGATTGGGTGATGGTAGCGACGTATGTCTCACCATGGATCCGATAATCAGAACAAAAATCACATTCTGAACTCACGCCGTTTCGATTCAACAGTTTATTCAAGTCAAGCGTTTCTTGAACAGCTGAGGCTCGTCGATCTAATGTATGCAGTGCGTTTTGAGCAACTTGGTTGGCGATGGTCGTACTAAGACTATCATTCGTCGTCTTCAGGCTTTGGCTGAATATGTTTAACAAGGAGAACGAGACAATCGATAAAATGACGATCGACACGAGTACTTCGACGAGCGTAAAACCTTTTTCGGAACGGGCCAACGCATTGACCTCCTTTTCAAATATAATAAAATACTAGGAAAAAAGCGTATGATTACCTAAATAAATGTTAATTTATGTCCAATGCATATTATACTAAAGTTAGAGTACGAACGGATAGTAAATCGAAAGTCTCAGTTTTTTACATAGGGGGAATTGGAATGAAGCAATATGGGATGCACTTTTTCATCCTGACATGTCTTGTGTTGCTCGTGTCGTTACCGACAATCGGGCTCGTCAACTATCTCGACGCGTCAGCGAAGACGAGTGCTACATATAAAGACACACGTGTCGCCGGGATCGACATATCGGGGATGACGAAAGAAGAGGCGGTCGTCCGTCTCGACAATGCCGTCAAAGACTTCGCAAACGCACCGTTCACGGTCACGCTCGTCGACGGGACGGCGCTCGAAGTCGGGAAAGACGTCGTGACGTTTAACGTGAACGATACGCTTGAAGCCATATCCGAACCAGGGGACTATCCGCTCATCACAACAATCGATGAAGAGCGAATCGCTCCGTATTTAGAGAATCAACCCGTCACGATGACGATGGTGACCCCACCGCTCGTCGCCTCGGCGTCTGAGCTCGATTCGAACGTTGCCCTTGAGATGGTCGCAGAAGAGAACGAGGTCGTCGCGTCGATGACGATTAGTCCGACACCGGCAATGCGCTCGGCGTTAGAACGGATGAACGGATTTGAAATGGATGCAGGCGACATGTTCAGCTTGAAGTCGTTCGGGGAAGATTTTGAAGCACTCACGCCGCTCGGCTCATCGCTTTATAAATTGTTTGCGGCGACTCCGTTCAAAGTGCTCGAGCGTGTCCCGCATGAAGTGCTTCCGAGCGGCATCGAGCTTGGCTACGACGTCAAAATCGATGCCGGCTCGAACTTCGCCGTCCAAAACACGGAACAATCACCTTACGCCATCATCGTCCTAGATGAAGGGAACGTGATGACGGTGCAACTGCTCGGGAAAGCGTTCGTCGGCGCGTACGAATCGCGGGTCGAAGAAGTCGCAAGCGTGCCGTACCAAAACGTGATCCGCTTCTCCCCATCACTCCCGGCCGGAAGTTCTTCGGTGACGCAATCCGGTCAAACTGGAGAGTCAGGGAAGTTGTATCGCATCCGTGTCACCGAGGCAGGCGAGACGCGTGAACTGTTGGGCTTTGATTTCTATGAGCCGGTACCGGAGATCGTGACGAAAAGTTCGGTCCCACTACCGCCGCCTGAACCGGTTGAACCGGTCATTCCGACGTTCCCGGACGAAACACTGGACGACGATCCGTTTAATGACGATATAAAAGATGATGGATTGAATGAATTTGAAGAGCAACCGCCGGTGGACGAGGATGTCCCGGCGTCTAGCGAGGAGGCAGTCGGATGATCGGATATGTAATACTGCTCGCCTTTTGGGTGCTGGCCACGTTGACGCTGTTTGCCTTGTCGATTCCATACGTACGGAAGCGCGAGACGAAACTCATCGTGTCGGTACTTGTGGCCGTGTTATCGCTCGGTATGTATATGTTGTATGCGGAATCGCTTGAACGGACGTGGTGGGCTTGGCTCCTCCTCGTCATCGGTTTAGCGGGCGGCGCAGCGTTGAGCGTCTTTATTGAACAGCGAGACGTCGAGCAGGAGGTACCTCAGAGGATGGTGAAGTAAGGTGAGACGAACGAAAAAACGATTAGGCGAGATGTTGATTGAGGCTGGATTGATTACGAACGAGCAACTCGACGAGGCGCTCGCCCAAAAGCGGCGAGGCGAAAAACTCGGCGATGCACTCATGCGGTTGCACTATTTGACCGAGACACAATTGATTCAAGTACTTCATGAACAACTGGACGTACCAATCATCGCACTATATTCGCAAGACATTAACGTGACCGTCACAAAACTCGTGCCAAAAGCGATTGCACAAAAGCACGACATCATGCCGATTGAATTACAGGGGAACACGCTATTCGTTGCGACGGCGGATCCCCTTGATTTGATTGCAATCGATGACGTCCGGTTGCAGACCGGAATGAATATCGAGGTCTACATCACGACACGTGAACAAATCCGGAAGACGATCAGTCGGTATTACGAAATGGACGCCTCGCTCATCGAGATTTTAAAAGAAGAGGCGCCGGAATTCGAACGGCAAGAGACAGCGTCACGTGACGATGCCCCGGTCATTCGGCTCGTCAATCAGTTGTTTTTGAGCGCGATCGATCAACGGGCGTCAGATATCCATTTCGATCCACATGAGAAGCAACTACACGTCCGCTTCCGCGTCGATGGTGATTTACGGACAGAAGCGGTTTATCCAAAGAAAATTCAAAGCGTCATGCTGACGCGACTTAAAGTGATGAGTAATCTAGACATCACGGAAAGTCGGCTGCCTCAAGACGGTCGGATCAAGTACACGCTACGCGATCGCCCATACGACTTCCGCGTTTCGACGCTCCCGACGATGTACGGCGAAAAGATCGTCATCCGGGTGCTCGATTCTTCACAAGGGTTGACCGACTTGACGAAACTCGGGTTCGGCGACCATAACGAGATGTTGTATCGCGACATGTTAAAGCGGCCGAACGGCATTATTTTGATCACAGGGCCGACCGGTTCGGGTAAATCGTCAACACTGTACGCATCGCTCAAAGAACTAAATGACGAGTCGAAGAACATCATCACAGTCGAAGATCCGGTCGAGTATCAACTTGACGGTATCAATCAGGTCCAAGTCAATGCGAAAGTCGGGCTTACGTTTGCTTCCGGCCTCCGCTCAATCCTCCGCCAAGACCCGAACATCGTCATGGTCGGGGAGATTCGGGATACCGAGACGGCCGAGATTGCGATCCGGGCCTCGCTCACCGGACATTTAGTCTTATCGACGCTCCATACGAACTCGGCGATCAGTTCGATCACCCGCCTCGTCGATATGGGGGTCGAACCGTTCCTCGTCGCGGCTTCAACGTCCGGCCTTGTCGCCCAACGCCTCGTCCGCCGCGTCTGTCGCGACTGTGGTCATGAGCAACCGGTCTCGAAACGGGAACAAGAACTGTTCGACGCCGAACATGTGGCGATCACACGCGTCATCCGCGGAAACGGGTGCTCGTCGTGTAACTTTACAGGCTATCGTGGGCGACTCGCCATCCATGAAGTCGTGCCGATTGATGAAGAATTGCGTCGTTTGATCATGAACCAAGCGACCGAGGCCGAGATGGTCGAGCAAGCGAAGCGATCCGGTGCCCGGTTCTTGCTCGCCGACGGTCTCGAGAAAGTCGCTCAAGGTTTGACGACGACCGAGGAAATACTGAGAACAGTCATAACGGAGTGAACCTATGATCCATCAATCAATCGAAGCGATTTTAACGAAAGCGGTCGAACAACGTGCCTCAGACATTCATCTGACCGCCGGTTCGCCACCGATTTTCCGGATTGACGGCAGTCTGATTACGATGGGCGAGGAGAAAGTGCTCCCCGTCCACATCGAAGGCTACTTAAAAGAGATCATGACCGACGAGATGCGAGGCCGCCTCGAGATTCAGCGCGACCTTGACTTTTCGTTCGGCGTGCCCCGCGTGTCGCGCTTCCGTGTCAACGCTTACTATCAACGTGGCACGATCGCCATCGCGTTTCGTTCTATTTCCGGGGAAATCCCGACGTTGAACGAACTCAATTTACCGCCGGTGCTCAAGCGCCTCATCGAGAAACCACACGGGTTGATCCTTGTGACCGGGCCGACGGGGTCTGGGAAATCGACGACGCTCGCGGCGATGATCCATGAAATCAACCGGACGCAGCGAAAGCGTATCATCACGCTCGAAGACCCGATCGAATATTTACACTCGCACGATCAGAGCATCGTCGACCAGCGAGAGATCGGCTCGGACGTCATGAAGTTCGTGAGCGGCCTGCGGGCGGCGCTCCGCCAAGACCCGGACGTCATCTTGCTCGGGGAGATGCGTGACTTAGAGACGATCTCGACGGCGATGACCGCCGCTGAGACCGGTCATCTCGTCATGGCGACGCTCCATACGTCGAGCGCGATGTCGACCGTCAGCCGGATCATCGACGCCTTCCCGGCCGAACAACAAGATCAAATCCGGACCCAACTCGCCAACGTGTTGCTTGGGGTCGTCAGTCAGCGCCTGTTCCCGCGTGTCGACGTGCCGAAGGGTCGGGTCGCGGCGATGGAGATCATGATTGGGAACGCAGCCGTCGCCAACTTGATCCGAAACGAGAAGGAGTTTCAGCTCCCGACCGTCATCCAGACGAACAGGCAGAACGGGATGCAGTCGATGGAGATGTCGATTGAACAGCTGATCCGTCAAGGGGTCATCAATCCAAGCGCCGTGCCAAGCGAAGAAATGAGGTGAGACTATGGCCATCTTTCAATACGAAGGAAAACTGCTGAACGGGAAGCGCAAGAAAGGGCGGATCACCGCCGTGTCGCTCCGGGAAGCCAAAGATAAACTTCGGCAAGAGTCGATTCTCGTCACTGACTTGTCCGAACTCGAGTCGACCGGACTGAACACGGAAGTCAACTTATTACCGGAACGCGTCAAGATCGAACATTTGATCATGTACGTCCGTCAGTTCGCCACGCTCATCCGGGCCGGCGTCCCAATCGTCCGGGCGACGTCGATTTTGCGCGTCCAGACGGAATCGAAGCTGTTGAAGAAGACGCTCAGCCAAGTCGAGGACGACCTTCGAGAAGGGATTGCCTTTTCGGAAGCGATTAAAAAACATCCGCGCGTGTTCTCGAACTTCTTTAGTTCGATGGCACTTGCGGGTGAAGCGAGCGGTAACTTAGAAGAAGCACTCGACCAAATCGGGCTGCAACTTCAGAAACAATATGATATTAAACGTAAAGTCATTTCGGCGCTCACGTATCCACTCGTCGTCTCGATTGTCGCGATTGGCGTCGTCGCTTTCCTCATGGTGAACGTAGTCCCGACTTTTGCGACCATTTTCGGACAGCTCGGCGGTGAGCTCCCGCTCATCACCCGAATCGTCGTCGCCGTCTCAGACTTCGTCGCCGCCTATTGGTGGCTACTGCTCGGTGGTGCGCTGCTCGGCGTCCTCCTGTTCTCGTGGATGTTAAAGCGCGACAAAGAACGGTTCTTGATCGACGGGTTGTTGCTGAAGATGCCGATTTTCGGACCGATCGTCCTAAAGTCACAAATCGCGCTCTTGACACGAAGCTTGGCCGTCTTACTGCAAGCGGCCGTGCCGATCTTGTCAGCGATCGAGATCACGGAGAAAATCGTCTCGAACCGGGTCATCCGTAAAGGGCTCGGACAAGCGCGCAATATGATGGCGCAAGGGATCCCACTCCATGAACCGCTCGAACGGAACCCGAACTTTCCGCCGCTCATGACACAAATGATTGCTGTCGGTGAAGAGAGCGGAGATTTAGATTCGATGTTGAACGAAGTCGCCGAATTTTATGAGACCGAGGTCGAGACGACGACAGACCGGTTGAAGTCGATCATCGAGCCGCTGTTGATCGTCGTATTGGCCAGTATCGTCGGAGTCATCGTCATCGCGGTCGTTGTACCGATGTTCCAAATTTATGGTGATATCCAAAATCAGTAGAAAATTCTTAGTTTATGCATATAAACTACTTTTCAACACCATATTTTGAATGTATAGTAAAATTGTACTACTTGTTTTAGTACTACAGTAATGAATCCAGCACAAAATACAGCAAAACACACAAAAGGGGAGAATCAGTCATGTTAGAAAAAATGAAAATGATTTGGCAAGATGCGAAACAATTGAAAGATGAGCGCGGACTCACACTCGTCGAGTTACTCGTCGTCGTCGTTATTTTAGGAATTATCGCAGCCATCGCCGTCGTCGCGATCGGTGGGATTATCGAGAACTCGAAGAAGGATGCCATGGTTGCTGATGCGAAGCAGATGGTAAGTGCGGCGAAATTGTATACAGCTTCTAACCCAGTAACTGCTGCAAAAACTATGCGTTTTAGTGGTACAGTTGCTGGTACAGAGGCAGACGGTACTGAATATGTAGCAGGACTAAAAGATCCTTTTGGCACTTCATACGACACTGCTTTAGTGACGATTACTCCTGATGGAAACCAATACAAATATGCAGTCCAGCTTATTGGTGATAAGGCTATTGGACAATCTGGTCCACTTGCAGAAGGCAGTATAAACAAAGATGCTGTAAAAGATAAACAAGCAGTAACACCTAATCCTTAAAACAATAGGTACTTTCCGGCTGGCGCTGGGCTCTCGCTCAGCCTAGCCGGTTTTCTTTTTTTGGCATATACTTACAAGTAAGGAAGTGACCAGTTTTGGTTGACCTCATTGGACTCATTTACAGCATCGTGCTCGGGATGATCATCACCTCGTTCACAAACGTCGTCGGGCTCCGCGTGCCACGCAAACAGTCGATCGTGTCGCCACGGTCGCATTGTCCGTCGTGCGGACACGTCTTATCCGCTTGGGAACTCATTCCGGTGTTCGGTTACATATTGTTACGCGGCAAGTGCCGCGGCTGTGGCGGACGGATCGCGCCGACGTATCCGCTGTTCGAACTGCTCGGGGCGGTCGGTTACGGCTATAGTTTTTGGCTGTACGGATTCTCCGGGACGACGTTGCTCGCGTTCGTCTTCTTATCGACGCTACTCGCATTGGCGATGTCAGATTTGTCGACGATGCTCGTGCCGAACGTGATTCTTCTATTTGCGGCACCACTGCTGCTCGTCCTCGCTTATGCGTCCGGAGCCACATGGTGGAGCCCGCTCGCCGGGGCCGCGCTTGGATTTTCTGTCCTCGCCACCGTTTTTTTCGTCTCAAAAGGGGGACTTGGGGCCGGCGATGTCAAACTGTTTACAGTGATCGGGCTCGTGCTCGGACCACGTGACGTATTGGTCGCCTTATTTTTAGCGAGCTTGATTGGAGCGGTCGTCGGACTGTTACTGATCGGATTGAAACGGATCGGACGCAAGCAACCGATCCCGTTCGTCCCGTCGATCGCACTCGGTACGATGCTGACGTTTTGGTTCAGCGAACGTTTTTTTGATTGGTATTTTGATTTGATGTAGGGGGAAACAAGCATGAGCCGGGCTATAGAGAAAGGAACGGTCGCGTACTTCTCGTTCGATGCACTCAGCATCCACGGGGCCGTGATTAAACAAGGCGTCTTTAAACGAAGCGCTTCCGTCCAATTGGCGAAAGGTGCCTATGCGGAAGGTTTGATTCAAGACGAGAACGCGTTCGGACTCGCCTTTGACGAGTTGTGCCGTAAAATAAAAGTAAGAAAAGGGATGGTGTGTGCCGTCGATATGGCGGAGACGGAAGTGCTGTCCCGCAAAGTCGAGATTCCATCGAATATCCCGAAAGACGAGATCCGTGGCTATTTGTTCATGGAGATCGGCAGCTCGATCATCTTGCCGTTCGACGACGTCGCTTTCGACTACGAAGTGCTCGGCGAGACGGATATGAAGACCGAGGTCATGTTGCATGCCGTCTCGGTCGATTTGACGAAAGCGATCCGCGCCTACATGAAGAAGCGCGGCTTCGCCTTGAAAAAAATCGTCCCACGTCCGATCGCGATCGCGAACGGGGTGTCTCGACTCGAGACGCTCGACCCGCTCAAGTCGACGCTATTGTGGCACGTGACACCGTTCGCGCACCAACTGCTCGTCCTCGAGGAAGGACAGGTCCGCTTCATCCGTGCCATCGAGACTGACTTAGCGTATCGTGCCGACACGACAGACGGCATCGTTACATATACGTTCAACGGCTCAAGCGAGGCGTTAGCGAATCGGACCGATGAATGGTTGAACGAGCTCGCCCGTTTCCTCGACTTCTACCGTTACTCGCTCCGTACGGACGGACGCCCAATCGATGAGCTGATCATCTCCGGGACGGTCCCGGAACTCGACGACCTCGTCCGGACGATTGAACTGGAATCGATGGTGCCGGTCAAACGGATCGAAGACCCGTTGCCGTTGTCGCATGCGACACCGCTAACCCATCAGATGCTGCCGCTTCTCGGGATGGCGACGCTCGACCGCGACCATGACGCCAACTTCATCAACGCGACCGACGTGACGCTGCGTTGGCCAATCATTGCGAGTCTAGCCGCCTTGTTGATCGGCGGCGGACTGACCGGTTATCTTTATTACGAGGTGAATGGGATCGAACAGGACAAAGCACAAGTGAACGAACAGTTACAGCTCGTCCGCATCTACCAGACCGAACAAGTGAACTCGAAAGGTCAACAAGTCATCTCGCTCGAGCAGACGGTGACCGCGCTGACGACTGAAGAGAAGCAGGCGGTCCCGGCGCTCCGTGCGCTGACCGAACAGCTGCCGCCGACAGGTTACGTCTTGACGTATAACTACGCCGACGGTTCGCTCATGAGCGTCCGGACCCAGTTTGAGACGTTACCTGACTTGAACGCGTTCCAACGAGCGCTGTTGAACGATCCACGGTTCGATAACGTCAAACTGCTCGGTGTGACGACCGAGACGAAAGCAGAAGCGGACCAAGACGCGGAAACGGATACGGGGACACCTGTCCTAAATGCGTCAGATGAGCCGCTCCCACGCTATATCGGAGAGTTCACATTCACGTTTATCGATGCCGAACCTGAGACGCCTGAAGGCGAGACGGAACAACCCGAGGAAGATGAGGAGGTGGTGAGCGAATGAAACGTTCAACGATTTATTTGATCTTTACAATTTGTTTGTTCGCAGCCATCGCCGTCCCGTCGTACTTCGGCTACCAGTACTTTATCAACCAAGGTGAATTGAAGGCGCTCGATCGCGAGCTGTCACTCGAACAGACGAAGCTCGAACTGTTGCGCCAAGAAGGCGAAGTCGTCGACGTCGCCGACTCGCAGCGCTTGCAGACACGCGTCCCGACGGAGCCGGCCCTCGATACGGTCGTTGAGACGCTATCGCAAGCGAGCCAGCTGTCTGACGTGCGTGTGACGAGCATCGCTTTCGCGGACGGACTCGTCGCCGAATCGGAAGTGCCGGAACCAATCGACGAACCGGAACCGAACGATGTGAGCGAGACGGCCGAACCGGCTGAACCGGTCGAGATCACACCGGTCAACGCCTCGTCCGTCCGCTCGACGGTGTCGCTCCAAGCGGAGACGTATGAGGCGCTCGTCCTCTTCCTCGAGTCGGTCGAGTCGATGAACCGGGTCCACATTTTGCGGACCGTCCAGTTCACGGGACCTGCCGAAGCGGGCCCGAACACGACCGAACCTGCCGCACCGCTCGACTTCACGGTCGAACTCGATGCGTTTTACCGGCCCGACCTCGATCAACTCGTTCCGGATCGCTACGTACCGACGCAGACGTTCCCACGAAAAGATATCCCGGTGTACGATTACACGACACCGTGAGCAGACGTCCCTTCGAAAAGAAGGGGCGTTTTTTTTGGCGGCTTGGATTGTGTTCGGGTGACGCTTTGCCTACAATCAACAGAGAAGCGTGAAACGGCAAGGAAGCCCGTTTCGAAAGTATGGAAGGAGTCGATACAATGAACACAACACAGAAACGTGTCATCCTCGCCTCGATGTCGCCGCGGCGGACCGAGTTGTTGAAACAAGCCGGCATTTTGCACGAGGTGATCCCGTCAAACGTCATCGAAGGGACTGACGGACGTGAGCATCCGGACGAGTACGTCGGACGTCTCGCCCGTGAGAAAGCGATGGACGTCGCACGAGACAACCGCGACGCGATTGTGATCGGGTCGGACACGGTCGTCGTCCTAGACGGAACGATTTTAGAGAAACCGAACGACCGCGATGACGCACGCCGGATGCTCAAGCATTTGTCAGGGACGACCCATGAAGTGCTCACAGGCGTCAGCATCATCGGACCAGACCGGCATGACTTGTTCGTCACGACGACGCACGTCACGTTCATCGACATCCCGGAGTCTTGGCTCGACGGCTACCTCGATTCGTCGGAGCCGTATGACAAGGCCGGTGCCTACGGGATCCAAGGGTCGGGCGGTTTGTTCGTCGAACGGCTCGAAGGGGATTACTATAACGTCGTCGGCCTCCCGCTCCGGCCGCTCGTCGAGACGCTCGAGCGTCACGGGGTATCGCCGCGCTTTCTGTGAATGATGCGAGAGTAGGTGAAGGAATGACTATGGTGCTCGACCGAAGTGTTGAATCCGCTATTGCCAGACTGCTTCAAATCGGTGGACGGGGCGGGGACCCGCAGGCGACGGCCCGGCGGTTGTCAGATGTATATCCGACGCTTCGGGCACTGTCACAGGCGTCCGTGCACGACCTCTGTCAAATCGAAGGGATGACGAAGAAGAAAGCCGAGCAGTTGCTCGCGGCGTTCACAATCGGCATCCGTTACGTCGAAGAGCCGAAAGTAGAGTCGCCGACGATCCGGTCGCCGCAGGATGCGTACGAGCTGCTGCGTGATGAGCTCCGGCTACTTAATCAAGAACATTTCGTCTGTTTGTACTTAAACACGAAAAATCAATTGATCGCGCGCAAGACGTTGTTCGTCGGCGGATTAAATTCGTCGATCGTTCATCCGCGCGACGTCTTCCGCGAAGCGCTCAAGCTGTCGGCGGCGTGTTTCATCGCTCTGCATAACCATCCGAGCGGGGACGCGACGCCGAGCCGGGAAGACATCGAAGTGTCGGAGCGCTTGGTCGAAGCGGGCAACATTGTCGGGATCGCGTGCCTCGACCACGTCATCATCGGCGAGGATCATTATGTCAGTATGAGGCAACGGGGCTATATGAATGGGTGAAATGGAATTAATTTTCCAAATGAGACATCTGTTTGTTATACTGACAGACGAGGTGTTTACATTGGAGAAATTAATTTGGCTTTTAATGATTAGCTTTGCATGTTTAGCGAGCTTCGTTCCGCTCGACCCAATCGTATTATCACTCGTCGTCTTCGTCCTGTTCGTTTTGATCAGTATTGCCTTATATTACCGACTACAGAAACATCATTGGCTCGATCGCTTCTCACCGCTCGTCGGCATCGGAATCGGCCTCACCGCACTCGTCGCCTATCTAGCTGTGTTTCTCGCTTGGGGGAATGCAACGCTTGATTCACAAATGTGGCAGATGGTCGGACAACTCACTTTCACGTACGTCGGGGGTTATTTGTTCGTTCTGATCATCTCAAGCTTTGTGGCTGGAGCGACGCGTCAAAAGCCATCGCGGTTTTATCGGCCGGTGCTTCTCCTCTCCGTAATTTGCTACGGGGCGATGCTGTTAATGTCACTTTCGACGCGAACTTGAATCGGACGTAATTTGAAGCAGGCGCATATCCGCCTGCTTTTTTGTATTTTAGAGGAGTCGTCAATCACCGCGTTGAAGATGTAAGGACAGAAGGTTAATCAAAGGGGACATGAAAATACATGAACGAGGAGAGTATTTACAGTGAACAAGAGTTAAAGCTGACGTTGAAGGCCATCAAAAACCGGACAGCTCAGTTACACGAATTAGACGAGGATCGGGTCATCCAATCGATGCTCCATCATATCGGTTCGACGGACCCCGAAATGCGAGACCAGTTGATTTATTCGCTCTTTTACCGTTTCATCATCGAAGACGAGCAACTGACGAACGAACAGTTGACGAACATGTTGAAGACAACGCTCAAGTACCACTTGTTCCACGGAATCGGAGAAGCGGAATCGGATACGGTCTTCACACGATCGTTCTCGACGTTGTTGATTGCCTTGATTGTGTATCAAGACCGTCAACAAGGATTTTTACCAGAAATGGATATCGAGATGTTGAAAGCGAAGCTCCTGGCGTATCTTGATTGTGAAATCGATACGAGAGGATATGTGCCGGTAAAAGGTTGGGCCCATGCGATTGCCCACGTGGCCGATGCATTCGACGCACTAGTCTTGCATCCGAAACTTGACGAGACGGAGTTCAGCGAAATCTTGGAGGCGCTATGGAACAAAGTCATGATTCCGACCGTCTATCTGCATGACGAGGACGAGCGCTTGCTGAATCCCGTTTTTGCCTTGTTACATCGCGGGATGGACGAACACGAAATTATCATTCTGCTAGAAGGCTTGCCTGCTAGATTGAGTGTACAAAAACAGCAACTCGAGGCCGAACAGTATTGGCACGTCGTTTGTAACGTGAAGTCGTTTTTGAAAAGCTTTTTTGTGAAATCATTTGAGATGAACCGACCGATGCTTCAAACCACCGTGTCTGAAACGTTGAAGCAGATATGACGAGGTCCAGGCAGGCGCTTCCATGCGTCTGCTTTTTGATTTGCGTTTTTGTTGAAAAGAAGGCACACTAATATACGGTGGAACAGGACTGAGATGAAGGGGATTGTAAATAACCTGTAATCGATTGAACGTTTTCAAACATGATTTTTCCGTTATAATAATAATTAGTGTAACCAGGAGAGGGGCAGTACGTATGTTTCGTAGTTTTAACCGAGAAATCGGAATCGACCTTGGAACGGCAAATACGCTCGTTTATGTAAAAGGTCAAGGCATCGTTGTTCGTGAACCGTCCGTAGTGGCGTTCCGTACAGATACAGGTAGAATTGAGGCCGTAGGTAATCAGGCCAAAGATATGATTGGACGTACGCCGGGGAACGTCACGGCACGCCGTCCGATGAAAGATGGGGTTATCGCTGACTTCGAAACGACTGCAACGATGATCAAATATTTCATGGAGCAAGCGCAAAAATCGAAGAGCGGGTTGTTCTCATCGAAGACGAACGTCATGATCTGTGTGCCAAGTGGCATCACGTCAGTTGAAAAACGTGCGGTTGAAGATGCGGCCAAGCAAGCAGGCGCTCGCGAAGCGTACACGATTGAAGAACCGTTCGCGGCAGCAATCGGCGCCGGTCTCCCAGTTTGGGAACCGACAGGCTCGATGGTCGTCGATATCGGTGGCGGTACGACCGAAGTCGCAGTGATCTCACTCGGCGGCATCGTGACGAGCCAGTCGATCCGTGTCGGTGGTGACGAAATGGATGACGCCATTATTCGTTACATTAAAAACAAATACAACCTCATGATCGGGGAACGTACGTCAGAAGCGCTCAAGATGGAAATCGGTTCGGCCCGCATCGACGAGTCGAACGAAAATGAAACGATGGAAATCCGCGGACGCGACCTCGTGACCGGTCTTCCGAAACAGATCGAAGTGGGAGCGACTGAAGTGTGCGAAGCACTTTCAGACACGGTCGAAGCGATTCTTGCCGGTGTAAAACAAACGCTCGAACAAACACCGCCGGAACTCGCAGCCGACGTCATGGACCGCGGTATCGTCCTTACAGGCGGCGGCGCGCTCCTTAAAAACTTGGACGGTGTCATCTCTGATGAGACGCACATCCCGACTCTCATTGCGGATGAACCGCTCGATTGCGTTGCGATCGGGACTGGAAAATCTCTTGAAATGATGGACGTCCTCCGTTCAAAATCAGGCATCTCGTCACGCCGATGAAAGGTGTTAAACGATGAGCCGGTTTGTACGTAATAAAAAGCTCATCATCACGCTGATCGGTATCATTTTATTTCTTGTCATTTTAGGAGTTTCGATTCGAGGACGGTCGGAATCCGCCTGGTACCAAGACGTCACGCGTGATGTGGTCGGAACGTTCCAACGGGTGTTCACGGTGCCGATCGGCTGGATGGATAGTACCGTGTCCTCGATTTCGAACGTCCGTGAAATTTATGAAGAGAACCGTGAATTGAAGCAACATTTGACGAAATACGCCGAAGTGTCCGTCGAAGCTGACGACCTGCGCCGTGAGAACGAGGAGTTGCGTCAAATGGTCGAGGCGGGCGAAAGCTCGCTCCGTGACTTTGATTTGATTCCGGCAGAGGTCATCGGGCGCACGCCGAACGACTGGCAGCGCTATGTGACGATCAACGTCGGGCAAGAACGAGGCGTTGAAAAAGGCATGGCCGTGACGGCCGCCGGCGGCATGGTCGGACGCGTCATTCAAACGAGCGCCTATACGTCACAAGTTCAGCTCCTGAGCGACAACAACCGGACGAACAACGTCTCTGCGGTCGTCAAAGATGCGGACGGTAAAGCGGCGTACGGAACGATCGACGGCTTCGACAGCGAGACGAACGAACTCTTTTTCACAAAGGTTTCGAACAGCGTCAAGTTGAAAGAAGGTGAGATCGTCTCGACGTCAGGGCTCGGCGGACGTTATCCGGCCGGTCTCGTCATCGGTAAGGTGAAGTCGATCGAGACCGATGAATATGGTGTGTCTCAAGTTGCCCGCATCACGCCAGAGGCGGACTTCAACGAGTTCTCGCAAATGTTTGTCATCGATCGAACGCTAGACGAACCGTTTTTGACGGGTCCCGAGGAAGGAGGAGCAGCGGGTGAGTAACATGAAAGTGTTCATCGCCCTGTTCCTCCTCTTTCTTATTGAAGGGACATGGGCTGCCATCTTTTCATGGCACTACGCGACGCCGTTCGTGTATTTGACGTTGATTGGGTTAATGTACGTCGGTTTGTATGGCCGGTTTGAGTCGGCACTCGGATTCGGTCTCGTATTCGGGTTGTTGTATGACATTGTCTACACCGACTTGCTCGGAATTTACTTATTTACTTTTTCACTCATTCCTCTCTTAGTCAGCTTCGTGTTAAAATATATAGGTGAGAACTTCTTCTCGGTCGTCATCACGTTCACGTTCATGATCCTTGTCTTTTCCTTCGGGATATACGGTATCATGGCAGCGGTCGGTGGGACGACCATGACCATACAAACACTATTAGTTGAACAGATTCCAGGGACGCTCGTCGTCAATGTGATCGCCGTCGCGATTCTTTATTATCCGATGACGCGATACGTGGCGGTGCGACCTGTAGCGAAAAGAGGGTAGCCATGATGGAGCGTAAACGACACATTACGATAAAAGGACATCGCAACGGTATTGCAATCCACTTCAATCCACGGAGTGGCGTCGATGAGGTGCTCGGAGAGCTTGAGGCCACGTTACAAGAAATGGAGCCGCCCTCTGGGGAGATTGCACTCAAGTTGCACGCGGGTACTCGTTATTTGGACGAGGAGCTGTCACGTCAAATTCGTGAAGTCGTTGCTCGTCATGGCGTTTTTTATATCGAGGAGCTGTCGAGCGAGGTCATGTTGACCGAAGAGGCGAAAGCGACTTACGGGAAAAAGACGTTCCATTACCATAGCGGGACGATCCGTAGCGGGCAAGTGCTCTCATTTGAGGGTTCGGTGCTCATTATCGGCGACGTCAATCCGGGGTCTGAAGTTCGGGCGACAGGAAGTATCTATTGTTTAGGCACGATACGAGGAAATGTCCGGGCCGGTGTCGAAGGATGGGAGGACGCGGTCATTACCGCAAGTCTGTTGCATCCGCTGTTTCTAGCGATCGGTGAGCACGTGCTCACGCCAGACGACGATACCGAGATGCCAGAGATCGAGATGGGCTGCGCGTATCAGACGAATCATGGCATTGAAATGACGCGTCTCCGCCAAGTCATGACAGGGCTTAAAGACGCATATGCAATGGAATTACAGAGAGGGTGAGTTTGATGGAGCAAGTAGTAGAGCCTGTACATACAGCAAAAGAAGTGAAGAAAGGTCGGGCCATCGTCGTGACGTCGGGAAAAGGTGGCGTCGGCAAGACGACGACGACCGCTAACCTCGGGACGGGTCTCGCATTGTCCGGACACTCGGTCTGTCTCGTCGATACGGACATCGGTCTCCGGAACTTGGATATCATCCTAGGACTCGACAACCGAAGCATCTATAACCTCGTCGACGTCATCAACGGGCAGTGCAAGCTGCACCAAGCGCTCGTCCGTGACAAACGGTTCGAAGAGATGTATCTGCTGCCGGCGGCCCAGTCAAAAGACAAGACATCGGTCCAACCGGAGCAAGTCAAAGAGATCATCGACCAGTTGAAGACGGAATATGATTTCGTCTTGATCGACTGCCCGGCCGGTATCGAGCAAGGGTTCATGAACGCCATCGCCGGTGCCGACGAGGCTGTCGTCGTGACGACGCCTGAGAAGGCGGCCGTCCAAGACGCAGACCGCATCATCGGTATGCTCGAACAAGCGGAACACGTCGCACCGCCTAAACTCATCGTCAACCGCGTGAAGAATCATCTCGTCGCATCGGGCGACATGCTCGACATCGATGACATCATGCGCATCCTGTCGATCGACCTGCTCGGCGTCGTCGTCGATGATGAAGAAGTCATCGCCGCGGCAAACCGAGGTGTCCCGGTGACGATGAACCCTGACAATAACGCCGGACAAGCGTATCGCAACATCACGCGCCGTATTCTCGGTGAGTCGGTGCCGCTCATGTCCATCCAGACGGACCAACAACCGACCGGATTTTGGGCACGATTGCTATTGAAGTTTGGAATGAAAAAAGCCTAAGGCAACGAAAGTTGCCTTTTTGTGTCGAAAGGAGTGCTCGTATGAAACTCATCTATGAACGGACCCCGTCGATCGAGCGGGCCATGCTCGTCGACGGCGAGCGTCTGCTTGAAGTCGAGGAGCGCTTTGTCGATCAGCTCTCGGTCGGGACGATCCTTGAAGCCGCGATTGAACGGATCCATCCGTCACTCGGCGCCGCTTTCCTCGTCAACGGCGAGACGACATTTTTCTTGCCGATCGCCGAGACGCTCCGGGCGCTCGCTGCCTACCCGGAAGTCCCGGGTATCGGTCAGGCGGCCGTCGTCGGGGAGAAACGTCTCGTCCAAGTGACGAAAGAGGGCATCGGGGGCAAGCACCACAAAGTGACCGAGAACATTCGGTTCGGAGGGCGCTATCTCGTCTACTTCCCGTATGGACGGCGCCAGTTGTTCAGCCGCAAGCTCGACCTCGCTACGCAGGACCAGTTGTCGAAAGTGTTCACGCTCAATGAGGCGGAAGGTGTGTTGTTCCGGACCGAATCAGGACAAGCCAGTCCCGAGGCGCTTCGCGAGGAGCTGGCCTTGTTGCGGGCTCGGGCAGCTGACGTTGAGACGGCGCGCCGCGGTCAAGACGAACTGCTCTGTGAGCAGTTCGTCCGGCGTCATTCGGTCGAGTCGGTACTGTTGAACGATAAAGAGGCGCAAGAGCGTTTGAAGCGGCTCGACGTCCCGGTCGAACGCCACATCGGCAAAGGCCGGATGAAAGAATCCGCGCGTTTAGACACAGCGATCGAGAAGCTCGGGAACCGTGTCGTCTGGCTCGAAGGCGGGTCTTACGTCTTGGTCGAACAAGTCGAGACGATGACCGTCATCGACGTCAACAGCGGCAAGAACGTCGCCGTCAAAGACAAAGGGCGCGCCGCCGACACGATCAATGAGGCGGCGCTGTATGCGATTATGGAACAGCTCCGCCTGCGCAATATCGGCGGCATGGTCGTCATCGACTTTTTACGCGGGTCAAAAGACGGACAAGACCGACTTTTGAAACGAATGAAAGAACTCGGGGCCCGTGACCCACGTCGTGTCGAAGTGTACGGCTTCACACGGATGGGGCTGTTCGAACTGTCGCGCGAGCGGACCGGACGTTCGATTCAAGACCGGATGACGTATAACGGTGCACCGTCGAAGCTGGCCGTGTTCTCGCGGCTTGAACGCACGCTCATGGAGCTAGACGGAAAACAGGAGGCGGTCGTACTGTCGCTGCCGGCGAAGTGGCAAGACGGGGCATGGGACGCGTCAGGTCTTCATGTGTTCTTTATAGAAGGAGAGCCCGACGTCGCTTTTCATGGTACACTCGAGGAATGTGAGAACTTCGTATCTCGTCATTGACAAGCTTCGCGCGAGAGTGGTAATATCTATAACGTTAGTTCGTTTGGAAGCACCCAAATGGCTACAACCGCACAGAACGGGTTGAAACGGTTTCGCCCTGCCCTGGATGGCGAGTCTGAGTTTAATAAGGAGGTGCACGTATATGTACGCAATCATCAAAACTGGTGGTAAGCAAATCAAAGTTGAAGCAGGTCAAGAGATCTACATCGAAAAACTCGATGCTGATGTCGAGGGTACTGTAGAATTCGGTGAAGTTCTTTTCGTTGGTGGTGACGATGTTAAAGTCGGAGCTCCATTCGTAGAGGGCGCTAAAGTAGTAGCAACTGTCGTTAAACACGGTCGCGCGAAAAAGATCACTGTCTTCAAAATGAAAGCTAAGAAAAACTACCGTCGTAAGCAAGGTCACCGTCAACCTTACACGAAAGTTCGCATCGAGAAAATCGAAGCGTAATTTCTATGATTCAAGTAACGGTCAGACGAGACGAGACGAAGTCGATTCGTTCCGTCGAAGTGACAGGTCACGCCAACTTTGCTGAACCCGGTTCTGACTTAGTGTGTGCCGGCGTTTCCGCTATCATTTTTGGGGCGTATAACGCTGTTGAGGTACTCGCAGGCCAGTCGCTTCTTGTAGAAATGGCAGACAAAACAGAGGGTGGTTACTTTTATGTCGAGACATATCCTGAACTATCACCGCAGGATATGACTCGCACCCAGCTGTTATTAGAAGGGATGCTCGTGCAACTAGACACGATCGCCCAAAGTTACGGTGATTATATCCAAATTGAACAATAGGAGGTGGACCTCATGTTACAATTGAACCTTCAGTTCTTCGCATCGAAAAAAGGAGTTGGATCGACTAAAAACGGTCGTGACTCGATTTCGAAACGCCTCGGCGCTAAACGCGCTGACGGACAGACAGTTTCAGCTGGATCGATTCTCTACCGTCAACGCGGTACGAAAATTCACCCAGGTGAAAACGTCGGCCGTGGTGGCGACGACACATTGTTTGCTAAAGTTGACGGCGTAGTACGCTTCGAGCGTCTTGGTCGCGACAAGAAACAAGTGAGCGTTTACCCAGTTGCGTAAGTAGAACCACGCAAAAGACTCTAGCCACTTATTTGGTTAGAGTCTTTTTTACTAGGAGAGGATCAAATGGACTCACAGGCAACACTGAAATTATTATCGACCGTCCGTCACGAATGGATGAATCGGCTTCAGATGATCTCCTTGTATGCGGCGCTCGAGCCTGATAGACTCGAGGAGCTGTACGAACGTTATCGTCAGCACGCCGACGAGGAGAGTGCGCTCGTTCGCTTAAATATGCCGGCGACTAGTCTCGTCATCATACAGGCGAATTGGGAAGGGCGGTTGACCTATAAGGTATCGACCGACCGTGCGTCGTTGGACGACGCACGCGTGGCGGATAAACTTGTCCGTCTTCTGTCAGGAACGGATGGACCGATTCATGTGACGTTCACGGACGGACTGGCGGTTCGCGTCTTCGGCAACGTGCCGGAAGATGTGTTCACGTCAGACGAAGTGCACGAACAGACTGTAGAATGTTCTACGTTTCGTTTAAAAGGAGGGAATTAAATGTTTGTCGATCAGGTGAATATTTTTGTAAAAGCTGGAGACGGTGGTAAAGGAATGGTCGCGTTCCGTCGCGAGAAGTATGTTCCAGACGGTGGACCAGCAGGTGGTGACGGTGGTCACGGTGGCGACGTCGTCTTTGAAGTAGAAGAAGGATTACGGACGCTCGTTGATTTCCGCTTCTCGAAGAAGTTTATCGCCTATAACGGTGAAAAAGGAATGTCGAAAGGGATGCACGGACGTAAAGCGAAGCCGCTCGTCGTCAAAGTCCCGCCAGGCACAATCGTCTTCGATTCAGTGACGGATACTGTCATTGCCGACCTTACCGAGCACGGCCAACGGGCCACGATCGCTAAAGGCGGCCGCGGTGGACGCGGAAACTGTCGATTTGCGACACCGTCGAACCCGGCACCAGAAATCGCTGAAAACGGGGAACCAGGCCAAGAGCGCGAGTTGCGTCTTGAACTGAAACTCCTCGCCGACGTCGGTCTCGTCGGATTCCCGTCAGTCGGGAAATCGACGCTCTTGTCGGTCGTCTCATCGGCACGTCCGAAAATCGGAGCGTACCACTTCACGACGATCACACCGAACCTCGGTGTCGTCAAAACAGCTGACGACCGTGATTTCGTCATGGCCGACCTTCCTGGACTTATCGAAGGTGCGAGCCAAGGCGTCGGTCTCGGTCACCAGTTCTTGCGTCATATCGAACGGACGAAAGTCATCGTCCATATGATCGATATGAGTGGGATCGAAGGACGTGACCCGTTCGAAGACTACACGACGATTAACCGTGAGCTCGAGTCGTACAACTTACGTCTCCTCGAGCGTCCACAGATCGTCGTCGCCAACAAGATGGATATGCCGGATGCGCCAGAACTTCTTAAAGAGTTCCAACAGAAAGTCGGCGATGACGTCAAAGTCTTCCCGATCTCGGCACTCGCGAAAGAAGGACTTCGCAACTTGCTCATCGAAGTAGCTAATCTCGTCGACGCGACACCTGAATTCCCACTTGAAGAGCTCGAAGCGAAAACGGCCACACCACGTGTCGTCTATCGTTACGAGAAGGAAGAGAAAGGGTATCAGATTCATGTCGATGAGTACCAACGCTTCGTGATCACGGGGCCGCGCATCGAGAAGCTATTCAAGATGACGAACTTCGATCACGATGACTCGATCAAACGATTCGCCCGTCAGATGCGTCAAATGGGCGTCGATGAGGACCTTCGTAAGCTAGGTGCTCAAGATGGCGACGTCGTTGCGATCTCTGACTTTGAATTCGAATTTGTCGAATAATTTTTTAAAATAAGAAATGGAGTGTGAAGTAAACGTGGACCCTGTGCCCTCGTCTAGTTTAATTCTTTATGCAGTTCTAGTATTTTTGTCAGCTTTCTTCTCTTCAGCAGAGACCGCGCTCTCGAGCGTGAACCGTGTCCGGATGATCCGGATGAGTGAAGACGGGGACAAGGGCGCCAAACGCGTCCTCCACCTCGTCGACCGGTTTGACGATACGCTCTCGACGATCCTCGTCGGCAACAACATCGTTAACATTGGTGCCGCGACCGTTTCGACGGCGATCGCCACGAGTATATTCTCGGGTGGGACCGGACTTGTTGTCTCGACGTTCGCGACGACGGTCGTCATCTTGATTTTCGGTGAAATTTTACCGAAGTCGCTCGCGAAAGAGTTCGCAGAGAAATATTCGCTTCTTATTAGCGGGATCTTGTTATTCCTCGTCAAAGTCTTGAAACCGGTGACGATGATCTTCACCGGCTTGAAGAAGTTGGTGCTACGTATGACCGGAATGGCCGATAAAGAGCCGTCGGTGACGGAAGAAGAGTTGAAAGTGCTCGTCGATATGGGTGAAGAAGAAGGAGTGCTCGGGGAGAAAGAAGCTGAGCTCGTGCATAGCGCCTTCTCTTTCAACGACATCACCGTCGATGACGTGTTGACGCCGCGGATCGACATCCTCGCCGTCGACATCGACGATACGCTCGAAGAGATCAAAGACACGATCTTTAGCGGGGGGCACTCTCGTCTCCCTGTGTATAAAGACTCGATTGACAACGTCATCGGGGTGTTGTCGGAACGTGACTTCCTTCGTTCGATGATGCGAGACGAAGTGACGGATATCCGTTCACTCATTCGTCCGCTCACGTACGTATCACCGCAGACGAAATTGATCGAACTGCTCCCGATTCTGCAGCAAAAACAATCACACATGGCTGTCGTTCTCGATGAGTTTGGTGGGACGGCTGGTCTCATCACGCTCGAGGATATGCTCGAAGAGCTCGTCGGCGATATTTGGGACGAGCACGACGAATCGATCGTCTACTTGAGACGGCTTCGAGACGGCGTATACGAGTGTATGGCCGACATGGACGTCGATCAGTTCGCTGACGAGATGGGGATTAAAGAACCTGAAGTAGATGCCAACACGATGGGTGGTTGGATCGTCGAGCTGCTCGGCGACATCCCAGAGAAAGGTGCTCGTGTCACGTATGACGACATGACGTTCACCGTTCTCCACGTCGAAAAACGACGCATTCGCAAACTGTTAGTCGAAACGAGTCAATCCGAATCGGCTGAACAGGCATAAGAAAAGGAGATCGCCACGTGGCGATCTCCTTTTTGTTTAGACGGTATGGTGGCGCTCGACGCGCTCGAGCAACTCGTAAGGACGAACCTTGTAGATTGCGTGCGGGATGTACGTCGGGTCGATCGCATCAATGAGACGCATCTGGAAGTGGTCACGTTTGATGTAGTCCGACACGTTCGACGCATCGATCGGGAAGAATCCGACCTCGTGTGTCTCGCCTGCTTGCGGACGAAGGTCGCCCGAGACGTAACGTCCATGGAACGAGACGCAGAGGACGCGTGACGACACGTTTTGATAGATCCCGATGATGCCGTCGATCTCGATGTCGGCCCCGGTCTCTTCTTTCACTTCACGATGGATCGCATCGATGATCGATTCGTGTTCTTCGACCTGTCCGCCCGGCATCTCGTACGTGTCGCTCCGGTGCGTGTTTTTGACGAGCAGCACCTCACCGTCATCGTTCGTGATGTAGGCGGTCACGGAGACAATCGTGCGCGGCGGGGTGTAGTGCCCGGTCGGCATCATGAACTCTTCGCTCGACTTGATGTACAAGTCTTTCCCGAGCCGGGCCCGCTTCTTCATCGCCTCGCGACGGAGTGCGCTCGAGCGGTAATCGCGTTCGACTTGTTCGTAGTGTTCACGGTCGCGGTACTCCCAAAGTGCCATGACCTCGGTTTGGTCCTCGGTCACCCAACGGCCGACGAGCCGTGCGCCGTGCGATACCTGAATCGGATACAGGTATGTATGGAAAAACTCAGTGAATTCTTGCAAGCGTTCGGGACGGATCGTATACGTTTTTCGACGATGGAACATGAAAATTCCTCCTTTGACGGTTGCTGTCTCTGTGCTTTAGAAATAGATTGATTTCCTCACTATGACGTATTCGCCATACGTATCAGTTTACCCTCTATTTAAAAAAAGTCAGCCCGAACTTTTGTTCAGGCTGACTTTTTCATGAAGTTCGGATGTGAGCGGATATAGCGGGCGACAAAGAAGATGCCGATGCCGAGCCCGATATAAGGAAACAGGCCGTGTGTGTATTCGCCGATATATCGCCAATTACTGCCGAGCATCATGCCGACTTTGACGAAGACGAACGACCAGACCGCGAAGACGATCGTTGTCATCATCAGGAATTTACGGAACGACAACCGCATCACGCCGGCGCTGATGGCGAACAATTGACGCCAAACCACGCTGAGGCAGACAATCCACGCCCCGTACTTCTCAAACCACGACTCGGCTTGAAGATGTTTCTCCTGCTTGATCCGAAACGAGCGATACAATCGCAGGGCGACCGGTCGTCCGCCGTAGCGGCCAATCCCATACAATGCGACCTGGGTCACGACGAAAGCCGACCAAGCGAGCAAAAAGATGAACAGGAATGACGCGTCAAGGGAACCGACGAGATAACCGCCGTATGCGAGGACGAGCTCGTTTGGGATGACTTGGATGAAGATGCCGAGCGGGATACTGAAGACGCCGCATCCGGCCAAGAGTTGCTCGAGGAAGTGCCACATGACAGATCACTCCTTTCAATACGTAGTAGGGAATTTGTTCCATCCATCAGTATAACGGACAAACTAGGAAAGCAAAAGAAAAGATGTCACAAAGGCGTGACATCTTTTAGTCGAGTTCGGAAACGAGCACGCCGAGGCGCTCAAGTTCAGAGACGGCGGCATCAATCGCGTCCGCACTGTCGGCTTCGAGCGTGTGAATGTGCAGCCCACCCGTCAAATGGGACAGTGGGGCAGCCTGGTTGGCCTCGACGCGTTCGAGGAAGGCCCGGACGTCGCGCCGGCTCTTCACCATCAACTGACCAGTCAGCGACCCGTAGACGGGGTGGTCGATGATGACGTCACGAATCGTGACACCTTCGTCGACGATGGCGTTCATCTCGGCCTCCATGTCCTCGGCTTCGTGCCGACAGACGACTTTTCGTGTGTAGGCGGACGGTGACGCCTCGCCGGGTAGATAGACGTAGCCGCGAGCGGTCGCGACGATTTGGTGGCCTTTCGCCTTCAAGAGCGACAAGTCTTGGACGATGACTTGGCGGCTGACCGCGACGCGGCGGGCGAGCTCGGAACCGGTGATCGGTTCCGTACTCGCTTCAATCAATTCCAATAAAGTGCGCCGGCGTTCTTCACCGGCTAAACGTTTGTTCATGGTGTTCAACTCTCCTTGCTAAAGTGACGATGGCATCGGCGAGTGCCGCCGTAGCTTCGGCGGTTGTCTGTTCGCCGAAGGAAATCCGGACGAGCCCGTGGCAGGCGCTCGTCTCATAGCCGAGTGATTCGAGCATGCGGTTCGGTCCGTTTTGACCGGCCCGGCAAGCCGAGCCGGCCGACACTTGGAAGCCGAGTGTGTCGAGTTCGGTCATCCACCATTGGCCGTCTCGTTTGTCCGAGACGAATGAGAGGATGGCCGGACTTTGGTCGTCGAACTCGAGCCAGTCAACATGTGACGATGTCTTCTCTTTCAAGATAGCACGAAACGCTAAGAAATTTCTTTCGTGACGTGTCCGATTCTCGTGCCGATTGGTGAACGCCTTGACGAACGCAGAGATGCCGGGCACGTCGATCGTCCCGGGACGGATGCCGTACTGATGGTGGCCCGGGTAGTAGGGTGGAGGCAACAGACGTTCCATATAGAGACCGCCGACCCCTTTCGGCCCGCCGACTTTATGGGCGCTGAACGAGTAAGCGTCGATCCCATCAACCGAGACCGGTATTTTTCCGAGCGCTTGTACTCCGTCGATATGGAGCAGTACTTTCTTATATTTAAGTTTACAGAGGATGTTATGGAGCGGCAAAACCCAGCCGGTGTCCGAGTTGACGTGCTGAAACGTGACGAGTCCGATATCACGATCGAGCAAGTGGAGGAACTTGTCGTGGTCGAACTGGCCGTCTTTCAGCTTGAGGCGATGGACGATTACACCTTCAGCTTCCCACTCGTCGAGAAGGAGCGAGACCGAGTCGTGCTCTTGCCAGGACGTGATGACCTCGCTGCCTTTCATGCGTTTGCGCAGACTCGTCAGCGCGATGTAATTGCTTTCCGAGCCGCTCCCGGTAAACAACAGCTTCCCTCTCAGCATATCGAGACCGAGCGCCTGCTTGACGAGCCGGCGCGCCTCTGTCAAATAGTCCTCGGCTATGAACCCATGCGTATGAAGCGACGAGGGATTGCCGGGGACGCCTTTAGCCATGGCGACGTAATGGTCAAGGGCGGGTTGGGTCATCGGGTGTGTCGCCGCGTAGTCAAAGTAACCGTTCATCGAAGTATCCCCTTTTCTCATGTTGTCTTCTTCACAAAATTATGCGAAACTAGTTTACAAGTCAACATTACATATGAAATACAGGTGATATACAGATGTCTTTACAGTTGAAACAAGTCGATGTTTTGATTATCGGGGCGGGGTTGGCCGGGGTCACGGTGGCACTCCATTTGCCGGAGACGTACCGCATTCTCCTCGTCTCAAAACGTGACGTGACCTCCTCGAACTCTGACCTCGCCCAAGGCGGGATCGCGAGTTCATATTTGGAGCCGTCGAGTCTCGATCACGCACACGATACGCTCGTCGCTTCCAAGATGACGGCGCAAGCGGACCGAGTCGTCACGCTCGTCGAGGACGGCCGTGGTGTCGTTTCAGAGATGGAGCGGTTCGGTGTCGTTTTCGACCGGGACGAGTCCGGGTATAAGATCGGCCGAGAAGGTGCCCACGGGAAACATCGGATCTACCACGTCGGTGGTGACGAGACGGGACGTCATGTGATGACCACGTTACGAGAACGGCTCCCGCAAAACGTTGAAGTGATGGAACACGTCTTGATCGACGGACTGACAAAAACGGGCGGCCGAGTCGTCGGTGCGACCGGTTTCCAAGGTGACGAACGAATCCATATTCAAGCGGGCGCGGTCGTCTTGGCGACAGGTGGCATCGGCGGGCTCGTCGATTGGACGTCGAACTGTCGGGCCGTGACGGGGGATGGACTCGTCTTGGCGAGCGCTGCCGGTGCCGAACTCTCCAACTTGACCGAGATCCAGTTTCATCCGACACTGCTAGCGGTCGAGACGCCGCACCTCGTGACCGAGGCGCTGCGAGGTGAGGGCGCGGAACTCGTCGATGAGGACGGGTGTCACGTGATGTGGCACCATCCGCTAGGCAGTCTGGCGCCCCGTGATGAAGTGGCGGCCGTGCTCACGCGTCACTGCGGCCCGGTCTATCTCGATACGAGTCGCGTCAAAGACATTGCGGCCCGGTTCCCGAAATTGTGGGCGACGTGTCAGGCCGAACGGATCGACGTCGCTCGCATCCCGGTCCGGCCGGGTCTGCATTTTCATATGGGCGGGGTGCGGGTCGATGAAACCGGGTCGACGGGTGTGGCCGGGCTTTACGCGGTCGGTGAAGTCGCCGACACGGGTGTTCACGGGATGAACCGGTTGGCTTCTAATTCACTACTTGAATGCTGGGTGTTCGGAAAGCGTGTCGCCGCATCGGTGCGACTTGAAGAAGGGTCGTTCACGATGACTGAAGTGACCGCTTATGAGTTATCGAAGGAGACGTTTCAAGCGTATCGTCAGCGATTAGGCAACTGGCTGACAATCTCGCCTGAGTTTGGAGAAATGAGAAGTTTCTTAGAAAATACCCAACAACTGGCACGGACGAAACACGTGACAAGACAATTGGCAGAACGAACACTACAACTTGAGGCGGGCCGGATTTTAGCGCGCGCCTTTATGAGAACGGAGGAGTTCCATGAACAGAACGTTACTGCGCGAACAGCTCGCACAATTTCTAAATGAGGATATCGGATTTGGAGACGCCTCGAGCGCACTCATCAATTCGCTCGACGTGACGACAGCCGTCGTCACCGCCAAAGCGGACGGGGTCTTCGCCGGTGTTGACGTCGTAATGGAACTCGCGGCGATGCAACGGCTCGTCGTCGAACAGTGCCTTGACGATGGGACGGATTTGAAAAAAGGGGACGTCATGTTCGCTTTACGCGGCAAGACACGGACGCTCCTCGAAACGGAACGGGTACTGCTCAACCTCGTGCAACATATGTGCAGCATCGCCACGCTGACAAGGCGCTGTGTCGAGGCGCTCGCCGACCCATCGATCCGGGTCACCGACACACGGAAGACGACGCCGGGACTGCGGATGCTTGAAAAATACGCCGTCCGATGTGGTGGGGGATACAACCATCGGCTGCGTCTCGACGACGCCGTCATGATCAAAGACAACCATATCGCGGCACTCGGGGGCATCACGCAGGCCATCGAAACGGCGAGAACTCAAAACGGGCATACGACACCGATCGAAGTCGAGGTCGAGACGATCGAGCAGTTGCGTGAGGCGATCGCGGCAAGTCCTGACATCATCATGCTCGATAACCGGTCACCCGAAGAGTTGAAGGCGTGGGTTGCGCTCGTGCCGTCCCACATCACGACGGAAGCGTCGGGCGGGATCACCGTCGACACGATCGCCGCCTACCGCGGGACGGGCGTCGACGTCATCTCGGTCGGACAGTTGACGCATTCGGTGACGGCTCTCGATTGTAGCTTAAATCTTAAAGGAGGGGTCAAATATGCAGTTACTCGGAACGATGCCAGCGCAATACGCTAATATGACGATCGAACAGATGGAAGCGCGGATCGAAGCCATTAAAGCACGGCTCGGCAGCCGGCTGTTTCTACCGGCACATCACTATCAAAAGGATGAGGTCGTCCAGTTCGCGGACGCGACCGGAGATTCGCTCCAGCTCGCACGACTCGCCGAACAGATGAACGAGACCGAATTTATCGTCTTTTGTGGCGTCCATTTCATGGCCGAGACGGCCGACATGCTGACACGCGACGATCAACTCGTCATCTTGCCGGACATGCGGGCCGGTTGCTCGATGGCTGATATGGCCGATATCGACCAGACCGAGATTGCTTGGGAGGAATTGACCGACTTGTTCGGTGACGACATCATCCCGATCACGTACGTCAACTCGACGGCAGCCATCAAGGCGTTCGTCGGAAAGAACGGCGGCGCGACCGTCACGTCGTCAAACGCCCACGACATCGTCCGTTGGGCACTCGAGACTGGCGAACGGATTATGTTCTTACCAGATCAACACTTAGGGCGCAACACGGCGTTTGATCTCGGTATACCGCTGGCGGCGATGGCTGTCTGGGACCCGCTTCGTGAGCGTCTCGACTACGAGGGCGACATCGAAGACGTACGGGTCATCCTCTGGAAAGGGCATTGTTCGGTCCACGAGAAGTTCAATGTCGCCCAAATCGAGGCGTTGCGGAAGCATGACCCGGAACGACGCATCATCGTCCATCCCGAGTGTACGTTTGACGTCGTGCAGGCGGCGGACGAGGCCGGTTCGACGTCGTATATCATCGACCAGATCGAGGCGAGCGCGCCGGGAGCGAAGTGGGCCGTCGGGACGGAGATGAACTTGGTCAATCGACTAGCAATGACGCATCCCGAGCAAGACATCGTCTCTCTCAACCCGTACATGTGTCCGTGTCTGACGATGAACCGCATCGATTTGCCGCATCTTTTGTGGGCGCTCGAGACGCTCGAGACGGATCCGGTCAACATCATTCGTGTCGATGAGGAAACGACGAAATGGGCAACGCTCGCCCTCGAGCGGATGTTAGCGAGATAACGGACAGGCGATTGCCTGTCCTTTTTTCACGGCGTTTTCTATGGTACAATGAATGCAGTTTTCCTATGAAGAGGAGATAACAAAGTGATTGAATTCGTAAAAGGATCCGTCGCCTACGTGTGTGCGGAATATATAACGTTGGATGTTTCGGGCGTCGGCTACAAAGTACATGTGCCTAACCCGTTTTTTTATCGTGAACAAGACGAACATGTAATCGTGTTTACGCACCATTACGTCAGAGAAGATCAACAGACGCTATACGGTTTCCGGTCACGCCGGGAGCGCGAACTGTTCAATAAACTGCTCGGCGTCAACGGCATCGGACCGAAAGGCGCGCTCGCCATCGTCGCCTCGGGCGACATGGACGCGTTGATTGACGCGATCGAGACCGAGAACGAGAAGTACTTGATGAAGTTCCCGGGCGTCGGCAAGAAGACGGCCAAACAAATGGCGCTCGATTTAAAAGGGAAGTTGTCAGAGCTCGCACCGGACTATGTGCCGAACACAGGCCTGTTCGCACAAGGCTCGTCAGAACTTGACGAAGCGTGTGAAGCGCTCGCCGCCCTCGGTTATTCGGAACGTGAGATCACACGTGTCCGTAAAGAACTGAATTCAGAAATATTGACGACAGACGCTTACATAAAGCGCGCCCTGCAATTGTTGTTGAAATAAGGAGGAACCTATGGACGAACGATTGTTGTCACAATCCCACCAACAGTATGAAGACTCTGAAGAGTGGAGCCTGCGTCCGCAACGGTTCGAGCAGTATATCGGACAAGAGAAGGCGAAAGGGAACTTATCCGTCTTTATCCAAGCGGCAAAAATGCGAAGCGAGACGCTCGACCACGTCCTACTTTACGGGCCACCTGGTCTAGGGAAGACGACGCTCGCCCAAATTATCGCCAACGAGATGGGTGTCGGCATCAAGACGACAGCCGGCCCTGCCATCGAACGCCCAGGTGACTTAGCAGCGATCCTGTCGACGCTCGAGCCGGGGGACGTCCTGTTCATTGATGAGATCCATCGGCTCAGCCGGACGATTGAAGAGATCCTGTATCCGGCGATGGAAGACTACTGCCTTGATATCGTCTACGGACAAGGCGAGATGGCGCGCAGCGTCCGCATCGACTTGCCACCGTTCACGCTCGTCGGCGCGACGACACGGGCCGGCATGTTGTCGGCCCCGCTCCGTGACCGTTTCGGGGTGACGCTCAAGCTCGAGTATTACGAAGCGCACGAACTCGCGGCCATCGTCAGCCGGACGGCCCAGCTGTTCCGACTGTCGATCTCACCGGAAGCGAGCGGCGCGATCGCCAAACGCGCGCGCGGGACGCCACGGATCGCCAACCGGCTGTTGCGTCGGGTTCGCGACTTCGCGCAAGTGGAAGGGACGAAAGAAATCGACCCAGCCATGGCATCGAGTGCGCTCGATCGCCTGCACGTCGACGCCCTCGGGCTCGACGAGGTCGATCATCGGCTCTTGCGGGCCATGGTCGAACGGTTCGGCGGTGGTCCGGTCGGGCTCGAGACGCTCGCCGCGACAATCGGTGAAGACGCCCAGACGATCGAGGACGTCTACGAACCATACTTGTTACAACAAGGCTTCCTCCAGCGGACACCGCGAGGACGCATGATCACACAATACGCTAAGACGCATTTTGGATACGAAGAGGAGTAAATGATGCAAGATATTCAATTGAACGTAAACGACTATGATTTTGACTTGCCAGAAGAACTGATCGCCCAAGTCCCGCTCCTTGATCGGACGAGCTCACGTTTGCTCGTCCTCGACCGGGACACAGGTGACATCGAGCACCGCCACTTCCGTGACGTGCTCGACTATTTACAAGCAGGCGACGCGCTCGTTGTCAACGATTCACGTGTCTTGCCGGCCCGTCTGTTCGGGGCGAAGCAAGAGACGGGCGGCAAAGTCGAGCTGCTGCTCTTGAAGCAGACCGAAGATGACGTCTGGGAAGCGCTCGTCAAACCGGCGAAGAAAGTCCGCGTCGGCGCCATCGTCGAATTCGGGAACGGATTGCTCCGGGCCGAATGCGTCGAAGAGCTCCCGGAAGGCGGACGCCGCTTCAAGTTCGAGTATGACGGGATCTTCTATGAGATTTTAGACGAGCTCGGCACGATGCCGCTCCCGCCTTACATCCGCGAACAGCTTGACGACCAAGACCGCTACCAGACCGTCTACGCCCGCGAACGCGGCAGTGCGGCCGCACCGACGGCAGGTCTTCATTTCACAGAAGAATTGCTCGAGGCTGCCCAGGCGAAAGGGGTCAACTTGATCCCGCTCACGCTTCACGTCGGGCTCGGGACGTTTCGCCCGGTCACGGCCGATACGATCGAAGAGCATACGATGCATAGCGAGTACTTTGAACTGTCCGAGCAATCGGCACGGGCGCTCCGTGACGTCCGCGCGAGCGGCGGCCGCGTCTTCGCGGTCGGAACGACGTCGACACGGACGCTCGAGACGATCATGCGCGATCACGGGGATTTCGTCGAGTCATCGGGCTGGACGGACATCTTTATTTACCCTGGCGTCGAGTTGAAGGCGATCGATGGACTGATCACGAACTTCCATCTGCCGAAGTCAACGCTCGTCATGCTCGTCTCGGCGTTCGCGTCACGCGACATCATCTTACACGCCTACCGGACCGCAGTGGAAAACGAATACCGCTTCTTCAGCTTTGGAGACGCGATGCTCATTACGAGGAAGGAAGAAAACAAATGACCAAACATGCAGTCACATACGAACACATTCACACGTGTAAACAATCAGGAGCGCGGCACGGGATCGTCCATACGCCGCACGGCTCGTTCGAGACGCCTGTCTTCATGCCGGTCGGCACGCAGGCGAGCGTCAAGACGATGGCACCTGAACAAGTGAAAGCGATGGGTGCGAACATCATCTTGTCGAACACGTACCACCTATGGATTCGTCCCGGACACGAAGTCGTCAAGCAAGCGGGCGGACTTCACAAGTTCATGAACTGGGACGGCGCGATTTTGACGGACTCAGGCGGCTTCCAAGTGTTCTCACTCGCTGACCTGCGTAACATTCAAGAAGAAGGCGTCCATTTCCGTAACCATTTGAACGGGGACAAGTTGTTCTTGTCACCAGAGAAGGCGATGGAAATCCAAAACGCGCTCGGTGCGGACATCATGATGGCGTTCGATGAGTGCCCGCCGTTCCCGGCGACGCATGAATACATGAAGAAGTCGGTCGAGCGGACAAGCCGTTGGGCCGAACGTTGTCTCGCGGCGCACGAACGTCCGGAGGACCAAGCGCTGTTCGGCATCATCCAAGGTGGCGAGTACGAAGACCTTCGCCGTCAAAGCGCCGAAGACCTCGTCTCACTCGATTTCCCGGGTTATGCGGTCGGCGGTTTGTCGGTCGGCGAACCGAAAGACGTCATGTATCGGGCGCTCGAGTTCACGACACCGTTCATGCCGGAAGATAAGCCGCGCTACTTGATGGGCGTCGGATCACCGGATGCGTTGATTGAAGGTTCGATTCGCGGGATCGACATGTTCGACTGCGTCTTGCCGACACGGATCGCCCGTAACGGCACGCTCATGACGTCTAAAGGTCGCGTGACGATCAAACACGCCAAACATAAGACGGACTTTGGCCCGATCGATGAGAAGTGCGATTGCTATACGTGTAAGAACTATTCACGGGCATACGTGCACCATTTGATCCGTGCCGATGAGATGTTCGGTCTCCACCTTTGCTCGACGCATAACCTTCATTTCCTCGTGAATTTGATGGAACAGGTCCGTCAAGCGATCCGCGAAGACCGTCTGCTCGATTTCAAAGAAGAGTACTTCGAAGAATATGGATATAACAAACCGAACGCCAAGAATTTCTAATTCTCTGACAGCGATTATGTGACAACGATTCGGTTTCACGGTATAATGAACCTGATATTGAAGGAAAGGGTGAATTCTACAAATGGAAACTCTCGTAGCACTATTACCGATGATCCTTATTTTCGTCGTGTTCTACTTCTTGTTGATCCGTCCACAGACGAAGCGACAAAAGCAAGTACAAACGATGCAAAATGCGCTTGAGCGTGGCGATCATGTCGTGACGATTGGCGGCCTTCACGGTGTCGTCCATCAGATTGAAGACACAGAAGTCACATTGAAATGCGACCAAGCACTTCTCAAGTTCAATCGCAGCGCGATTGCTGAAGTGACGAAAAAAGGAAACTCTTCATTCGCTGAGTAAGCAAATGACGCCTGACCAGTATATGGTCAGGCGTTTTTTCGTGCGGATAATAGGCGAGGAATGATACGACGAGCCCCTTCTTGACCGCCGTAGATGGCACGAGCGAACGGGCCGACGATCAAGTCGGCGTAAGCGCCAGTCATGTAGAAATTGTCCGTCCAAGCGAGTGAGGCGTCGAGTACCGGTGTGCCGCATGGGGTGAGCGGTAAGTCGAGCTGCTCCATGAGCGGCCGTAAAAACGTCTCTTTCGGATGGAGCGGGCGGATCCCCGTGCAGCAGACGATCTCGTCAGACGGCAACGCAATCCCGTCGACGAATAACTGGTCACCGTCACGGACCGCTTCTCCAATGATGTGTCGGATTTCACCAAGTTGCACGAGCCGCTTCACTTTCAAGACGAGGTCGTTCGGGGACGTACCAGGCTTTCGTTCTTGCTTGACGAAGTCACGTTTCTCAATCCAATTTTCTTCCAACTGATGAAAAGCGCGTAACCCCTTTGGACCCATAAAACTGCGGTCGGCGTCGAACTGGCTCACCTCGAGCGGGCGCTTCGTCACGAGCGTGACGTCATGGCCTTTACTATGACGAGATACCGTATAATGTAACGCCGTGATCCCGCCGCCGACGACGGTAACGTTCGATTGTTCCGGCTGATCGTTAGCTGAAAAGATGTGTCGACATGTCGGGATGTCTGCAAAGCCCGGTAGATGCATCGAGCTCGATTGACCGGTCGAAACGATGATCGTCTCGGCGGTAATCCGCCGAGTCGATGTCGTCACTTCGTAGACGTTGCCGGACCGTTTAATCGAGGAGACGGGTTGATGGCCTAAAAAACGAGAACGAAGATTAAAGTCAGCGATTACTTGATCACAGTGATCGTTGAACAATGCTAAAGACGGTCGGCCGAACGTATCCTTGAAATGGTGAGAGCCATAGTCGTTCGCAGCCGCGAACTGTTTCAACGCGTATGGATTGGACGATATATGATGGACGCGCGTCGAGCGCAAATGTGACATTTCAATATGGGCGGTTTGGGACTTCCAATTCTTGAGTAGTTGATCGTGAGCATCAATTAGCAGAATCTCTTCTAACGCACCGCCTTGTTCTAAATAAGATACAGCGAGGGTCATACCGTGAACGCCGGCGCCGATGATTAATACCCGTGTTGACAGATCAGTCATGCTTCCACCTTCTTAAATAGTAATAGTTACGATTTGTATCATAGAGTAAGTGTCTGCTTTTTGTCAAACTTCGTCAATTCATCGAATCATCGACCTCATTTCCAAAAATAAAATTGATTAGTGAAAACGTTTGCATTAATGTCAAGTTGAGAAGAAATTGGAAATGAGGAAACGGACATGGACGTTAAACGATTATTACAACCGATTAAAAATTGGCAAGGTTGGGCTCGCGTCAAACGACTGAAAGGACATTCGTCGATCAAACGAACAAAAGGTCGTTCATCGATGCGACGGAAGATGGCGATCGCGCTCGTGCCGACAATCATTGCCTTGCTCCTCGTCGGCGCACTCGGTTCTTACCAATTAAAAAATGCCACTGCCGAGTACGACCGGGTGTTGAACGAAGGTCTCCGTGACATGTTGATCGCCGAAGACTTAGCGTTAACTGTCACGGATGCCGAGCGCTATTTGAACTATTATTTGCTCGTCTCGAACCCGAAGACGCTGATCAGTTTAGAAGCATCGCAACAAAAGCGCGACGAATTGATGGACGCTCTCAAAGCGTCTTCATCTGACGACAAAGTGCTCAGTTGGCTCGGGGACTTAGAGAAGTTCAATCAACTGCTCGATACCGATATGGCACGTGCCATCGAGCTGCGCCAACAACAAGATGAGATCGGGTACAAGACGGTACTCAACACGAGCGTGACCCCGACGACCGATCGGGTCCGGATGACGGTCACCGATCTCGTCGCCCATCAAGCGGAGATGCTAGACGATGAGACGGCGGCGGTACAAGCAAACGCCGGCACCTCAATCGTCTGGATGATCATCATCAGTATTATCGGTGTCGCCATCGGGCTGTTGTCGCTCTATGCGCTCCAAAAACTGTTCTTAACACCGATCAACCGTCTCGTCCGTGAAGCACGAGTCGTCGCGGAAGGGGACTTGACCGGGGAAGACATCGCCGTCGAATCGAATGATGAGCTTGGTGATCTCGTGACGGCCTTTAACGAGATGAAACACAACCTCGTCGGGTTGATCCGCCAGGTCGGAGCGGCTTCGGATAAAGTGACGGCGTATTCGGAAGAGCTATACGCGAGCACGGACCACGTCGCGACGACGACTCAAGGCGTGGCTGGACTGTTCGAAGACATGAATATCGCGGCCCAAGTGTCGGCCAAGCGCGCCGAGGAAGGGACGTCTGGCGTCAATCAGGCCGTCACCGGCTTGAATCAAATCGCTACCGCCTCCCAAGGTGTGAATGAACAGACGATTCATACACTTGAGGCTGCGAGCGGCGGACTTGAGACGATTCAATTGGCCGAGAGTCAAATGCAAGAGATTCAACGGGCCAACGACCTGACCCAACAGATGGTCGAACGTCTTTCGAACCAATCGCTTGAGATTGAAAAGATCACCCGGTCGATCACGGCCATCACCGAACAGACGAACTTGCTCGCTTTGAACGCCGCCATCGAGGCAGCGCGGGCCGGCGAGCATGGAAAAGGGTTCGCGGTCGTCGCCGCCGAAGTCCGAAAACTCGCCGAAGAGTCGAAACAATCGGCTAAAAAGATTCAAGCGGTCGTTGTCGATATCCAACGCGACACGAAACAAGTTGAGGCGGCGTTTGACGTGACGAGCGGTCATGTGACGAACGGCGTCGCCCAAATGGGTGAAGTCGCCGGGGCGTTCCGTGAAATCGTGTCGGTCATTCAAGAGACGTCGCGTCAGATGAGCGAAATTGCCGCGGCGACAGAGGAAGTCAGTGCGAATACGACCGAAGTCGCGGTCTCGGTCGAGGACATGTCGACGAACGCGGTCTCGACGCAACGCAGTGTCGAAGAAGCGGGGGCGAACGTGGAAGAACAGCTCGCCGCGATTCAAGAAATCAATGGCATCGCCGAGACGATGAGCCATATGTCGGTCGAGTTGAAAGATCTCGTCCACTTGTTTAAAACAACATGAATGACAAAAACGTCCCCCCGACTCGTGTCGAGGGGACGTTTTTAAATACAGTCACATTAAAAGAACGAGACTCGCTGCCATAACCATCATTCCGGCGACCATGCCGTATACCGCATGATGGGCTCGGCCGTATTCACGGGCGGCCGGTAACAGTTCGTCGAGCGAGATGAATACCATGATCCCGCCGACGGCTGCGAACAACAAACCGAAGATCGTATCGTTCAAGAATGGCATCAAAATCAAGAAGCCGACAATGGCACCGACCGGTTCCGCAAGACCTGACAGGAACGAGAGTTTTAACGCTTTCTTCCGCGAGCCGGTCGCGTAGTAAATCGGCACCGACACGGCAATCCCTTCCGGAATATTGTGCAAGGCGATGGCAATCGCGATGGCGATTCCGACGGCCGGGTCGTCGAGCGCGGAGATGAACGTGGCTAGTCCTTCAGGGAAGTTATGAATCGTGATGGCGAGCGCCATAAACAGACCCATTTTGTGAAGACGTTGTTTTGTCTCCTGATTTAACGGCACAGGCTCACCCTCTGTTGCGGTTGCGGTCGTGGCCAGTTCTTGTGACGACGGATCGTTTTGCATCGTCTCGACGAATTTGACCTCATGCGGGTTTTCAGGGGAGGGAATCAACTTATCGATTAAAGCGATCAGGAGCATCCCTCCAAAAAATGCGAGCACGGTATAAATTGTGCCAGCTTTTTCCCCATGGGCACCGACGAGTTCGACAAGCGCTTTCGGGAAGATCTCAATGAACGAGACGTAAATCATGACACCGCCCGAGAAGCCGAGCGAGATTGACAGAAAGGCTGTGTTCGTCCGCTTCGCGAAGAAGGCGATCATGCTTCCGATCCCGGTCGCGAGCCCAGCGAATAGTGTCAATAAAAAGGCGAAAATAATTGTACTATCCATTGTAGAGGACTCCTTTGCAAACGTGATATATTTTCGATAGTCATAGCATAACGCAAGTTTTGCCCTAATGCAACTTTTAGTCGTTCGGGCAAAAAAGCCAGAAAATCTCGAGGTTGATGTTACAATTTTAGGAAAACGATTGATAAATGTTTAGAATATTTGTAATGTTAACGGGAGAAGTTTTATATAGAACACGTATCTAGAAAGGAAATAGCCGTATGTACAAAAAAGGGAATATCGCGATTTTTGCGGTCATCATGATCGCAACGATCTTGCTCGCCGTGTTCACGACGCCATGGGTCGTCAAGAACACGAACCTTGGACTCGACTTAAAAGGCGGGTTTGAAGTGCTGTACGAAGTCCAGCCACTCGAAGATGGTGATGTCATCGACCAATCGGCGATGAATGCAACCGTTCGCGCTATCAACAACCGTGTCAACGTCTTGGGTGTCTCTGAACCGGATATCCGGATTGAAGACGAGAATCGCATCCGCGTCCAACTCGCGGGCGTATCGAACCAGAACGATGCGCGGGAAGTGCTGTCATCGACGGCCCAGCTCACGTTCCGTGACATCGATGATAACGTCCTCCTCGATGGGAAGGACCTCGCACCGCGAGGCGCTGCCATCAGTTATGACCAACAAGGAAACCCGGTCGTCGAGTTGACGCTTCAGTCAGCGGAACAGTTCGGCGAAGTGACGTCGAAAATTGCAGAGCGTCCGGCTCCTGAGAACCGTCTCGTCATCTGGTTAGACTTTGAAGAAGGCGATTCATATGAAGAAGAGATTCAAAAAGAGAACTCAAAAATCGTCTCAGATGCTTCGGTCAACGGACCAATCCTATCTGACAAAGCGATCATTTCGGGCGGCGATATCGATGCTGAAAGCGGACAACGCTTAGCGGACATTTTGAACGCCGGCGCGCTTCCAGTCAAGCTTGAGGAGATTTACTCGACGTCAGTATCAGCCCAGTTCGGACAAGACGCGCTCGATAAGACTGTCTTCGCTTCGCTCATCGGGATTGCAGCTGTCTTCTTGTTCATGTTGTTCTTCTATCGTTTACCTGGACTCGTCTCGATCATCACGCTCGTCTTGTATATCAATTTGATCATGTTGTTCTTCAACGGCATCAACGCCGTCTTGACGCTGCCAGGGATTGCCGCTCTCGTCCTCGGGGTCGGGATGGCAGTTGACGCGAACATCATCACGGCCGAGCGGATTAAAGACGAGCTTCGTTCAGGCAAGTCGGTACTGTCGGCGTTTCGCGCCGGTAACCGCCGTTCGCTCAGTACGATCATCGATGCCAACTTGACGACGCTCATCTCAGCCGCTGTGTTGTTCTACTTCGGGACAAGCTCGGTTCGAGGGTTCGCCATCATGCTCATGATCTCAATTGCGATGACGTTCATCTCGAACGTCTTCATCTCACGTTATTTGATGCACCTCCTCGTCGCTAGTCGCTTGTTCGACAAACGTAAAGGTTGGTTTGGTGTGAAGGAGAGTGAAATCCGTGAACTTTAAGCTCACTGAATTAAATTATGTGAAACATATGCGCACGCTGTTCATCATCTCGTGTGCCATCGTTATCATCGGTCTCGGTATTTTATTCTTCCGAGGGTTAAACCTTGGAATCGACTTCGCGTCAGGGACGCGTGTCGAAGTGCAGACAGAGACACAAGTGTCACAGCAAGAACTTGAAGCCGCCTTTACAGAAGCGGGCGTCAACGAGTCAATTTCTTCGATTCAATATGCCGATGGCGGGTCGCTTGCGAACGTGACGTTCGTCGGTCAGCTCAGCCAGGATGAAGTCGCTTCAGTTAAAACTGTATTTACGGAAACGTTTGGAAGTGATCCGAATATTAGTACCGTATCAGCCGAAGTCGGTCGCGACATCGCCCGTAACGCCGTCTATGCGGTCGCTCTTGCGTCGCTCGGGATCATTCTCTACATCACGTTCCGATTCCAATTCTCGTATGCGCTCGCGACCGTCGTCGCGATGTTGCACGATGCGTTCTTCATGATCGTCGCGTTCTCGATTTTTGGGATCGAAGTCAACTTGTACTTCGTCGCCGCGATCTTGACAATCATCGGGTACTCGGTCAACGATACGATCGTCACGTTCGACCGGGTGCGCGAGAATATTCAAGCGTACGAAAAAGAGCGGAAGATCAAGTCGATGGACGTCTACCGCGATATCGTCAACACGTCGATTCAAGAGACGATCGTCCGTTCGGTCAACACGGTCATCACCGTACTCGTGACGGCGCTCGCTTTGTACATCTTCGGAGCCGAGTCGATTCGCGGCTTCGCGGTCGCACTTCTCATCGGACTTGTCATGGGGATGTACTCATCGATCTTCATCGCGTCATACCTCTGGCTCATGCTCAAAAAATTAACAATCAATAAAAAGAAACAAGCCACACCCGCCCCTGAGGCGTGATGACAAGGTCTTCCGATTCGTTCGGAGGACCTTTTTCATATGTCAAGACGGCAAAACACGTCTCCGTTCTGATATAATCAACAGTTGATTGGAGTGAAGGATATGTATCATGCAAAGAAACGGTGGGTGTATCCGGAGACGGATGCGGCCGCGATCGAACAACTACAGACAGAACTAAATATATCGGAACAACTCGCGACGTTGCTCACGCAACGGGGCCATCGAGAGCCTGACGCAGCGAAGGCGTTCCTCCAGATCGAGGACGAACTCGAGTTCCACGACCCGAACTTGTTCGAGCAGATGCCGAAAGTCGTCGAACGCTTGAAGCGAGCGGCTGACGAAGGCGAGATGGTGCTCATCTACGGGGATTACGACGTCGATGGGGTCAGTGCCTCGGCCGTCATGTGGCATGCGTTGACTGAGATCGGGGTCATGGCCGAGTGCTATATCCCGAACCGGTTCACAGAAGGCTACGGGCCGAACAAAGAAGCGTTCAGTTGGGCGGCAAGTGAAGGGTTCACGCTCGTCATCACGGTCGACTGCGGGATCTCGGGGATCGAAGAAGCGGCGTTGTTGAAAGAACTGAACGTCGACTTGATCATCACCGACCACCACGAGCCGAAAGCGACGCTACCTGACGCGTTTGCGATCATTCATCCACACATCGATCCGTCGTATCCATACGACAAGCTCGCCGGAGCCGGAGTCGCCCTTAAAGTGGCACACGCCGTGCTCGGGCGGATGCCTGACGAGCTGCTCGACTTGGCTGTCCTCGGGACGATCGCCGATCTCGTCCCGCTCGACGGAGAAAACCGTCTGCTCGCTAAGCTGGGTCTCAAGGCGCTCGATGAGTCGAAGCGGCCCGGGATTTTAGCGCTGCGCGAAGTGTGTGCCTTGACGGACAGCACGCTCAACGAAGAGTCGGTCGGTTTCGCGTTCGGTCCCCGCATCAATGCGGCCGGACGACTTGACTCGGCGATGCCAGCCCTCCAGATGCTGCTCGCCGAAAGTGTCGAAGAAGCACTCGTCTTAGCGAATCAACTCGATAAACAAAACAAAGAGCGTCAAGACATCGTCAAGACGATCGCGAAAGAAGCGACCGAACTCGTCGAAGCATCGATGACGGACGACCGCGTCCTCGTCGTCGCGAGCGAACGTTGGAATCCGGGTGTCGTCGGAATCGTCGCCTCACGTCTCGTCGAGGCGTACTATCGACCGGTCATCCTGCTCTGCCACGATCCGAAGACGGGGAAAGCAAAGGGTTCGGGCCGCTCGATCGATGGTTTTGACTTATTTAAAGAGCTTTCTAAAAACGAAGATATTCTCCCGCACTTCGGGGGACACCCGGCAGCGGCCGGGATGACGCTCATGTCAGAGAATGTGGCGGAGCTGAGACGACGCTTGAACGAGCAAGCGGAATCGATTCCGGACGAGACGTTCGTCGCCCGCGTGAACGTCGATTTGAAGCTCGACGTCAGTGACGTATCGCTCGACTTGATCGCAGAAATCGGCAAGCTCGCCCCGTTTGGGATGGGCAACCCGTCACCGCGCGTCGTCGTCGCGGACGCGAAACTGCGCGATATCCGTCAAATCGGGCGCGACAACACGCACCTTAAAGTCCAACTTGCTGGATACAAGCGCGAACTCGACGGCATCGGCTTCGGGTTCGGTCACGTCGTCTCAGAAATCTCGAAGATGGCACTCGTCTCGGTCATGGGGAGTCTCCAAGTGAACGAATGGAACGGGATGCGCAAGCCGCAACTCATGATCCAAGACATCCGTGTCGATGGGTTCCAAGTGTTCGATTATCGAGGCAAGAAAAACTCGATTGATGAATTGAGACAGCTTCCGAGTGACGCGACATCGTACGTGTCGTTCAGAGACGAGTCGAACGAATTTTCACTCCACGATTTCAAAACGCCGGTCAAACGGTTCGTCGTCTTGCTCGATTTACCGGACGACGAGACGGCGCTGTCCGACCTGCTAAACGAAGACGTCGAGCGCGTCTATTGCGCGTTCGGCCAAGCGGGTAATTCGTTTTTCGAGAAATTGCCGAGCCGGGAAGATTTCCGAACGTATTACGTCCATATGGCCACGTGCGAACGGAAACACCTGCGTGAAAACTTGATTCGTTTGTCAATTGAACGAAAATGGACAAAAAATACGATTCAATTTATGCATCAAGTATTCTCTGAACTCGAATTTCTTGTTACAATGGAAGACGGACTGCCTGGAGTGAATCCAGAAGCACCGAAACGTGATTTGACCGAAGCGCCTTGTTACAAACGTCGCGTCGGACGAGAACAACTCGAAGAACGTTTCGTCTATGCGTCGTTGGCAGAGCTGAAAGAGCGGTTACAATCATTGCGATCGAACAAGATGCAGGAGGCTTACACATAAAATGGATTTCAAACAGCATATTAAAGAAGTAGCGGATTACCCGAAAGAAGGCATCAGCTTTAAAGACATCACGTCGCTTATGCAAGACGGACCAGCTTACAAAAAAGCGGTCGACGAATTGATCGTCTACGCGCAGGAACGTGGCGCTGAACTAATCGCCGGACCAGAAGCACGCGGATTCGTCGTCGGATGCCCAGCGGCTTACGCCCTCGAACTCGGCTTCGTCCCGGTACGTAAAGAAGGCAAGTTACCGCGCGAGACGGTTCGCGTATCGTACGGTCTTGAATACGGCACGGACATTTTGACGATGCACAAAGATTCAATCAAGCCAGGTCAGCAAGTCGTCATCCTCGACGATTTACTGGCGACGGGTGGCACAATCGAAGCGACGATCAAAATGATCGAACAACTCGGTGGTGTCGTTGCTGGAATCGGGTTCTTGATCGAACTCGACGGCCTCGGTGGACGCGAACGTCTCGAAGGATACGACGTGTTCTCACTCATCTGCTACGAAGACTGAGGAAACGGGAAGCTCATGCTTCCCGTTTTTTGAATAGTTTTTGAGGAAAACAACCTACAACCTTTGACAGTTCGTCAGATTTTTTTGATAATGGTAATAAAAAATAGAACAACTTGTACGCAAACTACTACCATGCTGCGACGAATCCGAGACGTTGGGAGCGGTAAGAAAAAGGGTGTCGAATGTTATGACCAAAAAACAAATCGTAAGTATTGAGGATCTTCTCGACGCGCTCGGGAAGTATATGGATGAGCATGATGTTGCCGAAGTGAAACGCGCTTACGAATACGCAAAACTTCATCATACCGGTCAGTTCAGACGTTCAGGTGAACCCTACATTTTGCACCCGGTGCAAGTGGCCGGTATTCTCGTCGACATCGGCTTAGATGCGACGACGATTGTCGGTGCCTTGTTGCACGACGTTGTCGAGGACACGGATGTCACGCTCAAAGATCTAACTGACGAATTTGGGGTTGAAGTCGCCATGCTTGTCGATGGTGTGACGAAGCTTGGGAAGATCAAGTATAAGTCGAAGAAAGAAGAACTCGCGGAGAATCACCGTAAGATGATCATCGCGATGGCTGAAGACGTGCGCGTCATCTTGATCAAACTCGCCGACCGCTTGCACAACATGCGGACGTTGCAGCATATGCCGAAAGAGAAGCAAGTCCAAAAAGCCGAGGAGACGCTTGAAATCTTTGCGCCGCTCGCGCACCGGATGGGGATCTCGACGATCAAGTGGGAGCTCGAAGATATTTCGTTACGCTATATCAACCCGCAGCAATACTATAAGATCGTCTCGATGATGAAACAGAAACGGACAGAGCGTGAAGCGCTCGTCTCATCGGTCATCACCGAAGTGAACGCCGTGCTCGATGAAGTGAGTATCGAAGCCGATGTCAACGGTCGACCGAAACATATTTACTCGATTTACAATAAGATCGTGAAGCATAATAAAGAGTTCAATGAAATTTACGACTTGATGGCGGTCCGGATCATCGTTGATTCGATCCGTGATTGCTACGCTGTCCTCGGGATCATTCATACGCAGTACAAGCCGATGCCGGGTCGTTTCAAGGACTATATCGCCATGCCGAAACCGAACATGTATCAATCGCTTCACACGACGGTGATCGGACCGAAGGGTGAGCCGCTTGAAGTGCAAATCCGGACGAAAGATATGCACTTCATCGCCGAGTTCGGGATTGCCGCGCACTGGGCTTATAAAGAAGGCAAAAACGTCGCGACGAACGGGTTTGATGAAAAGATCGCCCATCTTCGTGAAATTTTAGAGCTGCAAAAAGATACGACCGACGCCGAAGAGTTCATGGAGTCGCTCAAAGTCGACTTCTTCAGCGACATGTTGTACGTCTTCACGCCAAAAGGTGACGTCTTCGAGTTGCCGAAAGGCTCGGTCCCGATCGACTATGCGTACCGCATCCATACTGAGATCGGTCATCGGATGACCGGTGCGAAAGTGAACGGACGCATGGTGCCGCTCGACCATAAACTTGAGACGGGTGACATCATTGAGATCATCACGTCGAAACATAGTTATGGGCCGAGCAAGGACTGGCTCAAACTCGCCGTCTCGAGTCAGGCGAAGAATAAGATCCGTCAATGGTTCAAACGCCAACAACGTGAAGAGAACGTCGAGAAAGGCAAAGAACTCGTCGACGTCGAAATCAAGAAGCTCGGCTTCGAACCGAAAGAAGTCATCGATGACCAGTCGATCAGCATTGTCGTCGAGAAGTTCAACTTCGGGAACGAGGAAGAGATGTACGCCGCCGTCGGCTATCACGGTATCACCGCGGCCCAAGTCGCGCACAAGTTGACGGAGAAGCAACGGAAAGAGCCGAAACTCGAACTGTCTGACGCGATCAACGAACTAAAAGTCAGCCAGTCACCGAAGAAGAAGACAGCCGAGGCCGGCGTCTCGGTCAAAGGGATCGACAATATGCTCATCCGGATGAGCCGGTGCTGTAACCCGGTGCCGGGTGATGAGATCGTCGGCTATATTACCCGTGGTCGTGGCGTCTCGATTCACCGGAAAGACTGCTTGAACATCATTAACGAGCAACATCCTGAACGCTTGTTGACGGTCGAGTGGGAAGTCGGTCAAGCGAAAGAGAAGAACTACAACGTCGATATCGAGATCACCGGCTACGATCGGTCTGGACTGTTAAACGACGTCCTTCAAGCCGTCTCAGCGACGAACACGAACATCGTGGCGGTGAGCGGACGCGGGGACACGAATAAACAAGCCCGCATCTCGATGACTATCTCGATTCCGAACGTGAACCATTTGCAAAAAGTCGTCGACCGGATCAAACAGATCTCGGACGTATACTCGGTCAGCCGAGTCATGATGACGTAACGAAAGGAAGATTTTAAGTGCGTGTATTGTTGCAACGAGTGAAGGAAGCATCTGTCAAAGTCGATGAACAGACGGTCGGACAAATCGACACCGGCTATCTGCTCCTCGTCGGGGTGACCCATGAGGATACCGAGCAGGAAGTGAACTGGCTCGCCGATAAAGTGGCGGGGCTCCGTGTGTTCGAAGACGCGGAAGAGAAGATGAACTTGTCGATTCAAGACGTCGCCGGCAAAGTGTTGTCAGTGTCGCAGTTCACGCTGTACGGCGATACGTCGAAAGGCCGCCGTCCCGCGTTCACGCAGGCTGCGAAACCCGACATCGCCGAACGTCTTTACGAACAGTTCAACGACCGCCTGCGGACGCACGGACTCGTCGTCGAGACCGGAAAGTTCGGGGCGATGATGGACGTCGGGCTCGTCAACGACGGCCCGGTCACACTCATGCTTGAAAAAAACGCTTGACAGAAGGCGCCAAAATTCGGCATCATGAACCATATAACCTAACACCTACGATAAAGAGAAGTACGGTCACCCCACCAGCAAAGAGAGCGATGCCGAGGCTGAAAGCATCGACTGGATGATGACCCGAACGACACTTTGGAGGTGCTTCCTTGAACGTTTAGTAGGGGAAGCCGTTTCATCGGGCGTTAACCGATTTCGAGTGGCAGAGTATCGATTTTGGCTCTGCAACGAGGGTGGTACCACGGGAAACTTTAACAGGCTCTCGTCCCTTTGCGGACGAGGGCCTTTTTGTATTCTAAGGAGGGAATTTTGATGAAAGCACCACGCGGCACACAAGACCTGCTTCCGGGCACGGTCGAGACGTGGCAGTATGTCGAAGAGAAACTTCGCGACATTAGCGCCCGTTACAACTATAAAGAGATTCGCACACCGATTTTTGAAACGACGGACCTGTTCACACGCAGCGTCGGCGAGACGACGGACATCGTCCAAAAAGAGATGTTCACGCTCGTCAAAAAAGGCAAGGACGAGTACACGCTCCGTCCGGAAGGAACGGCCTCGGTCGTTCGCGCTTTCGTCACGAACAAACTGTTCGGCAGTCCCGATCAACCGACAAAGCTGTACTATATGGGACCGATGTTCCGTTACGAGCGTCCGCAAAAAGGCCGTTTCCGCCAGTTGCACCAGTACGGTGTCGAGGCGATCGGCAGCAGTGATCCGGCCGTCGACGCCGAAGTGATCAGCCTCGCCTACACGATCTACAAATCGTTCGGTTTACAAAAAATCAAAGTCGTCGTCAACTCGCTCGGTGACGCGGAGAGCCGCAACGCCCACCGCGAAGCGCTCATCCGTCACTTCGAACCGGTCCAAGACGAATTGTGCCAGGACTGTCAGACGCGCTTGCACCAAAACCCGCTCCGCGTCCTCGACTGTAAAGTCGATCGCGATCACCCGGCGATGAAGTCGGCACCGTCGATCCTCGACTTTTTGAACGAAGAGTCGAAAGCGTATTTCGACAAAGTGCTCGAGCACTTGGACGCGCTCGGTGTCGCCTACGAGGTCGACCCGACACTCGTCCGTGGCCTCGATTACTACACGCACACGGCGTTTGAGATCATGTCGGAAGCAGAAGGTTTCGGCGCGATCACGACGCTTTGCGGCGGTGGGCGCTACAACGGCCTCGTCCAAGATATCGGCGGTCCGGATATGCCAGGTATCGGCTTCGGCATCGGACTTGAACGGCTCATCCTCGCGCTTGAGAATGAGAACGTGCTCCCTGAACTCGAGACGGGATTAGACGTCTTCGTCGTCGCCCAAGGCGGGAAGGACGTCGAGACGACGGCGACGCGCTTGTTGCAACTCCTCCGCATGGAAGGGTTCAAAGCCGATCGTGATTACCTCGGGCGCAAATTCAAAGGCCAATTTAAACAAGCCGACCGCTTGAATTCGAAATTCACCGTCATCCTCGGAGACGATGAAGTCGAACGCGGCTCGGCTTCGCTCAAAGTCATGGCAACTGGAGAACAAGTCGATGTGCCACTCTCGGCCGTCGCAGACAAAATTCGTGAACTATCGGAAGGAGCAGGACAATGATCGGACGCACACATATGAACGGCCGCGTGACAGAGTCACTGATCGGCCAAGAAGTACAATTGAAAGGTTGGGTCCAAAAACGCCGCGACCTCGGAGGACTCATCTTCATCGACCTTCGTGACCGCACAGGCATCGTCCAAGTCGTCGTACGCCCGGAAAATGAGGCCGTGCACAAGCTCGCCGAGTCGATCCGCAGCGAATACGTCTTAGACATCAAAGGGACCGTCCTCGAACGTGAAAATAAAAACCCAAACATGCCGACAGGGAATATCGAAGTCATCGCCTCAGAGATCAACATCTTGAACGCGGCGAAGATGACGCCGATCCCAATCGGTGACGAGGCGGAAAACGTCTCAGAAGACCTTCGTCTCAAGTACCGTTACCTCGACCTTCGTCGTCCGGCGCTTCAAGAGACGTTCCGTCTCCGCTCGAAGGCGTCGAACACGATCCGTAACTTCTTGACGGAAGAAGAGTTCCTCGAAGTCGAGACGCCGATTTTGACGAAGTCGACACCGGAAGGCGCGCGTGACTATCTCGTCCCGAGCCGTGTCCACGGTGGCGAGTTCTATGCGCTCCCGCAATCACCGCAACTGTTCAAACAGCTCTTGATGGTCGCCGGATTTGACCGGTACTTCCAAATCGCCCGCTGTTTCCGTGACGAAGACCTTCGGGCCGACCGTCAACCGGAATTCACACAAGTCGACATCGAGACGAGTTTCATGGACGTCGAAGACTTGATGGCGATGATGGAATCGATGATGGCGCAAGTGATGGAAGCGACGCTCGGTCGTACCGACACGCCAGCGAAGTTCGAACGGATGACGCACGCGGAAGCGATGCGCCGCTTCGGTTCAGATAAGCCGGACACACGTTTCGGTCTTGAACTGATTGATGTCGCGGACGCCGTTACAGGCGCTGGCTTCAAAGTGTTCGATATGGCGCTCGAGTCAAACGGACACGTCAAAGCGATCAACGTGAAAGGCGAGGCCGACAAGTTCTCGCGTAAAGACATCGACAAGCTTCAAGAGTTCACGGCCGTCTACGGCGCGAAAGGACTCGCATGGCTCAAAGTGACAACTGAAGGCTTGAACGGACCGATCGCCAAGTTCTTCGACGAGACGTACGCGCAGAAATTAATCGAAGCGACGAACGCGGAAGCGGGCGACCTGCTCTTGTTCGTGGCGGCAAAACCGACTGTCGTCGCCGACAGCCTCGGCGCGCTTCGCGTCAAACTCGGTCATGAGCTCGGTCTCATCGACGAGTCGAAGTTCAACTTCCTCTGGGTGACGGACTTCCCGCTCGTCACGTTCGAAGAAGAAGACGGACGTTTCTACGCCAATCACCACCCGTTCACGATGCCAAATCGTGACGACCTCCATCTTCTCGAGACGGACCCAGCAAGCGTACGCGCGCTCGCCTATGACCTCGTCTTGAACGGCTATGAGCTCGGTGGCGGATCACAACGGATTTATGAGCGCGACATCCAAGAGCGGATGTTCAAACTGCTCGGTTTCACAGAAGAAGAAGCGGTCGATCAGTTCGGCTTCTTACTCGAAGCGTTCGAATACGGCACACCGCCGCACGCGGGTATCGCGCTCGGTCTCGACCGTCTCGTCATGATCCTCGCGGGTCGTTCGAACCTTCGCGACACGATCGCCTTCCCGAAAACGGCTTCGGCGAGCTGTCTGTTGACGCAAGCACCAAGCCCGGTCGCGGACGCACAACTCGAAGAGTTGTCAATCCGGACAGCGGTGAAAGAGAAGAAACAAGGGTAAACAAAAGGAGGTTCGCCGCGGCGAACCTCCTTTTTAGTCATTCTGCTGTTCCATTTTCTTCGCAGTTTGCTGCAACGCAAACCCGAACGAAAACAGCGACGCGATCACGGCCGTCATCGTATAAACGGAGTTCGTGAAAGCAAGATAGATGCCAAACAAACCGAGGCCGAAGCTGAGGATGAACCAAAGCATCAACTTCGGGTGTTCTGTTAACGCTTGTTTCATGCGCTCGGCACGTTCAGCTGGCAACCGGTCCCGTCGGTCACGAGCAGGTTCGAGTTGAACACTTGGCCGTTGCTCTTCAAGACGAGCGACCGTTTATCGTCGCGGTAGTCGATGATCATGTCTTCATCTAGGAAGACTTTCGTCCAGTTCTTGATGAGGATTGGCCCGACGTTCGAGTCGATCTCGACGTCTTCCGGCGTCGTCTCGCTCACATAGCGGATCTCGAAGATGCCGCTATTGCCGCAACCGCAGCCTTCCGTCTCATAAAACAAGTGCATCTGTCCGTCACGGTCACCTTTCAAGGCGTTGATACGCTCTCTCGCGCGGTCTGTAATCTGTACGTTCATTGTTATCACTCCTTACGTCCATTATACATCGTCTGAAAAAAGATTGAAAAAGACGTGCTTCCCATTTTCCACTTCCTGCAAAAAAGCGTAAACTATTTGTTTAGAAGGGGGAAAGGAAATGATCTCACGTTTTTTTAGTTATTACCGTCCACATAAGAAGTTATTCATCCTTGATTTCACGTTCGCCATCCTCGTCGGCCTGCTCGAGCTTGGATTTCCGCTCGCCGTCCAATGGTTCATTGACGATCTGCTGCCGGGCGGCGAATGGAACTGGATTATTATCATCAGTATCGGCCTGCTTATTCTGTACATACTCGCCATGATGATGCAGTACGTCGTCAACTATTGGGGACATAAGCTCGGGATCAATATCGAGACCGATATGCGCGAAGAACTGTTCACGCACATCCATAAGCAATCGTTCCGCTTCTTCGACAACCATAAGACCGGTCACTTGATGAGCCGGGTCACGAACGACTTGTTCGACATCGGCGAAGTGGCACACCACGGACCGGAAGACTTCTTCATCGCCATCATGACGCTGCTCGGCGCGTTCGGGATCATGTTCTCGATCAATCCGCAACTTGCGCTCGTGACGGTCATCGCCGTTCCGTTCCTCGTCATCATGATCACGTACGCCAATAAAAACATGAACAAGGCGTGGCAGAAGATGTACGGCAACATCAGTGAAGTGAACGCCCGCGTCGAAGACAGCGTCTCTGGCGCGCGTGTCGTCCAGTCGTTCACGAACGAGACGTTCGAAATCAACCGGTTCCAACAAGACAACAACTTCTATCGCGGTTCGAAGATCGAAGCGTATCGGGTCATGAGTAAGTCGCTCGCCGGGATCTATATCACGACACGGCTCATGACATTGCTCGTCCTCGTCTACGGGGCGTACTTGACGTATGAAAACGAATTGACATACGGTGAGCTCGTCGGTTTCATCTTGTATATGAACTTGCTCATCAAACCGGTCGAGAAGATCACGGCGCTCCTCGAGATGTATCCGAAAGGGATGGCCGGCTTCAAACGGTTCACAGAACTGATCGATGAGGCACCGGACATCGAGAACCGTCCGGACGCGGTCGAGGTCAGTTCACTGAAAGGGAACATCGCTTTCCACGATGTCTCGTTCGGCTACTCGGACTACCGAGAAGTGTTGACGCATATCGACCTCGACATCACGACCGGGTCGACGGTCGCCCTCGTCGGGACGAGCGGTGCCGGCAAGACGACGATTTGCTCACTCATCCCACGCTTTTATGACGTGACGGGTGGGGCCATCACGATCGACGGGATCGACATCCGTGACATGACGAAAGAGAGTCTGCGTCGCCAAATCGGGATCGTGCAGCAGGACGTGTTCTTGTTCGCCGGGACGCTCCGCGAGAACATCGCCTACGGCAAGCTCGAGGCGAGCGACGCGGAAGTCATGCACGCGGTCGAGAAGGCACATTTGAACTCGCTCGTCGACGAACTCGAGCACGGGCTCGACACACAAATCGGAGAGCGGGGACTGAAACTGTCGGGCGGACAGAAACAACGGATCGCCATCGCCCGCATGTTCTTGAAGAACCCACCGATCTTGATCTTAGATGAAGCGACGTCCGCCCTCGACACGGAGACGGAAGCGATCATCCAGGAGTCGCTTACGGAACTCGCGGCCGACCGGACGACGCTCATCATCGCTCATCGTCTTGCGACCGTGAAGAATGCCGACCGCATCCTCGTCGTCACCGCCGACGGCATCGTCGAGGACGGCACGCACGACGAGTTGAGTGCCAAAGGCGGCGTCTTCGCCGGGCTGCTCAGACGGCAACAACTATAACTAGTCGGGCAGCCACCAGTGATTCAAGTCTTGGTGGCTGTTTTGCGTAAAATGGGTATAAACAAGCATCAGTGTGTGTGTGAGGAGGAAACAAATTGATGAAAGCAGTTCAAGTCATCGGATACGGTGACGTCGATCAATTACAGGTCGTCGACGTCCCGGTCCCGACACCGAAAGACGATGAGGTGCTCGTCCGCGTACAGGCGTGCGGCATCAACAATACGGAGATATGGATGCGAGAAGGGGCGTACGGGACGGATCAAGAGTCGGGCTGGCGTCCGGAGGGAGTCCAGTTTCCACGGATTCCAGGATCAGACATTACCGGAGAAATTGTCGGGGTCGGGAATCAAGTGGATGAAGGGATGATCGGCCGGCGTGTCGTCTTGTTTCCGTTCACGTCGAGTGGGGCTGACGGTGCGGAGCATATCGCTCCCGACATGTCGTTCATCGGCTCGGAATATGACGGCGGTTATGCGGAATATGTCGTCTGGCCGGCCGAGCTTTGTTATGACATGCCGCTCGACAGTTTCGTCGACAGCGCCGTCTTCTCGGTGAGCGGGTTGACGGCGTGGCACATGAACGAGCAAATTCAAATCCGTCCTGGTGAGACGGTCGTCGTCACCGGTGCGAGCGGCGGTGTCGGCTCGTTGAACGTGCAGATTGCAGCGCACGTGTTCGGAGCGAACGTCATCGCCATCATCGGCGATTTGAAAGGCGCACCGAAACTGAAAGCGCTCGGGGCGAGCCACGTCGTTTCCTATCGGTCGAAGACGCTCGCGGACGAGATTTTAGCAGCGAACGGTGGACCGGTCGATGCCGTGCTCGACGTCGTCGGGGATGCGTTGTTCGCAACGTCGCTCGATGTATTGAAGAACGGCGGTAAGTTTTGCATATCCGGATCGGCCGGGGGACAACGGACCGATCTCGATTTCCGTACGCTCTACTTGAAGCACATTACGATGTATGGATCGGTGCTCGGGACACGAGCGGAATTCAAAGCGATGCTCCAAGCGATTTCGAGCGGTCAAATCAAGCCTGTCGTCGACCGCACATTCCCGTTAGAAGAGGCCCGGGCGGCGCAAACGTATTTCAAACAGCAAGGCAAGGTCGGTAAGATCGTCCTCGTCCCGTAACAGCAAAGAGAGGAAATCGGACCCCTTGAGTCCGATTTCCTCTCTTAAATTCAGGCGATATCGGCTTTCGCCCGGTCGATGACCGAGACGAGCCGGCGGAACTGTTCGAGCCAAAACTGGAAGAACGGACCGATCAAGAAAATCGACAGCACCGTCCCGAAAAAAACGGGACCGCCGAGCACCCAGCCGATCAAGCAAGCGGAAAGCTCCATCCACGTCCGCATCATGCGGACCGATGTATTGAAACGGTCGGCCAAGGCGAGCGTCAGTCCGTCACGCGGGCCGGCGCCGTAACCGATGGCGACATACAGCCCGGCGCCCATGCCAATGACGAAGATGCCGAGAACGAGCCAGGCGATATTGAGTGCGGTTCCGTCGAGCGTCGGCAACAAGTGGTGGTCAAGGATCAAGTTCATGAACACACCGACGAAGACGGCGTTGACGAGCGTCCCGAACTGGGGTCGGATGCGGTCCAATATGTATTTGCATAAGACGAGCAACAGTCCGACGAGGAGAATGATCGTCCCGACCGAGATAGGTGTGTGCCGGGCGAGCCCGAGATGGAGCACGTCCCACGTCGAGACGCCGAGGTCGGCCGTGATCATCATCGACGACCCGAGGGCGAGCAGGAACAAACCGCCCATGAACAACGCCCACTTCAAACTGATTCGTAAAGATTGTATCCATACCGCCTGCATGTTGGTCGCCTCGATTCCCTAAAATGTTCCATCATCATATCATAATTGGTTTCAAGGCGAGAAAAAAACGCCTCAGCTTGGCTGAGACGTCATTGATTATTTTTTAGGTGTTTCTGCTTTTTTTGCTTTGTTCTTTTTATAATAATTGTAGACGAACGGAGCGACCGCCGTCGCGACTTTGATGAGTGTACCAAATTTTCCTTTTCTAGCCATGTTGTTGCACCCCTTTCTCTTCTCTAAAGAGTTATATTCCACACGTTGCGAAAATGAAAACATATTTCGAACAGGTTCGACACGATTGATGGCACATGCATCACGCATAATAGAGCCAGGAGGCGAAGAATATGAAGACAATTATTTGGTATCAGAACGATTTACGGATCGATGACCATCAGCCGCTCGAAGAGGCGCAGAAACATGATGAGGCGATCGAGGGGCATTACTTTATAAGAGAAGACGAGCTGAACGAAAATCAGTTCGGCGTCATCCCGCTCGGGGCCAGACGGCTTCAATTTTTAAAAGAGTCGCTAGAAGACTTGGCCGGATCGCTCGATGCGCTCGGAATCCCGCTCTACGTGCATGTCGGTCATCCACTCGATATCCTCGACCCGACAGACCGGCTGTTGTTTCAACGGTCGATCGGATTGAACGAACGCTTGCTTGAAAAAGACGTCATCGCACGTTGGCAAGGAGAGTGGCAATCGTTCGACGGATTCACGCTGTACCCACGCACCGAGATCCCGTTTAAGAAAATGCCGTTTTTGTTCACCGAGTTCCGAAAAGCGGTCGAGGACGATGCCCGTCCTGAACAGCTGATTGAGCGGACGAGCTCAGGTCAGTCGCGTCCGCTCCCGTTTCCTGTCCCGTTCGAGCGTCCGACGCTTGACGCCCGGTCCGCTTTTCCGTTTCAAGGCGGCGAAACGTCGGGGCGGAAACGTCTGAGCGACTATTTGGCAGGTCCCGTCCGCACGTATAAAGAGACGCGGAACGGCTTTGGGGTCGACGACTCATCCAAGTTGTCGGCTTTTCTTGCCAACGGGTCGCTCTCGCCGCGGCGTGTGCTCCATGAACTAGAGCTTCATGAACGACAGCACGGGGCGAACGAGTCGACATATTGGCTCTATTTTGAACTGTTGTGGCGCGAGTTTTTCCAATGGGTCGCGCTCGAGCAAGGGAAGCGGTTGTTCCGTCGCCAAGGGATACGTTCGAAAGATAAATCGTGGAAAGTGGACGAGGATGTGATTCATCGGTGGCAGCAAGGCGAGACGGGCGTCGCGTTCGTCGATGCGTTCATGCACGAGTTGAACGCGACGGGATGGATGTCGAACCGGGGCCGGCAAATCGTCGCGAGCTATTTCGCCAAAGAACTCGGACAAGATTGGCGCTACGGTGCGGCCTACTTCGAAGCGATGCTCATCGACTACGACGTCGCCAGCAATTATGGCAATTGGGCGTATCAGGCCGGTGTCGGCAACGATTCACGCGACCGGCGTTTCAACGTCTCACGCCAACAAGATACGTATGACCCGACGCGTGCGTTTCGTGACACGTGGATGTGACGAAACCGTCACCGGAAATCGAGGTTTCTGATTGACTTCTTTTTACATGGGATGCTATAGTAAGGGCATCAGATGGGATACCTGAGGTGTTCGAGAGCCGCCTTCGTTATTTTGAGCCAACACTTTGAATACGGGAGATCGAACTGCCAGCCGGATCAACTGCCTCATCACGTGCAGGAGGACTTGTGAAGGGGACGCTAGATCACCCACCTGCTTAAGCAGGTTCAAAAGCAGGGCATCGTCACGGCACTCCGGGCCCCATCGATTTTATTGTAAAAACGTCGCTAGACGTCTTTTTTTTGATTATAATTCCGAGTAAAATAGTGTGAAAAAATAGTATTAATTTGGAGGAAGATTATGTTACACCAGTTTTCGCGTAATGAGTTGGCCATCGGTCAAGAAGGTATTGAAACGTTGAAAGGAAAGACGGTCGCCATTCTCGGCGTCGGCGGTGTCGGCTCGTTCGCAGCAGAAGCACTTGCCCGGAGCGGTGTCGGTCGGATCGTGCTCGTCGATAAAGACGATATCGACATCACGAACGTCAATCGTCAAATCCACGCGCTCTTGTCGACAGTCGGACAACCGAAAGTCGAGGCGATGGGGGCGCGTCTGCTCGACATCAATCCGGACGTCGAACTTGTCCAGTTGAAGATGTTTTATACCGAAGAGACGTTCGAAGAGTTCTTCGCTCAAAACATCGATTTTGTCATCGATGCGTCAGATACGATCATCTACAAGATTCATTTGATCGTCGAGTGTAAACGTCGTGGTATCCCGGTCATTTCAAGTATGGGGATGGCCAATAAGATGGATCCGACCCGGATTCAAGTCATCGACATTAAAGACACGTCATACGATCCGATTGCGAAGATGGTGCGGACGCGTCTGCGTAAACATAACATCTATAAAGGCGTGCCGGTCGTATTCTCGGATGAGTCACCGATCGTGACGCGTGAGGACGTGAACGAGGTCGTCGGTAAGAAAGACGCCCCGATCCGTAAAGCGAAGATGCCACCGAGCTCGAACGCGTTCGTGCCATCGGTCGCGGGACTCGTCGCCGCCGGGTACGTCATCAATCAAATGCTCGAGACGGCTGGTGTCGAGATCAATCGCATCCAGAACTGAGAAAACGACGCCGACTCGAATGAGTCAGCGTCGTTTTTCCCAATAGTCGAGCCGTTTTTGGAGTTGTTGCTCGAAGCCACGGCTCGTCGGTGTATAATATTTAGGACGTTTCCGGGCCAAATTTTCCGGCCAGTAGTTTTGTGGGACGTATCCGTCTTTCTCGTCATGCGGATATTTGTAGCCGGCGCCATTACCGAGCTCGCGTGCCCCAGGGCTATGCGCGTCGCGGAGATGGACCGGGACGGGACCACCTTCGACCGTCCGGACGTGATGGATCGCCTTATCGATCGCGGTGATGACGGCGTTCGACTTCGGTGCCGTCGCGAGATAGAGGACGGCCTCGGCCATCGGGATGCGTGCTTCCGGGAACCCGATATGTTCGCTCGCCCGTGCGGCCGCGTCGACGATGACGAGCGCGTTCGGGTCACTGAGCCCGATATCTTCGGCCGCGTGAACGTACAGGCGGCGCATGATAAAGCGTGGCGATTCGCCCGCCTCGATCATGACGGCGAGCCAGTACAGGGCGGCGTCCGGGTCCGAGCCGCGGATCGATTTGATGAACGCCGAGATGACGTCATAGTGTCGGTCGCCCGTCTTATCGTATTTGATGGCTTTTTGTTGGATCGACTCTTCGGCGACGTCGAGCGTGATTTGAATCTTGCCTTCGATTTCCGGCGTCGTCAAGACGGCGAGTTCGAGGGCGTTCAATAAGACACGATAGTCACCGTCCGCCATTTTGATATAATGGTCAACAGCCGCGTCTTCGATTTCAACCGGGTAGTTGCCGAGCCCTTTCTTGTCGGCGAGCGCACGCTCAAGCACGACCCGGAGCTCGTCTTGTCCAGGCGGCTCGAGCCGAAACACCGTCGCGCGCGACAATAGCGCCGCATTGACCTCGAAACTTGGATTTTCGGTCGTCGCCCCGATCAAGACGAGCTTGCCGGCCTCTAGCGCCGGGAGCAACGCATCTTGTTGCAGTTTATTGAAACGATGGATCTCGTCTAAAAATAAAATCGTCCGCTCTTGCTCGAAATCAAATCGAGATTCGGCTGCACGGATGACGCTCCGAAGCTCATCTAGTTTTGCCGTGACAGCGTTCAATTGAACAAACGTCGCTTTCGTATAGTTTGAAATGACGCGAGCGAGCGTCGTCTTGCCAGTACCTGGCGGACCATAAAGAATAATGGTGCCGAGCCGGTCGGCCTCGATGGCGCGGCGCAACAGCTTGCCTTCACCGATGATGTGGCGTTGACCGATGACTTCGTCTAACGTCTCCGGGCGCATCCGGTTGGCGAGCGGCCCGCTATTTGATTGTTGAAATAAATCACTCATACGTACACGTTCCTTTCGACAAACGTTTGTTCGAACAGTATAACAGAAGGAGAAACCAATATGAAAATATCTACTAAAGGCCGTTATGGTTTAACGATTATGATCGCGCTTGCCCGTGAGACGGACAACAAACCGCTCAGTTTGAAGAAAATCGCGGCGCGCCATGAACTGCCAGAACATTACTTGGAACAATTGATCGGCCCGCTCCGTAACGGCGGTCTCGTCAAAAGTGTCCGCGGTGCCTACGGTGGTTATCAGCTCGTCAAAGCACCGAGCGATATCACGGCTGGTGAGATCATTCGTCTGCTCGAAGGTCCGCTGACGATTGTCGAAGACTCGGAGACGGACGACGCCGTGAAGCGAAAACTTTGGGACAAGATCAAAGCGGCGATCGAGACGGTGTTAGAAGAAACGACACTCGCCGATCTCGCGGAAGAAGATTCAGAAGGCTACATGTTCTATATTTAACGATGAGGTGAACGGATATGAACTATTTTGACCACGCGGCCACGACGCCGATGCGTCCCGAGGTGCTCGAGGCGATGACTCCATATTTTTTAGAGCAGTACGGTAATCCGTCGAGCATACATGGTGTCGGCCGGAAAGCTCGGGCGGCGCTCGACGCGTCACGACGGACGCTCGCGACATGGATCGGTGCGACGCCAAACGAGATCGTCTTCACGTCGGGCGGGACCGAGTCAGACAATTACGCCTTGATCGGCGCGGCTTATGCGAACCGACATAAAGGGAAGCATGTGATCACGACGAAAATCGAGCACCACGCCGTCTTGCATGCGATGGGGCAACTCGAGCGTGAAGGGTTCGACGTGACGTACTTAGACGTCGACGAGTCCGGTGCCATATCGGTCGCTGCGCTTAAAGACGCGCTCCGTGACGATACGATTCTCGTCTCGGTCATGTACGGCAACAACGAGGTCGGGACAATCCAACCGATTGCTGATATCGGGACGTTGCTAGCCGACCGGGATACGTTGTTCCATACCGACGCGGTCCAGGCGCTCGGCACAGAAGCGATCGACGTGCACGCGCTCGGCGTCGACTTGTTGTCGGCGTCGGCGCATAAAGTGAACGGTCCGAAAGGTATCGGTTTTCTTTTTATAAAAACAGGTGTAAAATTAGCGACGCGTTCTTTTGGAGGACAACAAGAACGGAAACGTCGAGCCGGCACGGAAAACGTTTCGGGTGCCGTCGGGTTTAGCCGAGCGGCTGAACTGGTCATAGCCGAACGGAACGAGCGGGTGACAGCTTACCGAGAGATGGCTGACACGTTGCTACACACGCTTGATGAACTTGGCGTCGAGTACGAAGTGAACGGGGCGAACCGCTTGCCTCACATCGTCAACTTGTACCTGCCGGGCATCGAGCTTGAGCCGTTCCTGATCATGATGGACATGCGCGGTTGTGCCATTTCGAGCGGCAGCGCCTGCACGGCTGGAACGATTGAGCCGTCGCACGTGCTGACGGCCATGTACGGTCAATCTGACCGGACGAAACAATCGGTCCGCATCAGTTTTGGACTGGGCAACACGGTCGATGACGTGACACGGCTCGCCGAACGACTACATGAAGTCGTCTCGACATTTATGAACGGAGTGAGATAGATGAACTTACGAACAAAAGCCCCTGAAGACACGACGGTCGTCGTCGGAATGTCAGGCGGCGTCGATTCTTCGGTGACGGCCCATCTGTTAAAAGAGCAAGGGTATAACGTCATCGGGATTTTTATGAAAAACTGGGACGATACGGATGAGTCTGGATTCTGCACGGCGACAGAAGACTATGAGGACGTCATCGCGGTCGCCAACCAAATCGGGATCCCGTACTACGCGGTCAACTTCGAGAAAGAATATTGGGACCGCGTCTTTGAATATTTCTTGGCCGAGTATCGTCTCGGGCGGACGCCGAACCCGGACGTCATGTGTAACAAAGAAATCAAGTTCAAGGCGTTCCTTGATCATGCGCTCCGACTTGGGGCCGACTTCGTCGCGACAGGGCATTACGCCCGCGTCGAGTTCGTCGACGGCGAGCACCGCCTGCTTCGTGGGAAAGATGACAACAAGGATCAAACATACTTCTTAAACCAATTGTCGCAAGACCAACTTGCGCGGACGATGTTCCCAATCGGGCACATGGACAAAAAAGACGTCCGTGTCATCGCTGAAGAAGCTGGACTCGCGACGGCGAAGAAAAAAGATTCGACTGGCATTTGCTTCATCGGAGAGCGGAACTTCAAAGAGTTCCTCGGTCAATACTTGCCGTCACAACCAGGTGAGATGCAGACGCTTGACGGGATTGTGAAAGGACGCCACGACGGGCTCATGTATTACACGCTCGGTCAGCGGCACGGTCTAGGCATCGGCGGAGACGGAGAGCCATGGTTCGTCGTCGGAAAAGACGTCGAAAAGAACATCCTCTACGTCGGCCAAGGCTTCCATCACGACGCGCTCTATTCAGACGCGCTCTTCGCGTCACAATTGTCGTGGACCGGCTCGGCTCCTGAGGCTGAGTTCCGGGCGACGGCGAAGTTCCGCTATCGTCAACAAGACGTGCCGGTAACGATCGCGCCGCTCGATGGTGGCGAAGTACTCGTCAAATTTGATGAGCTACAACGTGCCATCACACCAGGACAAGCCGTTGTCTTTTATGACGGCGATATCTGTCTAGGCGGGGCGACGATCGACAAAGCGTATATTAACGGGAAACAACTCGACTATATCGGATGAGGTGATGACAGTGAACGCAAACGAACAAGGCATCCAAGCGATGCAGCAAGGTGAATTTGAACAAGCGGCCAAACATTTCAACGACGCCATCGAGGCGAACCCTACGGACCCGACCGGTTACGTCAACATGGGCACACTGCTTCAAGCGATCGGTGACCATGAACGGGCGGTCGTCTTTTACGACAAGGCGCTCGAACTCGACAGTGCGTTCGGTGCGGCCCATTATGCGAAAGGCGCGCTTGCCTATGAGCTAGAACAAGTCGACTTGGCCGAGGCGTCGCTGCGACAAGCGCTTCTTTCCGGTATGAATGATGCAGACTTGCACTTCATGCTCGGTTTGACGTACAAGGCGATGGGCGACTTCGTCCGCGCGTTGCCGCGACTTCGTGAAGCGAAAGCGCAAGCGCCGGAAGACGTCGAGATCACGTTCCAATACGGTCTCGCGCTCGCGCAAAACGAGCAGCTCGACATGGCAGTCGACGCACTCGAAGACACGCTCGACTTAGATGCGTCGCATACGGACGCCCGCTATAACTTGGCCATCGCCTATGCGTTCCTCGGTGAGCAGGACAAGACGTACGCCGAACTCGAGCGCGTACTCGAACTACAACCGGACCATGAGCTCGCACGTGACGCGAAAGCGAAAATGGATGAATTGCTCGGAAACTGATTACGAAAAGCGCCTCTCGCTATTTTTGCGAGAGGCGCTTTTCGTCCCGTTGTCAGTTCACAAGTTCTCCGGCGAACCAGACGAACAAGTTCAACGTCGTCAACAAAAGCGTGCAGGCGAGCACAATGTAGCTCCACACGACGCGTTTCCCTGATTTAGCCCGACGTATACCATCCGTCAAAATGAGGAAGGTCACACCGAATGAGACGAATGTTAATGCGGCAAAAGAAGTCGGGCGATCGAGCGTCGGAAAAGCATCAATCATGAAATACAATACAAACGTGAGCACTCCGAGACCAATCATGAGCAGAGGAGGGAATAATCGCATCTGGCACAACCTTTTCCATTTTCTCTCATCTTATCATGAAGAGAGAACAGTCGAAAACAGCCGTCATAGCTGTTTCGTCGTGATCTTCACCGGTTCGCCGGCAAACTCGCCGTATGCCTCGTCCATATTTTTCGTATACAGTTCGATGACGTTCTTGCTCGGGTCTTTAAAGTAGGCCGAGCGCTCTTTGCCGTTGACTGTCTCGTCCTCGTCCCACGTCCGCAGCTTCGTCGGGATCGCTGACGCCTCGAGCACTTCGAGCGCTTGATCGAACGATTTCATCGGCACGAAAAAGGCGCAATGGACGTGGGCGCCGCCTTCGTCATACAGCGTGTCCCATTCGGTCACTTGTTGCTGGCGATTTTCTTCCTCGTCTGTCGTAAAGTCCCGCTTCAGCCATAGACCGAGCCGCGTATTGCCGCCGACGTACAGCCATGTCGCCCATGGTTCGTTCGCCCCTTCTTGCGACGCGCTCGGTTCGGCGTCATCGCCGATCCATTGCTCGACGACCGGCAGACCGAGCTTGCCGTGCCAAAAATCGACGGCCTCGGTCATGTCGGTCACTTCTAAGACGAGTTCACATAGTCCACTGATTGGTAGCCGTTTCGTCATCATTGTTTCCTCCTTCATGGTTTCACTTCGACAGTTCCCGCTTTGATTCACCGAAAAACGTGCATAGCTTGTTTCAGGTTCGGGGAAAAGAAGGGGAACGCTAGAAAGGGGAGACATCATGCGCATACTTAGTCTATTCAGTGTCGTCGTATTTTTCATTGTCGAATGGTTCATGCTCGGACGTTTATTTACAGCGGTCGATGACCGGCTTGCCAGCGGGGAGTGGACGAACAACGTGCTGTACCGGGTCGTCATCGAGTCCGAGCGGGCGACGTCGACGCTTTTGTTATTGTTTGTGACGTTCCTCGTCGTCGGAATCCTCATGCATTGGCTATTGTCATCAAACCGGTCATGGACCAAGACGGTCGGGACGGTCGGGGTGGCGTGGGTCGTCCCAGCACTGCTCGCTCTCACCGCCTGGTTCATCCCGAACCCGTACGTTCAACTCGTTATCATCGTCTTGCAGCTCTCGTTCATCCCGCTCATCCCGTTCATCGGACAGACGGTACGGCTCGGTCACGTCGTTCTCAACTGGGGTGTTCACGTAGCGGCCGCCGGGCTCGTCTTCTTCATTCAACGACCGTCACTCGAGCAGCTGTTCCGCATCGAGCGGACCGAGCTATTTGATCGGCTCGAAGGATACGTCAACTCAGGTGAACTCGAACGGTTCGAGCGGTTGCTAGAGACCGTCGACTTGGAACAACTCGAACGCATCTTGAATCGGGTCGATATCGACCAATTGATTCGGTTGCTTGAGCGGCTCAATCTCGATCAACTCGAGCAAATCTTGAATCTATTCAGTTAGTCCATTTGTTCTACCGTTCGAACTCGGGCTATAATGGGGAATGGAAAACTAGCTGGAGGTGGCTCGAATGATAGCAGCACCTTACGAGTTGACAGGAAAAGTCATCCGCGTCCTGTTTCAATCGGAAGAAGAAGCGCATACTATTGCGCTCGTACGTATAAAAGAGAAAAATTTTGAGACAGACGAGACCGAAATGGTCATCGCCGGCGTCGGTGTCGGCATTGAGAAAGGCGAGACGTACAAAGCGCACGGCCGTCTCGTCGACCATCCACGGTTTGGCAAACAGATGAAAGCGGATTGGATCCGCCGTGTCGTCCCGATGACGAAGCGGGCCGCTGTCCGTTTTTTGACGAACGGATCGTTTCCGGGGATCGGCCAAAAGACGGCACAAAAAATCGCCGATACGCTCGGTGACGATTGTATCGACCAGATCGTCAAGCATCCCGATGTCTTATCGAAAATCGAAGGGTTGAAAGAAAAACAAGCCCGCGTCATCACCGAGCGGTTGAACGTCTTATACGGGGTCGACCAGCTGTTGCTGTTTTTAGCCCCGTTCGACGTGACCCCGCGACTCGCTTCAAAGATTCATAAAGAGTATGAAGGCCGCGCCATGGAGACGATTGAAAAGAATCCATACGCGCTCATGTATGACGTGCCAGGCATCGGCTTCAAGACGGCCGACGCTATCGCCGCTCACTTCGGGATTCAAGGCATCCATCCGGAGCGGATCGCGGCAGCGGTATTGTATGTGCTCGAACTCGAGCAAGGGAACGGACACTTGTTCGTCACGGCCGATCAACTCGCGAGCGAGATGCCTCGCATCATCGGTGGCGACCCGGGCGAGGCACTCAACGGCGCGCTCGAGACGCTCGTCAAAGATGAACGGATCATCGTCGAGGACGGCGTCGTCTATCATCCGCGCATCTACCGGGCTGAACGAAAAGCAGCCGAAGAACTGGCCCGGATCATGTCGACATCGACGACGGAAGACGTCGATATGACGACGATCTTTGATGCGGTCGGCCGAGTCGAGGAGATGTTCTCGATCGAGTACGCCAAACAACAGCGAGAAGCGATCGAGCTCGCCTTGAAGTCCCCGCTCATGGTGCTCACCGGCGGACCGGGAACAGGGAAGACGACCGTCGTCCGCGGCATCATCCACGCCCTGAGCGACGTGTTCGATTGGAAGCTCGAACCGGTACCGAATCAACCGTTCCCGTTCGTGCTTGCCGCACCGACCGGGCGTGCCGCTAAGCGGCTCAGTGAATCGACCGGGCTACCGGCTTCGACGATTCACCGGTTGCTCAAGTTCGACGGCAGCTCGTTCCAAGTCGATGACACGAACCCGCTCGTCGGCAAAGTGTTGATCGTCGACGAGGCCTCGATGATCGATATCTTCTTGTTCCGTAGCCTGCTGCGGGCCGTGCCGAATGGGATGAAGATCTTGTTCGTCGGTGACCGTGATCAACTCCCGTCGGTCGGACCGGGCCAAGTGCTCGCCGACTTGATGGCGACCGGCGGCATCCCTGTCGTCCGGCTCGACGTCGTCCACCGCCAGGCGTCCGAATCGAGCATCCTGCGTTTGGCGCACGCGCTCAACGCGAAACAAATGCCAGACGACTTGCTCGCGGCGTTGCCGGACCGCCGCTTCTATACAGCGAACCAAGAGACGGCGTTGCAGGCGATCTGTCAGATGGCCGGCGCCGCACTGCGAAAAGGCTATTCGCCGTTCGACATCCAAGTGCTCGCCCCGACGTATCGCGGAGTATGCGGCATCGATGGGTTAAACGAGGCGCTCCAAAATGTGTTCAATCCGAAGTCGGCAGCAAGGGAAGTAAAACACGGCAATCGGACGTACCGGAGCGGCGACAAAGTGCTCCAGCTCGTCAACAACGCCGAAGAGAACGTCTATAACGGTGATATCGGCGAGATCACGAACATCTTCTTCGCCAAAGAGAACGTCGACAAAGTCGATAAGATCTACATCCGCTTCGACCAGACCGAGGTCGAATACAACCGCAGCGAATGGGACCAGTTCACCCACGCCTATGCGATCACGATCCATAAGTCACAAGGCTCCGAGTTTCCAATCGTACTCATGCCCGTCTTCTTCAACGGCGGCTTCCGCTCGTCGCGCAACTTGATCTATACGGCCGTCACGCGGGCAAAGAAGAGTTTGCTCTTGTTCGGCGACGTCCGGGCGCTCGAGGCGGCGACGCGGGAAGAAGAGCCGGTGCGGCGGACAAAACTCGTCGAACGGCTTGGCGGCAAGTCTTGACGTCTGGTTTCTGACATGTGATAATGACCAATAGAAAACTGAAACGATTAAAGACGATGAAGGAAATGAGTAAGTCGTAACCGCCTCACCAGAGACATCTTCCTAGGCTGTGAGAAGATGGGGGTCGGTCGACCGAAGCTAGTCTGGAGTCCCCACTCACCCTGGGCGTCTCATCCGCGTTATCGGATGTTTCGAGGCACGGTAAATCCGTGCGAACGAGGGTGGTACCACGAAGCGATGCTTTCGTCCCTTTCCACAGGGACGGGCATCGCTTTTTTTTCGTTTCGTTCAGAATAAGGAGGAATTGTTGATGAAACCGCTCAAACCATTAACTGGCGCCGAGATTCGCCAAATGTATTTAGATTTCTTTAAGTCAAAAGGACACGCGGTCGAGCCGAGTGCCTCACTCGTACCGGTCGAAGACCCGACACTTCTTTGGATCAACTCAGGCGTCGCGACGCTTAAAAAATATTTTGACGGCCGTGTCATTCCGGCAAACCCGCGTATCGTCAACGCCCAGAAGTCGATTCGGACGAACGATATCGAGAACGTCGGGAAGACAGCGCGTCACCATACATTCTTCGAGATGCTCGGGAACTTCTCGGTCGGTGAATATTTCCGCGAAGACGCCATCAAATGGGGTTGGGAATTACTCACGAGCGACGACTGGTACGGGCTTGACCCGGACTTCTTGTCGGTAACGATTCACCCGGACGACGAGGAAGCGAAACAAATTTGGCTCGAGTTAGGTGTTCCTGCTGACCGGATCATCCCGCTCAAAGAAAACTTCTGGGAGATCGGCGAAGGCCCGTCTGGCCCGAATACGGAGATCTTCTTCGATCGCGGCCCGGCGTTCGGTGACGACCCGACCGACCCTGAACTTTATCCAGGCGGCGAAAATGAGCGTTACCTTGAAATTTGGAACATCGTCTTCAGCCAGTTCAACCATGACGGTCACGGTAACTACACCGAGCTCCCGCGTAAAAACATTGATACAGGGATGGGACTCGAGCGAATGGCGAGTGTGCTTCAAGACGTGCCGACGAACTTCGACACCGACTTGTTCATGCCGATCATTCGCGAGACAGAAAAAATCAGCGGTGAGACGTATCGGGCTAACAACAGTAAAGACGTAGCGTTCAAAGTCATCGCCGACCACATCCGGACCGTATCGTTCGCAATCGGGGACGGGGCACTCCCGTCAAACGAAGGCCGCGGCTACGTGTTGCGCCGTCTGCTCCGTCGTGCCGTCCGTTACGCGAAGATGCTTGGAATCGAGCGTCCGTTCATGTTTGAACTCGTCGACGTCGTCGGCGACATCATGGTCGACTTCTATCCAGAAGTGAGTGAGAAAAAGGACTTCATCAAAAAAGTCATCAAGAACGAAGAAGAGCGCTTCCACGAGACGCTTCACGACGGCCTTGCGATCTTGAACGAAGTCGCGAAAGCACAAAAAGCAACTGGATCGAACGTAATCAGCGGAGAAGACGCGTTCCGTCTATACGACACGTACGGTTTCCCGCTCGAGTTGACGATCGAATACGCAGAAGATCACAAGTTGACGGTCGATGAGGATGGATTCAAGCAAGCGATGAACGCACAACGTGAACGGGCCCGTACGGCACGTGCTGATGTCGAGTCGATGCAAATTCAATCCGGTGTCCTCGCTGACATCACGCTCCCGTCATCATTCGTCGGGTACACGAACCTTGAGTCTGAAGCGAAAATCGTCAGCTTGATTCATAACGGCGAGCTTGCGGACGTCGTCGCGGCAGGAGAAGAGGCGCAAGTCATCCTTGACCACACGCCGTTCTACGCCGAGAGCGGCGGTCAAGTCGGCGACAAAGGCCGAATCGTCGGGACGGACTTCGTCTTGCGCGTCACGGGTGTATCGAAAGCACCGAACGGTCAAAACTTGCATACGGTCGTCGTCGATTCAGGGATCGCCAAGGCTGAGGTCGCGGTGACGGCTACGGTAGATAAAGACGAGCGCCAAGCGATCATCAAGAACCATACGGCGACGCATTTGTTGCACCGCGCTTTGAAAGACACGCTCGGTGAGCACGTCAATCAAGCTGGCTCCCTCGTGACACCGGACCGTCTCCGCTTCGACTTCTCGCACTTCGGTCAAGTGACAGCGGAAGAACTCCAGTCGATCGAACGTCAAGTGAACGAGAAGATTTGGGCATCAATCGGTGTCGATATCGAAGAGATGAACATCGCCGACGCGAAAGCGAAGGGCGCGATGGCGCTGTTCGGAGAGAAGTACGGGGACGTCGTCCGCGTCGTCTCGGCCGGTGATTACTCGGTCGAGCTATGCGGAGGTTGCCACGTCGCCAACACGGCTGAAATCGGTTTGTTCAAAATTTTGTCTGAGTCAGGTATCGGGGCCGGGACTCGCCGGATCGAGGCAGTCACAGGCGCTGGCGCGTATGAAGTCATGAACCAACACATCGAGACGCTTGAAGCGGCTGCGAAACTGTTGAAGACGAAACCGTTCGAAGTGCCTACTCGCGTCCAAGCGCTTCAAGTTGAAATGAAAGAGACGGAACGTGCGACCGAGTCGTTGAAAGCCAAACTTGCGAACATCGAGGCGTCAACGCTCACGGATTCGATCGAGACGTACGGTGACGTCCAATTGATCGCCAAACGTGTCGACGGACAGGATATGGATGCGCTCCGAGGCATGGTCGACGAGTTGAAAGGAAAACTTGGATCAGCCGTCATCATTCTCGGATCAGCGAACGGTGACAAGGTCAACCTCGTCGCAGGTGTGACGAAAGACTTGAACGACCGCGGTTTCCACGCCGGGAAATTGATTAAAGAAGTCGCGACTCGTTGCGGTGGAGGCGGCGGCGGCCGTCCTGATATGGCGCAAGCCGGAGGTCGTGATGCGACAAAACTAGACGAAGCATTGAAGTTTGCTTCACATTACGTTCAATCACTGGCATAATAGAATGTGAAGTGCAAACGGAAAGAGGTGGATTCTTGTGAGCCAAATGGATCGCACGATGCAATTCAATTTTCCAGAAGATGATAATCGAGCCAATACTCGAGAGACACTGATCACTGTGTATCAAGCACTCGAGGAAAAAGGCTACCAACCGATCAATCAAATTGTCGGATACTTGTTGTCAGGTGACCCTGCCTACATTCCGCGTCATAACGATGCGCGAAACTTGATTCGCAAAATTGAGCGAGATGAACTGCTCGAAGAGTTGGTCAAATCGTATTTGAACGATCGGAAAGAGGACTAATATGAAGCGAGTTATGGGGCTTGATGTCGGTTCGAAGACGATTGGGGTCGCAGTGAGCGATCTCATGGGTTGGACGGCGCAAGGTGTGGAGACGGTCTATTGGACGGAACCCGACTTTGAACAGGCTGTTCGTTTGCTTCGACCGATTATCGAGCAGTACGATGTGAAAGAAGTCGTCGTTGGTCTTCCGAAGAACATGAACGCAACGATCGGTCCTCGGGGTGAGGCGTCACAGGCGTTTGCCGCCGCCCTCACCGAGGCGACCGGTTTGCCGACGGTTCTTGTCGACGAACGTTTAACGACGATGCAAGCGGAGCGGATGCTCATTTCAGCAGACGTCAGCCGTAAAAAGAGAAAGGCCGTCATCGATAAGATGGCAGCCGTCATGATTTTACAAAATTACCTGGATCGTCCAGGGAAATAAGGAGGAACTACGCATGGCAGAAATCCGTCGTGAAGAAGAAATGTACCGTATTCCAGATGAAAATGGAGACGAGCATTTATTTGCAGAAATTTTCCGTATGACGAGCGACCGTTCGAAAAAGACGTTTGTTGTCCTCGAACCAGTCGGTAACCCGGAAACAGAAGATGAAGATACAATCGAAGTTTACGCGTTTGAAATCGAAGAACTTGAAGATGGTGAGTTCATCTTGAAACTCGTCGAAGATGATGACGACTTTGAAGAAGTGATGGAAGCGTTCGACATCGTCAACGACGAAGTCGGATTAGACTAATAAATGGACGGGCGGCTAGGGTAAACCCTCGTCGCCCATCTTCATACAGAAGAACAGGGGAGAACACGCATGAACCATCCATCGATGCCTGATGAGAAGCGTGCGCGTAGCCGGATCGTTCGACGCATCACGGTTATTATCCTTGCTGTCTTTCTTCTTGTCATCGCCACGGGCGCCGCTGTCTCGTATGCATTCGTAAAGCGGTCACTTGAGCCGATCGATCCCGCTTCGTCCGAAACGGTCGAAGTCGAGGTTCCGCTCGGTGCAGGCTCAGGTTATATTGGCGAACTACTCGAAGAGAATGGACTTGTGAGGAATAGCACGATTTTCCGTTTATACACACGGTTTAAAAATGAGTCATCGTTCCAAGCGGGGACGTATACGCTGTCGCCGTCACAGTCACTTGACGAGTTGATCGCCACGCTGAAGACGGGTAAAGTGATCGTCGTACCTGACATCAAACTCGTCATTCCAGAAGGATTCACAATCGATCAAGTCATCGCGCGGCTCGCCAACGTGGCTGAAATTCCAAAAGAAGAGATTTCGGCACAGCTGAGCGATCAGGAATATATCCGTTCACTCGTTGCCGAACACGAGATGTTGACCGAAGAAGTGTTAGCAGAAGGGATTTATCATCCGCTCGAGGGCTACTTGTTCCCGGCCACGTATGAGTTCGACAAAGGTGTCACGCTCACACAAATCATCGATGAGATGCTTAAGCCGACCGAACAGCTTTATCTCGAGTATGCTGATACTGTCGAGGCGTCAGGACGTACGTTCCATGAGACGCTCGCCCTCGCTTCCGTCGTCGAAAAAGAAGCGGTATCGACAGAAGACCGTCAAGAGATTGCCGGCGTGTTTGAGAACCGGCTTGCGGACGGGATGAAGTTGCAGTCCGACCCGACCGTTTGGTACGGAACGGGTGAGACGTCAATTTTCACGTCGTTCAATGATTTGCAAAACGATTCATTGTATAACACGTACCGTTACGCAGGGATCCCGATTGGTCCGATTGCCTCGGTCAGTCGTGACGCGTTCGTAGCGACGCTCAACCCGAACGATACAGACAACGTTTATTTCTACGCACGGCCGCCTCGCGAAGGTTTCCCGAGCGGAGAAGTTCTGTTTGAAGTGACATATGAGGCACATCAACAGAACGTCAACAAATATCGCCCCGAATGGGAAGCGTTCGAAGAAGCGAACAACTGATAGATATGCGACCGGAGGCCTTGGCTTCCGGTCGTTTGAATGAATAGAGAGTAAGAGGTGTAAGACGTGGAACATTCATCCTATGAAGGATACGTGGAGGACTTGATTTTAAACCGGTCACCGCTCTTAGCGGAGATGGAAGAGTTTGCGCGCGTTCATCACGTGCCGATCATGGACTTGACCGGCTCAGAGGTGTTATTATCGTTACTCGCGATGCAACGGCCGCAGCGTATACTTGAAGTCGGGACGGCGATCGGATACAGTGCAATCCGCATGGCTGAGCTGTTGCCAGAGGCCGAGATCGTCACAATCGAACGCAACGCACGTCGTTACGAGGAAGCGCTCGGCTTTATCGGACGTTCGGACGTCTCGGACCGGATCACCATCATTCACGGCGATGCGGTCGAACTGATTGGGTCGATCGAAGGACCGTTTGATGCGGTTTTCATCGATGCAGCCAAAGGCCAATATCAAAAATTCTTTGATGGGTATGGCGCTTTAGTACCAATTGGTGGTACTATTTACAGCGATAATTTGTTTTTGAGAGGAGACGTCCTGCTCGAAGACGTGTCAGTTCTTGACCGTCGTAGACGCCGGCTCGTCCGTCTCGTAAAACAGTTTACTGAGCAATTGATGGCACGGACCGATTATCACACCGCGATTTTGCCTCTCGGTGATGGCCTAGCAATCAGTCGTAAATTACGATGAGGAGGATTTAACTTTGATGCAACATAAACCCGTCATTATCGGCGTGGCCGGTGGGACTGGATCTGGAAAGACGACCGTCGCCCGTGCACTCGTGGATGCGTTCAAAGGACAATCGGTCGTCATGATCGAGCAAGATGCCTACTATAAAGACCAGTCAGAAATGACGATGGAAGAGCGATATAAGACGAACTATGACCACCCGTTCGCATTCGACAACGATTTGTTGATCGAACAGATCAAGCAGTTGCAAAATCATCAAGCGATCGAGAAGCCGGTTTACGATTATGCGGCCCATACACGTTCGAACGAGACGATTTTGATCCAACCGGTCGACGTCGTCATCGTCGAAGGGATTTTAGCACTCGAGGACGACCGTCTTCGTGAGTTGATGGATATTAAAGTGTTCGTCGACACAGACGCCGATGTTCGGATTTTACGCCGGATGCAACGCGATCTTAACGAGCGGGGACGCTCGATTGATTCGGTCGTCGCGCAATATACGAACGTCGTCCGTCCGATGCACTTGCAATTTTGCGAACCGACGAAGCGCTACGCGGACATCATCGTCCCTGAAGGCGGCGAGAATTTTGTCGCCATCGATCTTCTCGTGACAAAGATCCGCTGGGTGCTTACGGAACGCAATCGAGCCTACTAAAATAAATCGTTTTCAATTTTGATGTGCTGTAATATACTAGGAGACAATGAAGGAGTGACAGACATGGCTGAAAAGCAACATTACATGACGTTAGAAGGACAAGACAAGATTGAACATGAATTGAATGAACTGAAGACAGTGCGCCGTAAAGAAGTCGTTGAAAGTATTAAGATTGCCCGTGACTTCGGAGACTTGTCTGAGAACGCTGAGTACGATGCAGCGAAAGAAGAGCAGGCTATGGTCGAAGGACGCATCGCACAACTTGAAGAGATGCTTCGTAACGCCGTCATCATCAAAGACGATGGTGCGGACAATTCAATGGTCGCAATCGGGAAAACGGTGACGTTTTTCATTCAAGCAGACAATGAAGACGAAACATATACAATCGTCGGCAGTGCCGAGGCTGACCCGTTCACAGGGAAAATCTCGAACGAATCACCGATCGCGAAAGCGCTTCTCGGTCGTACCGTTGGAGACGTCGTGAACGTGCAGACACCTGGCGGCGACATGGTCGCTGGCGGCGACATGGTCGTCGAAATTAAAGAAATCAAATAATGACTAAAAGAGCGACATCCAATTGGAGGTCGCTCTCTTTCTGAGGAGGCTATCACATGAAAATTGGAATCATCGGGGCGATGGAAGAAGAAGTGAACTTGCTTCGTAACGAATTGACAGAACGGACGGATACTGAGATTGCGAACTATCACTTCTATGAAGGATACCTTGGCAACGTCCAGGTCGTCATTTTAAAGTCAGGGATCGGAAAAGTGAACGCGGCCATCGGGACGACGCTCTTGCTCGATAAGTTCAAACCAGACGTCGTCATCAACACTGGTTCTGCCGGGGGCTTCAAGAAAGGGATGAAAGTCGGAGACGTCGTCGTCTCGACGGAAGTCCGCCACCACGATGTCGACGTGACAGCGTTCGGCTATGAGTACGGCCAAGTTCCGGGCATGCCTGCTGCGTATAAAGCGGACGCGCACTTGGTGGACGTCTGTAAGGAAGTCATTGAGAGCTTGCACGATGTGAACGTCCACACCGGGCTGATCGTCACAGGGGACTCGTTCATCAACGATTCGAAACGGGTCGCGGAAATTTTAGGACACTTTGATGGTGTCGCAGCCGTTGAAATGGAAGCGGCTCCGATCGCCCAGACGTGCCACCAGTTCGGAGTGCCGTTCGTCGTCACACGTTCAATCTCAGACAGCGCTGACGAAGAGGCGAACTTGTCGTTCGATGAATTTTTAGAGACGGCATCGATCAACTCGGCGAAAATGGTCATGGCGGTCACGAAACGGCTCGGACAAAGTGAATAATTCGAGAGGGATGCGTTGACATCCCTTTTTCATTCCCTTATATTAGTACCAGATACTAAGAATAGGGGTTATAGCTATGAACATTGGAATCATCGGCATCGGTTCATTCCTTCCGGATAACCGGGTCACGAACATCGATTTGGAAAAACGTATGGATACGAGCGACGAATGGATTCGGACCCGAACCGGGATCGAGGCGCGTCATTTGGCCGATGCGGACATGTCGGTAGCGGATATGGCGACTCGGGCCGCTGAACGGGCGCTTGCGAGCGCGGGGGTTGTAATCGAGGACATCGACGCGATTGTCTGCGCGACGGCGACGGCACCATCATTCCCAGCGACGGCTTGTCTCGTCCAAGCGAACTTAGGCGCGAAACGCGCCGTCGCATTTGACGTCAGCGCCGCCTGCAGCGGCTTCATCTTCGCGATGGATACGGCGAAGAGCTTGATGCAGTCGAAAGGCTTTAAACGTACACTCGTCATCGGAGCCGAAAAGATGGGCAATTTGATCGATTGGGACGACCGCTCGACTGCCGTCTTGTTCGGTGATGGCGCAGGTGCTGTCGTATTAGGCGAAGATGACATCGCGGCAATCGATTCGATCGTTCTTGGGAGCGATGGTACGGGTGGGAAGTTCTTATATGAGAATGCAGATGGTAAAATCGTCATGAACGGGCGCGAAGTGTTCAAGTTCGCGGTCCGGAAAATGCCGGACATCGTGTTAGAGGCGCTTCATCAAGCCGGTAAAGACATTGCCGACATGGACGTCTTAGTCCCGCATCAAGCGAACCGCCGCATCATTGACGCGGCGATAGAGCGGTTAGGGCTCGCTGAAGATAAAGTAGTCGTCACGATTCAAGACCATGCGAACACATCGGCCGCTTCGATTCCGCTCGCGCTTGCTGAAGCGGTTAAAATCGGGAAGGTCACTGCCGGACAAACGGTCGTCATTGCCGGCTTTGGTGCCGGGCTCACTTGGGGAGCGAGCTGTCTCACATGGAATAACGCTAAAATCACGGAGGAGATTTGTTCATGAAACGAGTAGTCATTACAGGGTTAGGTGTCGTATCACCGTTAGGCAATGATGTCACAGAAATGTGGGGTCGGCTATTGAACGGGGACAATGCGGTCGATACGTTGACGAAGATTGATATTAGCCAGTACCCGGCAAAAGTCGGCGCTGAAGTCAAAGAATGGAATATCGAGCATTTGGTTGAGCCAAAAGAAGCTCGGAAGATGGACTCGTTCATCCAATACTCAATTTTAGCAGCGGACGCCGCACATCGGGATAGTGGTCTAGATGTGACAGCGATGGCGGACAAAGTCGGGACGTGGATCGGGAGCGGCATCGGCGGCGTCGAGACGATCGATAAACAAGCGAGCATCTTGCATGAACGCGGACCACGCCGAATCAGCCCGTTTTTCATTCCGATGATGATCCCGAACATGGCGAGCGGACAAGTCTCGATCTACCTCGGGGCGAAAGGACCGAGCAACTGCTCGGTGACGGCTTGTGCTTCGGGCACGAACTCGATCGGTGAAGCGTTCCGGGTCATTCAACGCGGCGATGCGCTCGCGATGTTCGCAGGCGGGGCCGAAGCACCAATCACTCCGTTGTCGTTTTCAGGGTTCTGTGCCAATAAGGCGCTATCGACGAACCCAGATCCGGCGACGGCATGCCGTCCGTTCGATGCAAATCGTGACGGGTTCATCATGGGCGAAGGCGCAGGCGTCCTCGTTCTCGAAGAATATGAGCACGCGAAAGCGCGCGGTGCCAAAATGTATGCCGAAGTCGTCGGATACGGGATGAGCTCGGACGCCTACCATATCACGGCACCGTCACCGGAAGCGGAAGGCGGGTCGAAAGCGATGAGTGAAGCGATGCGTGACGCCGGAATCGCGCCGGAAGACGTCCAGTACATTAACGCCCACGGGACGAGCACACCACTAAACGATATGTTAGAAACGAAAGCGATCCGCAACGTGTTCGGGGAACATGCTGATCAGCTCGCCGTCAACTCGTCGAAATCGATGATCGGGCATTTGCTTGGTGCTGCGGGCGGCGTCGAAGCGGTCATCACGGCGTTGTCCATTCATGAGGGTCAGATTCATCCGACGATCAACTGTGACGAACCGGCAGAAAACTGTGACCTTGATTATGTTCGAGAAGGAAAGCGGGAACTTGATATTCAGTACGCACTGAGCAATTCACTCGGCTTCGGGGGCCATAATGCGACACTCGCATTCGCAAAAGTGACAGACTGATTGTAGAAAAATAGGTTAAAAACGGGTAGGGTATAAGGGTTGGTCTAACAGAAGGGAGAATGCCGAATGAAACGTTTTATCATCGGTGCCGCCTTGTTGGGTTCAGTCCTTATACTTTTTTTGATCATTTGGAACGGACAACGCGAGCAAGCACGTGAACTAGTACCGCAAGAAGAACAAGTCGTGACGATCCACGGGGAGACGTTACCGGAGCAGCCGAACACCTTACTCGCCATCGACCCGAGTTCCCAGACGATATTGTCTCATGTCTATGAGGGATTGTATCGTTTCGGGGCGGACGGTGAAATTGAACCGGGTCTCGTCGAGAAATTGACCCGGTCAGAGGACGGTGCGACGTACACGTTCTCGCTAAAGCCGAGTCAGACGGTGGGCGGCAAGGCGGTAACCGCCGAGACGTTCGTCGACCATTTCAGAAAACTCGCGGACGACGATACGAACTCACCGTTTAGTTTCTTACTTGAAGATGTTAAAAATGGAAAAGCGATCAGTCTCGGAACAGCCGAGCCGGAGACGCTTGGTATCAAAGCGGTCGATGCGCAGACACTCGAATTGACGCTCGAACGACCGATGGAAGGGTTCGAGGAGATTTTGGCAATGCCGGCGTTTCTTCCACAAACAGCCATCGGGGCTTGGCAAGAACTCGATGCGAACGGACCGTTTCAAATCGAATCGATCGATGCGGCCCAAGTGACGCTGACGAAAAATGAATCTTATCACGACGCAAGCAATGTCACGCTCGAGCGGATCATCATGTGGGCGGATGAAGCGCTCGGGACGGAAGCAACGGGCATTCACCCACTTCCTTATGGGACGGAAGAAAGCGTGATCGACTCACTTGAAAGTGAAATCATCGATGTACCTCGGAGCGGTGTCTTCTATTTGAAATCGAACGTCGATGAATATCCGTTCGATGACCCTGACTTCCGCCGGTCGCTCGCGATTGCGCTCGATCGAGAGGCGTTCACCGACACACTCGCCCGCGCCGAACAAACGACGGACCGGTTGCTCGTCACAGACCGCAGTGCGCAAGACGTCTCGTTTGAAGAAGATGCGTCTTCGTTGTTCGAGTCGGTCAAAGAACGCTACGAAGAAGAAACGATTGACATCGAATTACTCAGCTTTGTCGATGAAGAAGCGAGACAAATCGCCGAGACGATTGAAACCGAACTTGAAAAACTTCCGGGGCTGTCTGTTTCCATCACTGAACTGCCGCTCGGTGACAAAGTTAGGAAAGAAGTCGCAGGTGACTATGCGCTGTCGCTGTCTGGTTGGCAACCGGATTATCCGGCGTTCAGTGCTTATTTGACTCAATTTGAAACAGGAAATTATTTGAATTCGAGTGGTTATAAAGACGAGACGTTCGATCGGTTGATGGAGGAGGCACGCTCGACTGAGGTACTCGTGGCGCGGAATGAAGCGTATCGTCAAGCCGAAAAACGCTTGTTGGAAGAGGCAGTCGTTATTCCAATCTATCAAGCTGGAAGATCTTACGCGGTCGATTCCACATATGCGGAAATTGGATTTCCGGTCATCGGTCCTTCGTACGTCCTAACTTTTTCAAAAGTTTATAAAAAATGAGCTAAAAGCCCGTCTCCCTAGGCGGGCTTTTAGCCTATGGTAAAAATTTTTTAGAAAAATCAAAATAAATACTTTGCAAAATTATCAGAATATTGTATTATTGCATCAACGGGATTGTGGTAACAAATTTTGTAAAGTTAAATTTCAGAATTTTCTACCATCGTTCATTTCGTTAAAACGAAAATAATCAGGGGGTCATCGTAATGAATAAGAAAAAAGGTTTTGCATTAGCAACGTCGGTAACGCTTCTATCTAGCGCGTTCCTAGCAGCTTGCTCGGGTGGGGAAGAAGAAACAACGACAACAAACGGAGACGGAGGTTCAGAAGGTAGTGCAGATGAAGCGCAAGTCCTCAACTTGCTCGACAGTGCAGACATTCCTTCACTTAACCCAACTCTCGCGACTGACGCAGTATCGTTCAACGTCTTGAACAACGTTAACGAAGGTCTCTACCGTATGGACGAAGAAGACAACCCAACACCAGGGATGGCTGAATCACACGAAGTTTCTGAAGACGGTAAAACGTACACGTTCAAAATCCGTGAAGGCGCAACATGGTCTAACGGTGAGCCTGTAACGGCAAACGACTTCGAATACGCTTGGAAAGAAGTTCTTAATCCGGACAACGGATCACAATATGCTTACGTCATGTCTGTCATCGAAGGTGCTGAAGCTTACAACTTGGGCGAAGGCGAGCGCGACGCGGTCGGCGTTACAGCAACTGACGATCAGACACTTGAAGTTAAATTGACAGCACCAGCTGAATACTTCCTTGGTCTCACAAGCTTCGGCGTATTTATGCCTAAACTTGAAGCGTTCGACGCAGAACAAGGCGAGAACTTCGGTACGTCTGCAGAGACGACGCTCTACAACGGACCGTTCAAACTCGAAAGCTGGGAGCGCGAGCAAGGCTGGAAAATGGTCAAAAACGACGACTACTGGGATGCTGAAGCCGTCAAACTCGACGAAATCGACGTTAAAGTCGTTAAAGAAGTTTCAACGGGCGTCAACTTGTACGAAAACGGTGACGTTGACCGCACTGGTTTGACTTCTGAACTCGTTGCTCAATACCAAGACAGCGAAGAATTCTCGACTGTCGTTGAACCGACACTCTTCTACCTCCAGTTCAACACTGAAGTTGAAGCGTTCGACAACCAAAATATCCGTAACGCGATCGACCGTGCTTACGATAAAGCAGCAATCTCTGAAACGCTTCTCGCGAACGGTTCAGTACCTGCGAACTACCTCGTACCGAAAGACTTCGTAACAGGCCCAGACGGTGCAGACTTCCGTGAAGCGAACGGCGACATCGGTGGTTACAACGTTGAAGAAGCACAAAAACTTTGGGAAGCAGGACTTGAAGAGCTCGGGACAGATTCTGTCGAAATCGAACTCCTCAACTACGACTCAGAGTCTGCGAAGCAAATCGGTGAGTTCATCAAAGGTGAACTTGAGAAGAACCTTCCAGGCATGACGCTTACAATCAAGCAACAACCGTTCAACAACAAACTCGACCTCGAGAACAAAGGTGACTTTGAGCTTACATTCGCAGGCTGGGGACCTGACTACCAGGATCCAATGACGTTTGTTGACCTCTTCGTAACTGACGGACCATACAACCGTGGTAAGTGGTCGAACGAAGAATTCGATGCACTCATCGAGTCTGCGAAAGCGAACACAGATGCTGAAGCACGTTGGAAAGAGCTTCAAGATGCAGAGAAAATCGTTCTTGAAGAGAACGCGATCTCGCCAGTTTACCAACGCGGATCAGCTCGTCTCACGAAGCCGTACGTTAAAGGAATCGTTGAACACGGATTCGGCGCTGACTACTCGTACAAGTGGGCATTCATCGAAGGCAAAGAGCAATAAGCAACATCCACAAGAAAGAGACAGGGACGCCTGTTTCTTTCTTTTTTTGTGTTCTTCCATAAAGAAGCCGCCCAACGCATACGTTGGGCGGCTCTGTCTTATTTTTTCACTTTGGCACGTTTTCGGCTTAAGCCCATCGCTTTCTCGATCTTGGCGAGGTTCTTGTTCGCGACCGCTTCGGCTTTCTCACGTCCCGAGTCAAGGATCGCATCAAGCTCTGACGAGTCGACGAGTTCGTGATAGCGCGCTTGAATCGGTTCGAGCATGGCGACGACCGCTTCGGCGACGTCTTGCTTGAACGTTCCGTAGTTCGAGTCTGCGTATTGAGTCACGAGATCTGCTATCGAAGTACCCGTCGATAACGAGTAAATCTCGAGCAAGTTCGAGATGCCCGGCTTATTCTCCCGGTCGAAGCTGATGACGCCGCTCGAGTCCGTGACGGCGCTCTTGATTTTTTTACGGATGACGTTCGGTTCGTCAAGCATCGAGATGAAGCCTTTGATGTTCGCATCCGATTTCGACATCTTCTTCTCGGGGTTCGTCAAACTCATGATCCGAGCCCCTTCTTTTTGAATGAGCGGCTCAGGAATCTTGAACGTCTCATAATAGCGTTTGTTGAATCGTTCGGCCAAGTCGCGCGTTAGTTCGATATGTTGTTTTTGATCGTCACCGACCGGTACGAGCTCTGTCCCATAAAGTAGAATGTCCGCCGCCATGAGTGTCGGATAGATGAACAGCCCGGCCCCGACGTTATCGCTACCTTGCGATTTATCTTTGTACTGCGTCATCCGACCGAGTTCGCCCATCCCAGCGATACACGTCAACATCCATCCGAGTTGGGCGTGCGCTTTTACTTCTGACTGGACGAAGATCGTTGCCTTCTCAGGGTCAAGTCCGCAGGCGAGATAGAGCGCCGCCAGCTTGCGGGTGTTGTCCATCAGCTCGACGCGGTCAAGTTGGACCGTGATCGAGTGAAGATCGACGATACAATAGTACGCGTCATGTTCTTCTTGAAGATCGACGAATTGTTTCATCGCCCCTAAGTAGTTACCGAGCGTCACGACGCCGGTCGGTTTAATGCCTGAAAATATCGTTGCCATGCCTACACCTCCATAAAATATAAAAAACCGCAGTTCTCCGCCCGAAAAATCGGGACGAATAACCGCGGTGCCACCCAAATTTGCATGAAATCATGCCACTTGATCGCGTTAACGGGCGTAACCGTCTCACCGTACTACCATTCAGGTGAGCCACTCTGAAGTCCATTCGCTTGAACGCTCTCCGTCTACTCGCAGCAACGTAGACTCTCTGGGGGAGAGGGAGTTCGAGGTACTTGTCTTCTTCCTTGTGTTTCCTATGTTCTGCATTTAGTTTAGCATATTGGCGGAAAAACAAAAAGGTCAAACGAGGGTGATGACGTATGACAGAATCACACTGCCAATCCCGACGTATACCCAACGCCAAGCCGACTGTTTACGGGCGGAACGTTCTTCTTTCATCTCGTCGTCGTCTTTTTCGTCTTCTTCATAATCGGAATCGATTTCCTTTAGTTTGGCGCGGCGATTTCGTTTAAACCCGTACATAATCCCGTCGAACAATCCTGAAGCGCTCATCTGTGAGAACATCCCGTACGCGAAGACGATCATGCCGGCGACGAACAAGCCGCCGCTCAAATGAAACGCGAACGATTCCGCGCGGTAATACGATACGTACGACCAAACCGTATAGGCAATTGTGACAATTCCCCAAACGATTAATATACTTCTAAAATTTTTCAATGTGACAAACTCCTTTCAACGTGATGACGCCAATTTATCACGTTTGCTTATGGTTCTATGATACGCGTAGTCCCGCTATTATGGCGAGAAGGAAGTTTTTTTAAATGACAGCGGTTTATTCCATAGTTGACAGTTTGATTAAAAATTTTTTACAATAGCCCTAACGTTCTTTCGTCGGATACTTTATGTAATATTCAGAAAATTAAAGAAAAAGAGTAAGATGTTAGTCCGACGGAATGCTAAGCTTCACGAGATTAGAAAGGGGACATCGCAATGAAGAAAAAATCGATTTTGCTAATGATGACACTCATCTTAGCGCTCGGTTCAGTGCTCGCCGCTTGCTCGACTGGCGGAGACTCTGACGGCGGTTCGTCTTCGAACGGAGAGAAAGTACTTCGTTTGACGGACACGTCTGACATTACTACAGCCGACCCGGCGCTCGCAACGGACGCAGTCGCGTTCAACTTGATCGCCAACACAATGGAAGGTCTTTACCGTCTTGACCAAGAAGGGCAAGCCGTTCCAGCCATCGCTGAAGGAGAGCCTGAATTGAACGAAGACGAAACCGTCTACACGTTCACGCTTCGTGACGCCGAATGGTCAAACGGTGAGCCGGTTACAGCGAATGACTTCGTTTACGCTTGGCAACGTGCCGTGGACCCAGAAACTGGTTCGCAATATGCGTATATCATGAACACGGTAAAAAATGCCGAAGCGATCAACACGGGTGACCTTCCTAAAGAAGAACTCGGTGTGAAAGCAATCGATGAGAAAACGCTAGAAGTTACACTCGAGCGTCCGGACCCATCGTTCGTCTCACTCACATCGTTCGGTACGTTCACACCGATCAATGAAGCGTTCGCAACTGAGCAAGGAGCGGACTTCGCAAAAAACACAGAGAACCTTCTCTACAACGGTCCGTTCACATGGTCAGAGTGGGATCGTGAACAAGGCTATGTCTTGACGAAAAACGATACGTACTGGGATGCCGACAACGTCGCTCTCAACAAAGTCGACGTTCGCGTCGTCAAAGATACGTCAACGGTCGTCAACTTGTATGAAGCAGGCGATGTTGATTACGCAGGCCTCGCGTCTGAGCAAGTCGCTGCTTTCCAAGAAGACGAAGACTACAACACAGGACTTCGTTCAGCAATTGGTTACTTCAAGTTCAATCATGAAGATGAAGTATTCGCTGATGTGAACGCACGTAAAGCAATCGCTCGTGCCGTTGACCCGGCCGGTATCATCGACCAACTGTTGAACAACGGTTCAATCGCAACGACTTCGTTCATCCCGAAAGAATTCATCAAGTATGAAGACGGAACGGATTACACAGAAGGCGTCCAACACTTCGAGACAAACACTGATGAAGCAGCAACGCTTTGGGAAGAAGCAACTGGTGGCGAAGCGACCACAATCGAATTGCTTTCATTCGACAGTGAAGTTTCAAAACAAATCTCAGAGTACATGAAAGGCCAAATCGAGTCGAACTTGCCGAACGTAACGGTCAACATCTCGCAACAACCGTTCAACAACAAGCTCGAACGCGAAGCGAACGGGGACTACCAGATGTCATTCGCCCTTTGGGGACCTGACTATCAAGACCCGCTCACTAACCTTGGCATCTTCACGTCAGACAACGGTCAAAACGACATCAAGTACAAGTCAGCAGCATACGACAAGTTGATCGATGAAGCTTCGGCTGAAACAGAGATCGATGCTCGTTACGACAAATTCAAAGAAGCAGAAACGCTCTTGATTGAACAAGACCAAGCGATCATGCCGATCTACCAGGCCGGTGTCGCTTACTTGATCCGTCCAAACATCGAGAACTTCAACCGTCAACTTTTCGGTGCTGATTACCAGTACAAATACGTTGATATCAACTAAATAGGAGAGGGGACATGCGCAAGCATGTCCCCACTTTTCTAAAAAAAAAATCGAATTGAGAGAAAATACTATTCAAATGTTTTGTTGGTAAAGTATAATGGAGTAACAGTGAAAATTCAGAATACTTCAGAAACTGAGGGTTTTGTGATTTTCATATGCTGTGCTAAGAGCCTTGAGATGACGTTTGACCTATTCTTTCAGAAAATTCCTTTCATTTTGTGAATTCAAGAAATGGGAAATATGTCATAGTGACGCTGTTGGTGCAAGCATAGACACAATTAGAAAAACAGGGGGTTTTTATTATGGGACGTTATATTCTTCAGCGGCTGGTTTACGGCCTCATCACGTTCTTCTTGATTGCGACGTTCACATTTTTCCTGATGGACCTGCTTCCAGGTTCACCGTATCAGAACCAGGAAAAATTGACGGAAACGCAAATTCAGATCTTGAACGATCGTTACGGACTCAATGATCCGCTTCCAGTTCGTTATGCGACTTACTTAGGGAACCTTGTCCAAGGCGACCTCGGCGTATCGTTCCGTACGGCCAACCGGCCAGTGACGGAGTTGATCATGGAACGAATCGGACCATCGGCCCAGTTAGGTATTCAGGCACTAGTGCTTGGTACGCTGACAGGACTATTGCTCGGGATCGTTGCAGCGATTCGCCATAACACGTACATCGATTATGGTTCAATGTTCGTGTCGGTAATCGGGATCTCTGTCCCGTCGTTCGTCTTTGCGGCCCTCCTTCAATACTACGTTGGGGTAAAATGGGGCGTATTGCCTGTCGCGTTCTGGGACTCGCCGGCGCATACGATCCTTCCGACCATCTCATTGTCGCTCGGGGTCACCGCGTCGATCGCCCGTTTCGTACGGACCGAGATGCTAGAAGTGACCGGACAAGACTATGTCACGCTCGCGAAAGCGAAAGGATTAACCGGGAATGCAATCGTGTGGAAACATATGGTGCGTAACGCCATGATTCCAGCGATCACAATCCTTGGACCGATGACGGCTGCGCTACTCACAGGTACGTTCGTTATCGAGAAAATCTTTGCCGTTCCGGGACTTGGTGAATTGTTTGTAACGTCGATCACGTTGAATGACTATTCGGTCATCATGGGCACGACGCTCTTCTTCTCGGCTCTGTTCATTGTAATTATTTTACTTGTTGACTTGCTCTACGGAGTCGTTGACCCACGTATTCGTCTTGGGGGGGATAACTGATGATTGAAAATAAAAAAGATTTCGAGCAGTTCGACCAAGACATGTTCCAACGTGTCGAGATGAACGAACAGCTCGGTGAACGAATTGCCGGGAAAAGTTTGAACTTCTGGCAAGATGCATGGCTTCGTCTTAAGAAAAACAAAGCGGCCATCTTCTCGCTGTCGATCATTTTAATTTTAGTGTTGCTCGCGTTGTTCGGTCCGATGCTTTCAGCCCGTGACGCCTATGAACAAAATATCTCACAAGCGAAACTACCGCCTAAAGTCACAGGACTTGAGTGGGCCGGATTTGACGGCATGGCCAACCTCGGTGGGCGTGACATCAACTTCTATGAACAGAAAAACGTCGAAGAGAACTTCTGGTTCGGTACCGATTACCTCGGGCGTGATCTTTGGTCGCGTGTTTGGGAAGGGACTCGTATCTCGCTCTTCATCGGTTTGATGGCCGCAATCATCGATACGGTCATCGGTGTCGCTTACGGCGGCGTCTCGGCTTACTTCGGTGGCCGCATTGACAACATCATGCAACGGATCGTCGAGATTTTGACTGGCGTTCCTAACTTGATCTTGATCATCTTGTTCATCTTGATCTTTGACCCAGGTGTCTTCACCATTATCTTGGCGATGGCCATCACCGGCTGGATCGGGATGAGTCGACTCGTCCGCGGTCAGATTTTGAAACTGAAAAACCAAGAGTTTGTGTTGGCTGCCCGTACGCTCGGTGCTTCAAGTAACCGTTTGATTTTCAAACACTTGATCCCGAACACGCTCGGTGCGATCATCATCACACTCATGTTCACGATTCCATCTGCCATCTTCTTCGAGGCGTTCCTCAGCTTCATCGGGATCGGACTTCAACCGCCACAAGCGTCACTTGGTACGTTGATCAACGACGGATACAAAGAGCTACGGACGTTCCCGTACTTGCTCGTCATCCCGTCAATCATCATCGTCTTGCTCATGGTCAGCTTCAACTTGCTCGCCGATGGCTTGCGTGATGCGTTCGACCCGAAAATGCGTAAATAATTTAAACAGAGGGGGACTCGTGCATGGAAACGATTTTATCTGTCCGAGACTTAGCGGTCTCGTTCCATACGTATGCCGGAACGGTACAAGCCGTCCGCAACGTATCGTTTGATTTGAAAAAAGGCGAGACGCTCGCAATCGTTGGTGAATCGGGTTCTGGTAAATCCGTCACATCGAAAGCGATCATGCGTCTCATTCCGAACCCGCCAGGTGAGATCACGAACGGAGAAATTTTGTTCGAAGGAAAAGACTTGGCGAAGTTGTCAGAAAAAGAAATGTTGAAAATCCGAGGGCGCGACATCGCGATGATCTTCCAAGATCCAATGACGTCACTCAACCCGACGATGACAATCTTCAAACAGATTGCCGAAGGATTGAAGCAACACCAAGGATTGACGGGTGAAGATGCGAAGAAGCGTACGCTCGAATTGCTCACACTCGTCGGGATTCCGAACCCAGAGGCACGTCTTAAACAATATCCGCACCAACTTTCAGGCGGTATGCGTCAACGGATCGTCATCGCGATCGCGCTCGCATGTAACCCGAAAGTGTTGATTGCCGATGAGCCGACGACGGCACTCGACGTGACGATCCAAGCCCAAATTTTAGAATTGTTGAAAGACATTCAGCAAAAAACGGGTACGGCTATCATCTTCATCACGCACGACCTCGGTGTCGTCGCGAACATGGCTGACCGTGTCGCCGTCATGTACGCCGGTAAAATCGTCGAAAGAGGAACGGTCGATGAGATCTTCTATGAGCCGCGTCACCCGTACGCTTGGGGACTGCTCGGATCGATGCCGCGTCCGACCGATGATCCGAACGAAGCGCTCCCGGCCATCCCGGGCACGCCGCCTAACTTGCTTGACCCGCCGAAAGGTGACGCGTTCGCACCGCGTAATCCGTATGCGATGAAGATTGATTTCGAGAAAGAACCGCCGATGTTCCAAATTAGCGATACACACTATGCAGCGAGCTGGCTCTTGCACCCACAAGCACCGCAAGTGACGCCGCCGCGAGCGATCCGCGATCTCGCGCTCAAATATCGTCCTGACAGCGCGTTCGCGAAATCGATTTTGAAAGGTGGTGCTGAATAATGGAACGTGAGAAATTATTAGAAGTACGAGACCTGAAGCAGCACTTTAAAATTGGCCGAGGCCGCGTCGTCAAAGCGGTCGACGGCATCTCGTTCGATATTTACAAAGGTGAAGTGCTCGGTCTCGTTGGAGAGTCGGGTTGCGGTAAATCGACGACAGGTCGTACGATCATCGGCCTTTACGATGCAACCGACGGCGATGTTCTTTTCAAAGGTGAGAACGTCCACGGGAAAAAGAATAAGGCTGAGAAGTTGAAATTCAACCGGGCTATGCAGATGATCTTCCAAGATCCGTATGCGTCGCTCAATCCGCGGATGACGGTCGCTGATATCATCGCTGAAGGCATCGATATCCACGGCCTTGCCAAGACGAAAGAAGACCGGATGAACCGTGTGTACGACCTTCTCGAGACGGTCGGCCTCACGAAAGAGCATGCGAGCCGTTACCCGCACGAATTCTCAGGCGGACAGCGTCAGCGGATCGGGATTGCCCGGGCGCTCGCTGTTGAACCGGACTTCATCATCGCCGATGAGCCGATCTCAGCACTCGACGTGTCGATCCAAGCTCAAGTCGTCAACTTGATGAAAGAGTTGCAACGTGAACGTGATCTCACGTACTTGTTCATCGCCCACGATTTGTCGATGGTCAAGTATATCTCGGACCGGATCGGAGTTATGTACCAAGGTCACCTCGTCGAGCTTGCACCGGCAGAGCGCCTGTACGAGAACCCGATTCACGCTTATACGAAATCGCTCTTGTCTGCGATCCCTCTTCCGGATCCAGAACATGAACGGACACGTAAGCGGATCGTCTACGAGTCTGGCTCACTTGGTGCTGTCGGACGGTCGGATGAAGATTCGAGCATCCCTGCGCTTCGCGAAGTCGAACCAGGTCACTATGTTTCGCTCACAGACGCAGAATATGAGGCGTATAAAGCCCAGCTCGTCTAATACGAAAAGCCCTAAAATGAACTGCCCCATAAAAGTTGGACATAAAAATCCAACTTTTATGGGGTGTTTTTATGGTCAAATTTACGAAGGCTTTCAAAATTCATGTGGCCGAACGCTACTTGACGGGCAAAGACGGATGCACAACGTTAGGAAAAGAGTTCGGGGTGGACCGTAAGAAAGTCAGTCAATGGGCACTCCTCTATGAGCGCTGGGGCGAGACGATCTTCGATCCGT